>JAYNPH010000126.1:0-5861 GCA_038113685.1 Gammaproteobacteria bacterium
TACGAGAGCCGCGGGTTGGAAGAGTACGCTTTTAAGGAATATCAAAAGCTGCTGAAAACCACCCGTCGTATTATCAAGCTGAGCGATAAAAGCGAAAAGCGACTGACCGAGTTATCCCAGGAAGCGCAAGAGACCAACCGACAGCTAGAAGGACTGTCCACCCAGCTATCGAAGTACCTATCACCACAGCTGTATCAGTCCATTTTCAGCGGCAACAAGGCTGTCGCCCGAGTCAGTTCACGTAAAAAACTGACCGTTTTTTTCGCCGACCTCTGCGGTTTCACCACCATTGCAGAAAATCTGGAGTCCGAGGACGTTACGGAAATATTGAATCTGTATCTGGGCACCATGACAGAAATCGCCCTGCGTTACGGTGCCACCGTCGACAAGTACATTGGTGACGCCATTATGCTGTTCTTCGGCGACCCAGATACCAAGGGGGTTAAAGAAGACGCCATTGCCTGCGTCAACATGGCCATGGAAATGCAGCGCACCCTCAAAGATATGCAGCATCACTGGCACCATCACGGCCTGCAAGAGCCCCTTGAAATGCGCATCGGGATTGCCACGGGTTTCGCCACCGTGGGTAATTTCGGCAGCGACCTGCGCTTGGAGTACACGGCGGTTGGTTCTGGCGTAAACACGGCTTCTCGCCTTGAGACCGCAGCCGACAACGGCGACATTTTAATGTCTTTCGACACCTATTCCTTGGTAAGCGATCGCATTCCCTGTCAGGAGGGGGAAACCATCCATGCCAAGGGACTTGGTATGGTGCGAACCTTCCGCCCCATCAGCGACGATGCGGACTTGTCATCGCGCCTATCGCTAGAAATCGGCGACTCGATGGTGAACACAGATATCTCACAGCTAACACCGGATCAACTGGAAGCCGCTCGGGCATCTCTCGAGGAGGCTATTGATAAGCTCCAGCTTAAAATTAAGGAAGAGTCCGCCCAAGAATCCCTGCTCTAAATCCCTGCTCTGCCGGGCGGTCGAGGGTCTGGGTTCGCTATCGGACTAGCATCAAGCGGTCGATTTAGGAGACGTAGCCCCGATAAACGAAAACAGGGCCATTTTCCGTATCGGCGATCTCGAACTCGAAGCGCTGTACCCGGCGAGCCATCTCGATAAAGCCTAGGCCCGCGCCTTTAGATCCTTCGGGAGGACCGCTGCGCAGTCGCTCTTTGTACATTTTTCGCAGTTCTTTGGCGTCTTTCATGCTCAATTCTAACAGCGTGCTCTCCAGCGCCGTACGCTTGGTGGAGTCGATGGCGTTCACCGCTTCGATCAAAAACCCGTCATCTTCGGTAACACTGATTGCGATGGTGCCTACACCCTCACCCGTATCGGCCCGCAAGGTTGCATAGCGAATGATGTTTTGGGCTTGTTCAATAAACACGCCGAACACCCGCTTGGCCACGCCTTCATCGGAATCGGACTCCGACAGCTGTTGGCGCACCGGGTTGGAAATGGATGTCAGCAAATCTTCTGAGAGCGGTCCGGAGTAGCAAAAGAGCGTCCGCCGAGTTTGCATGAACTTATGAAGCTCGAGAGTTTCGTCATTGATCATGGATTTATCTCCAATGGATTCCGAGGCGATGCAGAATGGCTGCCGATGCTAGCCATTAGGACTCGAGGTCGTTCGGCACCTCGACTTCGACCAGTTCAAACTGACAGGACTCCGCATCCTCAGAAAAATCTTCGCCAGCTTCGAGCATGGTGTCGTCGTCCGCTCGGTAGTTCCAATTGATCTTAACGTTTAGGCCTGCCGCCGCCTTTTCTTCGAAGAATTCGAAAAAATCAAAAAAGAACTTGGCTGAAGAACTGTTGAAATAAAACAGTTCCAGCTCGACTGTAAACGTGCCCGTATCTGGCACCAAGGATCGCAGCGATGACATCACCGGCGCTGAGAACTCCTGTATGTTCTCGGGGTAGCACTCCCCGACCATACGGCAGAGTGCTTCGTTGATTTCAATCAGCGGGGTCCGCTGGGTGGCTGCTTGTTCCATCATTACCCTTCCTCTGCCTCTTTAAGGACAATTTCATCATCCGCATTTATCGAAAATGCCAACAACGTCAGATCGTCACGATACGGTGCCCCGCCTCGGTAAAGATCAACGTTGGTCATGATGTTGTTCACCAAACCATCCGGTGTGGTTTGGGTAGAATTTTGTAGCGTCCTAAGCACTCGACGACGACCGAATGCTATGGGCCGATCCTCTGCACTCATGACGTCGGTGATGCCATCGGTCAGCATGACGAAGGCCCCTTGCGGGCTGTCGATTGAGTGCGTGTTGAATTGAAAAGCGCCGCCGGATCGCGACGAGCCTACGGACTTACGATCACCCTTAATTTCCGAAGCACCGTCGTTGTTGACCCGGAATAAGGACGACTTAGCACCGGCAAACTCCAAGCGCCGCTCTTTCCTGTGATAAATGCAAACCCCGCCATCGAAGCCTTCATCGATTTTTTCATTGGCGCTGTCTTGCTGGCTTAGCGTCTCCATCACTAGGCTATGAGCCTTGGTCAGGTAGTCCCCCGCATTTTGGATTTCGCGTTCATCAATCGCTCTTTCCAGCACCGACCTGGCAATAATGGAAAGGAACGCGCCGGGCACGCCATGCCCTGTACAGTCAACCACCGCGATGTAAACGCGATCGGGCAGGCTGTGAACGAAGTAAATGTCCCCGCCCACTAAATCTCGGGGGCGCCAGTGCACCTTAAAGGATATGTCGCCGGGATACTGCTTGGGCAATAAGGCATTTTGCAATCGGGCAGCGTAGCGAATGGAACTATCGATCTCGTCACGAGTGCGTACCAACTCCTCGGTACGAGCGTTGATCAGCGATGTCACTTCATCTGACATACGCGAGAACGCCACCCCCATCAGCTCTATCGAGGCGCGTTCCTTGGCTTGGTCATCACCGCTGTCAACTTCATGACGCATGTGCTCAATATCGTTGAGCATCAGTTCCTTGGCCCCGCCTTCCAACTCAGATGCCAAGGTCTCCATCTTTTCGAACATCAAATTGTCGCGCTCAATCCGTCTGCGAGATCGCTCAACACGCTGCTCTTCCGCCTCGAGCAGCTTGATTCGATATTGATCGATGGCTCCAGACAGACGCCCGACCTCGTCGTTGTCCGACGCCAGAATACGGTTACGCTCGGGCATTTCAGCCTTTAGGTCTCCCTCGGCCATACCCCGCAGCACGTCGATCGCCACCTTGATTTGCCCGAATGCGCCCCAAGTCAGACCTAGGATGACGGCAATCACCAGCAGCACAACAACGCCAAGACTTGCGTAGGTGTTAAAGGAGGTTTGTTGCTGCTGTTGAATGCTGGCGCTTTGATCTTTGAAGATCATCAGGCTAATTTCTTTCGCCGTGGCTTGGTAACTCAAGGGTATTGACGTGATGGAAACACCCAAGTCGGTGACGATCTCGCTAAAAGTCGCATCTGAAGACTCGATGGAAAGCCGTTCCCCCTCAGCGACCAACTTGCGCAAGTTGGCAACACCGTACTCGCTAGATTCCGCCCCGCCGTCGTCGTAGTAGTCGTCTAGGCTGATGCTCTGCCCGTTAGACCTAATGGCCAAGCGGACCTCGAAGTCTTCGCTAAACAGTTCTAAGTTATCTACTAGGTTCTTGCCGACGACCACCAGAGCCACCGACTCTTCGTCTTCGTTGATCACGCCAAAGGACAGCGAATCGTTAATCGACAGGGGCTTCTCACCAGCAATGTCGGTAATGCGAACAATGTTGCGGGTAGGGCTTTGCAGCGCATCTCGCAAAAAACTGTCAAAGTTTAAAAAGAAGTCTGGGCGAGCGTTCTTGCCACAGGGATCAGCCCCATGCAAAAACAATCCGGAAAGACAATACACCTGCCGCCCGGTCGTGGTGTAAACCATAACAAAGCTAATTTGCTCTAAATCAACGGCCTCAGCAAACAGCGTATCGAAGTAATCTACCGCTAAGTCTGGGCGGTCGGATTCTAGCGCTGCTACCAGAGGATTTGCCTCACCACTGTCGTCGAAGGCGTTCTCATAGGGATCCCAGTAACGCACGATTTCTGGTGCGCCCAATTCAGGATCGAATTGTTCCACCGAGCGCTCAAATTGGGCATCAGACGCTGACAACCAAGCAGCGCTGTAGGTTTGGGCAAGTGAATCAGAGGTAAAGTTTTTAGCTGCAGAGTTCAGCGTCTGGGTAGACGCAAAGAAAATGGAGAGAAGAACAGCAAATCCGGCAATAAGAAGCGTAAGTAGTTTGTTGCGTATAGACATAATTATTTATTGTTTTTGTGTCATTTGTTTCTGGTTTTAGCCGTTGCCCCGTTTTAGCCCTCTAGAACATACGCCACGGTCATCAAAACGTCTTTCACTTCTGTCGCCTTCCCGTCCACCTCGACGGGCTTAAACTTCAGGGTTTCCATGTAGCGCATGGCTGAACGGTCGAACATACGACGAGGCTTTGACTCTACGATAACAGGACTAATGGCGTTGCCCTCTGCATCGACGGAAAACCGGACGACTACGGACCCACTGACACCATAGGACTTGGCTCGCCGCGGGAACTTCGGCGTTCCGCGTACAAGCAGTTCCACATCCACCTCGCCCACGCCGGCCACCTGTCCTGAATAGGTCTCGGCCCAACTGGCGTTACCAACGCTTAAGAGCGCTGCGAACACACAAGCGGAGAACATTCTCGATATCATATTTCTCTCTCAACAATTAGGTAAGGTCTTGCGGTTTTTCGCGGGAAGACCTCTTACAGCAGCCTGCCCTGTTCAGCCCAATGTTAACCATTAGTTAATGCTTACGTAAACAAATAAAGATTGGATACTAGCCATGCCTAACGGCGCGGAGGGTTTGGCAGAAAGAGATGCTAATCGCTCCGCAAATGGTGCGGACAGGCATCTGGCTATGACAGTCAAGTCAACGAAATCACGGGCTTGATCGGACGTTTACAGGGTTCGCTGAAGCGAACAGACAAATACGGCTCCCAGGAGCAAGATCACCCAGACGAGAAAGAGCCAAATCAGAAAGGCCGGCAACGCCGCCAGAGCACCATAGATCGCATCGTAGACAAAATAACTGGAGAGCCTGGCAAAAAGCAGAAATGCGACCTTGAATATTGCAGCAGTGACCAGCCCCCCTAGGGCGGCCTCGGACCATCTGATACGAGTGTTCGGTACGGTTTTGAAGAGCAAACTAAACACAAGGAACAGACAGAGAGTCGGCATGTAGCTCAAAATGCCGACTCCCTCAATCAAGTGATCCACACCAGAGATCAGCGGCAAAGACACTATAACGGTGAATATCCACAAACCCGTAAGAACCAACGACGGCCCAACTGTCAGTACGCCCATCAGCAACGCCATGCGCCTGAGGCCCCAAGCCGGCATCGCAACGCGCCAAATCGCATTGAATTGCTTTTCGATACTCAAAATGAGCATCAAGGCAGTCACCGCCAAGCTAATCAAGCCCAGAACTGTCAGGTTTTCAGCCCTTCCGGCGAATTCGCTGAGCTTGGCCTGTATTTGCGCCGAACTGTTAGGCACGAAGTTTTGAAAAATAAAGTTTTCGACATCAACGGCCAAGGAAGCGTATTGAGGCAGGTAGGCTAAGCCTAAATAAACAACCGTCATCACCGGCACCAGCGCCAGTAAAGATGTAAAGGTAAGAGAACCTGCCATGGTTAGGCAGTCCTGAGCGGCAAACCGATTACCGATCCAATGCAGCCGCCGCACAGAATTCTGTAATACACCAATCTGGGCCACGTTCTATCTCCACGCTCCTTTCCTGCACGCTCCTTTCCTGCAGGCTCCTTTCCTGCAGGCTTCTTTCCTGCGCGCTCCTTTCC
>JAYNPH010000127.1:0-4951 GCA_038113685.1 Gammaproteobacteria bacterium
AACTTCTCAGGTCTCGAGGCAAAGAAAACGGCGGGCAAAAGTGGCGGAGAGACAGGGATTCGAACCCTGGAAGGCTGTTACACCTTGCTGGTTTTCAAGACCAGTGCATTCAACCGCTCTGCCATCTCTCCGACGCGGGAATTCTGACGAAGTCCTGATCCAAGCACAAGGAATTGTTAGCAACTTGGCGCTTTAGATAAAAACTTGTCGGTTGTGCTGTTGCAGAGATCGGTTGTCAGCGACTAAATTGACCTACTGGCTGAGCTTGAGCGCGGTCTAGACGGATTTCATTTGTGTTGGTGAGGGGAAACATGCGCGCAATTAAGATTTTTCTAATTCTTGCTGTGATTTATGTGGGAGTTATCGTCACCTTCGAGTCGTTGCTGGGTTATTTTCAGCCCGCGGATGCGCAAACCATGGTGATCACCACCTTCGACGCTGACGGTCAAGGATCGGATCGGGTAGTAGCTCGACTGGAAACGGACGGCGAGCTGTATGTGGCTGCAAATCATTGGCCCCGGGCTTGGTATCGGGCGGCGTTAGCTAACGATCTGGTAGAAATTACCTTCAACGGCGCGACAGCCCCCTACAAGGCAGTGCTGCTTGTGGGGAGCGAGCATGAGCGGATCGACGCGGATCACGCTCTGCCGCTGGGTTTTCGGATTTTGACCGGGTTTCCTCCTCGCTATCTGATGCGGTTAGACCCTCAGTAGCCGATTCTGCATCTCCCAATCCGCGCCTAGTGGTTCCACCATGGCAAATCTGAGTAGGCGCGCAGATCCAATTCGTGGGTCCAGACCGAGCGATGCTGCTGCGCGACGTGGTAGTAGGTTTCGGCGATTTTAGCCGGCAGCATTAGGCCATCGTGCTCCATTCCCCGAGTTTCGCGAAGTTCCTGAAAACGCTCCGGTCCCAGCATTTTCCCCAGAGTGTCCGGGGCATCCACCGCACCGTCGACCAAGATATGAGCCACATGAATCCCGCTTTTGGAAAACTGCGCGTTCAAACTCTGACACAACATGCGGCGACCACCCATGGCGGCAGCGTGACTGTGCTGACCCGCATTGCCCCGCACGGCGGCAGTAGCCGATGTCACTAGGATCGTTCCTTTGCCTCTGGATTCCATGGCAGGCACAACGGCATGCGCAGTACGGAAGAGGCCGAAGGTCGCCAAGCGCCAACCCATTTCAAAGGCTTTGTAGGTGGTCGCGGCCAGTGGGCGATCACCGATCTGGGCGCCGAGATTAAACACAACCGTATCGATAGGCCCGATATCGGCCTCAACAGCCGCCACGCGGTCTTCGATGCTGTTGTCTTCGATGGCGTTTAGCAGAAAACCTGAGGCGCTGCCGCCACTACTTTGAATGTCGTTGACCATGCGGTTCAAGCCGTCTTCGTCACTACGACGACACAAAACGGAGTGGTACCCCTCTTGAGCGAACTTTGCGGCCACATTGCCGCCAATGCCGGCACCTGCACCAATAACTAAACAAACTGGCTTCATAGCTGTTTCCTCCAACCTTTCCTCTTGTTCCGTGTTCGGGGCCTTGGCGTGGGCCACCACCGATACACGCTATAATTTAACTCATCGATGCTAAGACCCAAGCGCCTTTTTGCTCGACCGTAGACCCTCAAACCACGCGTCTAGGCGCATCAGCAGTGGCGGCAAAAAGAGTAGGTCAAGGAACAGGGCGGTAACGATGATGGGCGTGATGAGTAGAGCTACGTCTTTGAAGATAGCGGAGCTGGAGAAAATCAGCAAAAAGGTTCCTACGGCCAAGGACAGGGTCGTGATGGTGATAGCAGAGCCAGCCTTGTCGATGGAGTAGCGAACGGCCTCAATGGGGGATGCCCCCTCCCGCTTGGCGCTGATGTACTTACTTAAAATATGCACAGAGTCATCAACAACCAGCCCGATGCTGATGGAAAATAACATCAGGGTATAGGGGCTTAGATTACCCACGAACAATCCCCAAAATCCAAAGACAATGGTGGCGGGGAACAGGTTCGGCAGAATGCTGATTAGACCGTATTTCAAGCTCTGCAGGCCTACAATCATGGTCAAGGTGATCAGCAGAAAGCTGAGGGAAAAACCGCGAAGCAGTTCCCAACTGATGGTTTGGTTAATCCGAGCGAACAAAATCGTGTTGTCGCCCCGGGTGATCGCAAAATCCGATGAGACGTTGTCCTTGGCCCATGCGTCAATCCTGTCCGCGAAGTCCAGCACCTGCTGATTGCTGAGGTTGGACGTGGCAACTACCAGTCGCACGGCGGAATAGTCGCTATTGAAAATCGGCTGCAGGCTGGGCTCAATCTCTTGCACCAGTTGGTAGCCAACAAGATAGTCGATAACCGTTAACTGATCGTCGGGGACGACGTGGAAGGCCTCATCATCGTCGTTGTCGGCTTTGTTGCGGGCCTTCAGATAGTCAGTGTAACTGGCGACGAAGCTGGTTTCCGGCTGTTCTTCCAACCAACCGCTGAAGCGATTTACGTCCGCTAAAAAATCCGCTGCGGTGATGCCGTAGTACCTTTCACTGCGGACAATGTAGACCAAGGCCTGATCGTTACCAATCTTCTCGCGCAGGGCCTTGATGACAACCTGTGCATCGGAGTCTTCATCGATAAAGGCATAACGATCAGAATCTAGGCTATTTAGGGGCAGCAGGCACAAGGTCAGGGTAATAAGGCCTATGCTGCTCCAGAACACTGGGCGCTCCCAGTGTTCGGCCAAACGAGTCATGATGGCAATGAAGCTGCCAACCCCTAGGGGTTTAGGTACCCGGTGCACGGGCAGCAAAAGCACCATGGCCGGTACCAGCATGATGGTAAAAATGAAGGCCCAGCACACACCGATAGCAATGATGTTGCCAAAACCGTAAATGGTGGGAGCAGAACTGAAGTTAAGGCTCAAAAAACCCATGGTGGTTGTGATTGTGGCTAGGGCAATGGGTCGAAAATTGATATTCAGGCTCTCGATCATGGCGGAGCGTTTGTCCAATCCGCGCAGTAGACCTTGAGCGTAAACCGAGACGATGTGAATACCATCTGCCATGGCGATAACCGCCACAACTAGGGGGCCTAGGCGTGAAATTTGATTCAGCGGAATGCCTAACCAAGCGTGGGTCCCTAGCGTCACAACCAGCGTTATTGCTGTAAGGATAAACAAGCTGAGAGAAGACAAAATCGACCTCAAGCAAAACCAAAGCAGCAGTAGCCCGACAATCATCACCAAGGGAAATAACACCCGATTGTCTTTATCTGAGGCGATGACACTGTCCCGCTCGAATAGCGGACCACCAACAACATAGATACGGGTATCAGGATACTGCTCCCGCAGAGAGTCTCTTAAAACTACGGCAGATTCCGCCAGGGCTATTCGGGCTTCAGCTGTGTTTTCGTTTAGCTTGTATTTAATCGTTACAATGGTGAAGTCGCCTGACGGGGAGAGTAGATTGCGGGTCAGGTCCGCGTCAGCGAGAGCAATCTGCCGAATTGGGCCTAAATCGGCGTCAGTCAAAGTCTCTAACTCTGGCACGAGGTAGGTGCGACCATAGGCCTTTTTGTCCGATTCGTTGAGCCGGTAATTAAGGATAGATCCAACTGACACAGCAGAGTCGATTTCAATGTACCGGCGGGTTAATTCGTCAATCGCCGATAGGGTCGAGCGGATAAAAACGTCGTCATCTACTTGAAAGGCAAATAACAACGAGGTGTTGGGCGGGAAGTCTTCTTTGGCTTGATCTACCTCGGCTTTAAAGGGATCTCCCTCGGCCAAGACAGCCTCAGGCGAGCCGTCAAACTCGGAGTACTGAACGCCCCAAGCCAATGCAGTGGCAATGACTAAGGCCATCGCGCTCAAGGCAAAGCGATAGGTCACGAGCCATGAGCCAATGTTAAATGACATAAGTTGATCCCAGTGATGCGGGGCTAGTTTCGATGCGGCGCAAATGCCCGATTGTGCTATATATTAGAACTGCCGGTAATCTATTTTCTGCCGGGCCGCGATTAAAGCTAAATTCAACCTTAATTTCAGGAATATCCTATGACACTTCTGCGACGTTTATTCGCTTTCATATGCCTGTTGCCCTTTGTTTCATCGGCTTTGGCGGCAGATCGTGTAGGTGATTTCGCTCTGCTGGATCACACCGGAAAGTTCTATCAGCTTAGCTATTTCGGCGATCACGATGCCGTGGTGATTCTGGTCGATGGCGGGGACAGTTTTGCACAAGACGGTTCCGTCGCAGCCTTGTCTAAGCTTGCGCAGGGTTTTTCCGTATCAGCCCAGTTTTGGGTTTTGAACCCCGTTACCGGGGATCGGCGTGTGGACATCGCTCAGCGCCTTTTGGCAGCTGACGCTGAACTGCCGGTGCTCATGGATGAAAGTCAGATGGTCGCAGCAAGCCTAGGCGTTGAATCAATGGGAGAGGTTTTTGTTATTGATCCGGACGCCATGACGATCCTGCACCGGGGTACGACGGCATCACTGGCTGAAGCCATGGAAGAGCTGGCAAAGCGGGGCACGATTAGCGTAGTTCAAGGGGCTAAATCCGCTGGATCTAAGGTTCAGTACGCTGCCTTGAATCAGATTTCCTATACCAATGACATCGTTCCGATCTTGGAGCGCAATTGCGTGAGTTGTCATCACGATGGGGCCATCGGGCCATGGTCGATGTCCAGCCACGCCATGGTTCGGGGCTGGTCGCCTATGATGCGTGAGGTGGTCATGACTCGCCGCATGCCGCCGGGTCAGATCGACAATCATGTTGGTAAGTCGTTCCAGGGTATCGCTGGCCTAACGGTGGCCGAGAAACAAAAGCTCATTCGATGGATCGACCAGGGCGCGCCAAGAGACGGTAAGACAGATCCTCTGCAGGCGCTGGTTTTTGATGATCCGAAGTTTTCCTTGGGAGAACCCGACATTGTGCTGGACGTGCCGCCGCAAAAAATA
>JAYNPH010000127.1:4986-5814 GCA_038113685.1 Gammaproteobacteria bacterium
CAACAGGGGTGATCGATTATCGCTACGTACCCGTTGAGCTAAATCTGGATCGTGATGTGTGGATTAGCGGTATGGAATTTGTACCCGGGGATCGTCAGGTTCTGCACCATGTTATTGCCTACTTATCCAGCCCAGCGGACAAACGCGCGGCTGAAGAAGCAGAAGATCAGGGCGAAAACCTGGGCGGTTTCGCGCCGGGCCGTCAGCCCGACGCATTTCAGGACAATAGCGGACGTCTAATTCCGGCTGGGTCAAATCTGCTGCTGCAAATGCACTACACCACCTCTGGCCGCGAAACCGTTGACGCGACACAAGTAGGATTATTTTTACACGATGAACCGCCGGCCTATGTGATGTCCGGTGGGGTCGCCGGTCAACGCCGTTTCATCATTCCGCCCGGGGCGAAAGAACATAAGCTGCGCGGTGAGCAAGTCATTGAAGAAGATGCCTATCTCTATCAAATGACGCCCCATATGCACTTTCGGGGCAAATACATGAGCTATACCGCAGAGTACCCGGACGGTTCTTCGGAACTGTTGCTGTCGGTACCCAAATACGACTTTAACTGGCAGTTCAGTTATCGCTTGGACGAACCGTTGTTCTTGCCTGCAGGCTCCAAGCTAATTGCAGAAGGCGCCATGGATAACTCAGACCGTAATCCGGGCAACCCAGATCCTACTCGGCCGGTGTTTTTTGGGCTGCAAACCATGCATGAAATGTTCTTTGGCTTTACCACCTTACGCTATGAAGGAGCTGTGCCAGAGGTTCGCGTGGCAGCAGATGAGCCGCGCGGCTTTCAAACGAGTAGCGGTCGCTAAAGGATACGCC
>JAYNPH010000128.1:0-5812 GCA_038113685.1 Gammaproteobacteria bacterium
CCAGATGCCAAAAGAGACGCTGAACTCAATGTCCTTGCAAAATTCATTGCAGACAGGGAGCGGTTATTGGTTATCACCGGGGCGGGGATCAGTACCGATTCCGGCATCGGCGACTATCGAGACGAAGCCGGGCAATGGAAACGTCCCCGGCCTGTCAGTCATCAAGATTTCATGGCAAGCCACCGTTGGCGTCAGCGTTACTGGGGCAGAAGCCAATTGGGGTATCCCGCTTTTTTACGCGCCCAGCCTAATTCCGCTCACCGAGCGCTGGCGCGCCTAGAAACCACAGGTCGCATGTCTGCTCTCGTGACTCAAAATGTTGACCGTTTGCACCAGCGCGCCGGACACCAGAGCGTCATTGATTTGCACGGCAGACTCGATCAGGTGATTTGCATGGAGTGCGGCAGCGTCAGTCCAAGATCTGCGGTTCAGAAATGGCTGGAGACCAAAAATCCGCAGTTGCAGGCACAGTCCTTCGAGCTGGCGCCCGATGGCGATGCGGATTTGGAGCTAGATTTCTCGGACGTTCAGGTGCCTGACTGTGAGGGTTGTGGTGGCGTGCTGAAACCCCATGTGGTGTTCTTCGGCGATAGCGTAGAAAAGACATTGGTTGAAGAAATCATGACCACGGTGGCGCAATCGGATGGGTTGCTGGTCGTGGGGTCATCGCTGATGGTGTTTTCCAGCTTTCGCTTTGTGCGCCACGCGCATCAGTGCGCGATACCCATAGCCGCTTTAAATCAGGGAGCCACGCGGGCCGACGAGTTATTTTTGCTCAAAGTAGCGCGCTCCAGTGAGGCTTTAGAGCGCTTGATTCCCGAGTAGCGAGGGTGTTGTGAGCAAGGTACTATCGAGGCGTTGTCGATTCGAGGGCACAAAAATGACGGGCATAAAATATCAGGCGCACCGGCATCAAGCGGTTCTGACTGTATGGGCTTTGGCAGTATCAGCCATATTGCCGGTATCAACGAACAGCTGGGCGGGCGCCACCGGCGAGCAGCAAGGGCAAGAGTCGGCACAAGATCTGGCGGCGACCGTTGAGCGAACTGAAGCAACGTTTGAAGCTCAAGCCCGGATCGACGGGATATTTTCGGAATCGTCAGATGCGATGGAGCAAGGCCAGCGCTGCCTGCCGGCAAGACGTATTCGAGGTGTCAACGTTTTAGATAATAGGACCCTTGTGTTCGATATGGGGCGGGATGAAAATTACTTGGTGCGTCTCAAACGCCAGTGCTTTGGGCTACGCAAAGACACCCCGATCAGTTACGAAGTGCACGGTTCGCAGTTTTGTAAACACGACGGTTTTCGGGCGCTGGAGACTTGGAGTACTAACCAACTTGTGCCCGGGCCTCGCTGTTCCAGTCCGGCCTTTATACCGCTGACGGATACGGAAAAAGAGTTGGTGAAGGCACGGGTAAAAGCCGATCGGGATGCCAAGATCGCAGAGCGAAAAGCCGAAAAAGCTGCCCGACGAGCGGCCAAGGAAGCTGCAAAGGCGGCATCGTTATCAGATCCGAGCGGCGAGCGCCGTCAGGATGGCGAGAACGCTTAAGACCCAACTAAGACCCAACAAAGACCCAAAGACCCAAAGCCCAACGCCCAAAGACGCGGCGCTCGTTATGGCCTGCCGTCAACGGCGACGTTAGCGGTCCAGCACCAACTCAGCCAGCGCCTCGAGTTCGCCGGGGCTGCGGGCCGACACATTTAATGATGTCACTGGAGTTTCATCCCATGCCTGTAGCCGGTCACGGATTTTGTCGATGGAGCCAACTAGGGAAATCTCGTCCGCTAGCTTGTCTGGCACCGCCATAGCCGCTTCTTCTTTTTTGCCGGCTAAGTAGAGGTCTTGAATCACGGCTGCTTCGGCTTCAAAACCAAAGCGGCTAATCAGTTCTTTGTGGAAGTTGCGGTCCTTCGCGCCCATGCCGCCGATGTAAAGTGCCAGCATGTGTTTGACTGGAATCAGGCCTTTTTCTTCATCGTCGGTAATGTTTACTACGATGCCCTGGGTAATTTCGAAATCCGCCTTGGCATTGGAAAGAGAGGCTGAGTAAACCTCCTGTCGAAACGGCGAGTAATAAAGAGGTAGCCAACCGTCGGCTACTTCTGCTGCCAGGGCCACGTTTTTGGGTCCTTCCGCACCCATCATTATGGGCAAGTCTGCCCGCAGCGGGTGAACAATAGAGCGCAGCGGTTTGCCCAAGCCCCAACTGCCCTCGCCGCTGTAAGGCAGCGGATAATGGGGTCCTTCATTGGCTACGGGCTCCTCACGGGCAAGAACCTGTTTAATGATCGAAATATACTCCCGGGTGCGGGCCAGTGGTTTTGCAAAAGGACCGCCGTACCAGCCTTCCACTACTTGGGGGCCGGAGACTCCCAGCCCCAAGATCATTCGGCCATTCGATAGATGGTCCATGGTCAAGGCTGCCATGGCCATGGCAGTAGGCGTGCGGGCTGAAATTTGGCAGATTCCCGTGCCCAGTCTGATTTTGCTGGTTTGAGCGCCGATCCAGGCCAGTGGCGTAATGGCGTCGCTACCGTAAGCCTCGGCGGTCCAAACGGAGTCGTAGCCCAGCGCCTCCGCTTTCTGTGCCATGCCAATGTGATGAGTTGGCGGTGTTGAGCCCCAGTAGCCAAGTGATAACCCCAATTTCATATCGGACATACATCCTCCTGCAAACAGTTAAACGGTAATGGCTAACGCGATTGAGCCATTGAGTTATTTTGTGTCTTGGCGTCGTTTCGCCAAGGTCGCTAAATTAGCCTCGTGATTTTCTTTGTCGATGCGGTACCGCGATAGCACCGCTATGGCGAGAAGCACCAGCCCACAGTACAAGGGCAAAAAGAATGTAGCGAGGTCGTAACGAATTTGCCAAGTCACTTGATCAAAGGAATTGATGCCATCTAATCCAACCAAGGAAACAATGGTGCCTGCGAACACGATGCCCCCGGCCGAAACGATTTTGTAGGCAAAGCTGCGGGCAGCATAAAACAGCCCCTCTGAACGTCGCTGAGTGCTGACTTCGCTGTCTTCCACCACATCGGCCATCATCGAATCCATCAAAACGCCGCCAACGATGAGACCCACCACTTCAACGACGATGAAAAGAGTGTAGAAACCCAGACTCAACCAGGTGCCAAAGTCCGGCCAATACCCAGCAAGTAGCAGTATGTAGGGAACGGGGTACAACACGATACGAAACAGCAGCGCTGAGATAGCGATGGCAGGTTTGCCGTGACGGCCGGCGAGTAATGGAGTGATCCAATAAGCCACCAGCGGAGCGATAAGGACGAAGACGCCCGTGACGGCGATTTGGGTGCCTGAAAAACCGAAGAAATAGACGGTGTTGTAGAGGTATAGGGCGGTACCAAGACCGCCGGCAATACCAACAATCAAGCCGTAGCCAAACAAAGCGGCGAAGTTGCGGTTCTTTACAGACTGAAAAATCTGGCCGATCTCCTGCACGATTTCCTTGAACCGGAAGGTTTCTGTTGGCCGAGGTAGCGCAGCAGCAACTTTCTGTGTGCCGAGCGTGGAGAGGATGATGGTGCCGGCGATAATGCAGGCCCCAACGGTGCCATAGATTTCATAGCCCGTATTAACGGTGACGCCGTAGGCGCCGACCCAGAAAAAGAAATTTACCGTGTGAATCGTGTTGCCACCGTACCAGCCGAAGCCGTGGCGCAAGGCCAGCCATCGGTTTCGCTGGTCGTAGTCTTTTTCCAAGTCCGGAAGTAATGCTGTGGAGGGTACTTCGAACAGCGTGGTCCCGGTACGAATGATCAGAGCGGTGATGAGCACATAGTAAAATCCGTTCTCCGCAGTGATTTCAATGATCGGGTTAAACAAGCAATAGAATGCTGGCGGCAGCAGCAAAAGGCTGGCGTACATGAACGGGTGGCGGCGTCCGTAGCGGGAACTTGTTTTGTCCGACCAGTGACCCAGTAGCAGATCTGAAACCGAATCCCACACTAGGGCGATTGCCAAGGCCGTCGCAGCCAAATAGGCGGGTAGTCCTAATACTTGGTTGGCAAAGATCAACAGGAGGTAGCTAAAGGCGTTGTCCTTGATGCCATAGGCCATTGAGGCTGAGCCGTAGAACCAAAATATCGGCCTGCGCTCGAGAGGTCGCTCGTGACTGCCGCTTATTGAGCCGGTTGTTTGGCCCACGTGTTCTGCCATGGTTAACTCCCCAGATGTCAAATAAACCCCGCTGCCTGAAACGGAATGGTCTCGGCCTCGAATTGGGTTCCGTTTTCCGGTTGATACCACATGGATCGTTGCTGGAATGCAAGAGAAAATGCCAGTGCAAAACCGGCGGTTGAAAAACTTGGCTGCGGCTTTGTTGCGGCTTTTTACCCTCAAGCCTGTCGGTCGTAAACGAATGATTTTGAATCGGCGGTCAGACTCGTAGGCAGGGGTTTGAGACTGGGCTATAGTTAGCGGGCCTGACGAGATGCCGGAGTTCGCAGCCAGAGGCTGATCGCGATGACTATTGAGCAACACCCACCCAGCAAGCGTTCCAAGGGCGCGAATGGTTACAGTACCCAGCACGTTGCGGATCTGCTTGGCCTTTCCCGAGCCCGTATCCGGGACTATGTCAGGCGAGATCTGTTATCACCCCAGCGCAATGCCATGGGGCATTTTCGTTTTTCTTTTCAAGATGTGGTCTTTTTGCGCGCAGCGAAGGGGCTGACCGACGCCGCTATCAGCGTGCGGCAGAGCAATCGAGCCTTAACCAAACTTAAATCCGACCTGATTCAACTGGATTCACTGAGTGCTGTTCGCATTTACGCAAATGGCAGCGTGGTGGAGGTTCAGGATGATGAAAAGGCTTGGGAGGTGGAAAGCGGTCAGCTAACCATGAACTTCTCCATACAGAAGCTTGCGGAGAACGTGGCGGAGCTTGCAAAGTCCGCTGCCGGTGGCGAAGAAAAGGCGCTATCGGATTTGGATTCCGATGAGTGGTACAACCTAGGCTTGGACTTGGAGGAAGTTGACCCGCTGCAAGCGCCCGATGCCTACCGCGAGGCCATCAAACTTGATCCCTTGAACGCAGATGCCCATGTGAATCTCGGGCGTTTGTACCAGCTAAGTGGCGATCTGCGCAGCGCGAAACGCCATTATCAACTGGCCCTTGCCTCTCGGCCCGAACATCAGTTGGCGAACTACAATCTGGGCACGATCTTTGATGAACAAGATGATTGCGAGCGGGCAGCTTTGTTCTACCGTAAGGCCAGCGCGGTACCGGACGCGCACTACAACTTGGCGCGTATCCGAGAGCTGGAGGGGGATGAACTCAACGCCAGGCGGCACTTACGCCTGTACCACCGCCTGATTGATCAAGAGGGCTATTAGCGGTCCGCTACTTTTTCCGGACGTAGAGCACCAGTTCGTGGTGAACCAGCTCGTAGCCGTGTTCTTCGGCGATATCATGCTGCAAGGCTTCAATGCGTTCGTTCACAAACTCCATCACTTGACCGCTGTCGACATCTACCATGTGGTCATGGTGGCGCTCTGCGGCAAGCTCGTAGACCGAATGACCGTCATCGAAGTTGTGTCGATCGACCATGCCCGCGGCTTCAAACTGAGTCAGCACTCGATAAACGGTGGCAAGTCCAACCGTATCGTCTGAATTCAGCAGCTTTTTATACACATCCTCGGCACTCATATGGTGCGGGTCGGCTTGCTCAAGTACTTCGAGCACCTTCAACCGAGGTAAGGTGACTTTCAGGCCTGCTTTTTTTAAATCGGCTCCGGGCACGGCTAATTCCAGGTGACAGTGATTGAAGTAAACGATACGTGCACACC
>JAYNPH010000129.1:0-5781 GCA_038113685.1 Gammaproteobacteria bacterium
GCATTACCACGCACGTACACCATTCCATTGATCGATGAGGAGCCGCCCAGCACCTTGCCCCGAGGACACGCCAGCTGCCTGCCGTTCATCGCAGGTTCTGGCTCGCTGGCATAGCACCAGTCGAATTGCGGTTGTCCCATAGGGAGATAAAACGCTGAAGGCATGGCAAGCTGCCAGCTGCCGTCCGGTCCGCCAGCTTCCAGCAGTAATACCGAAACCGCAGGATCCTCACTCAATCTGTTGGCCAGCACACAACCGGCGGATCCAGCGCCCACAATGACGTAGTCAGCCTTCAACTACCATGGCTCCACTAACGCGCAGTAACTTGGAAGATCGATGGAGATCTGAGGACCTAGGTAAGCCGCTGAACATCAATGTGCTGTACATTGATCGAGCTTACTTCGTAGTCGATGAAGTTCTTCACGTAGGCGGCGTCTTTTTCCGCAGCCAAAGCACCTATCGCCGTTGAGATTAGCGCCTCCAGCATCCCGGCCGAGTCAGCGCCATGTTCGCCGGCATTTTCGCTCAGGTTGGCAACGGTCTCTTTCGCAACGCTCCACTTTGACATGGTCGATTCTCCCTTTGGTTAACCCAATGACCTTGCCTGCCTTATGCCGATTCCTGATGAAGGTTGAAGGCGTCATGTAGGGCACGCACCGCCAGCTCGACATAACGTTCAGCGATTACCACCGAAATTTTAATTTCCGAGGTTGAGATCATTTGTATGTTAATGTTTTCGCTTGCCAGCTTGTCGAACACCTTGGTAGCGACTCCTGCATGAGACCGCATCCCGACCCCAACGATGGAGACCTTGGCAATCGTGTTGTCACCGGTGACCGTCCTCGCACTGATGTTGGCCGCTACCTCTTTCAGCAAGTCCAGCGTTGTCTCGTAGTCTTGACGTTTTACGGTAAAAGTAAAGTCCGTCATGCCGTCCACACCGGTATTTTGCACTATCATGTCGACTTCAATACCTTTTGCGCCGACAGGACCAAGAATTTTTGAGGCTATACCCGGGACGTCCGGTACACCAGCTACTGTAATTTTGGCTTCGTCCACTGCGTGGGCGATGCCTGAAACTTCCGCTTGCTCCATGGTTTCGCTCTCCAATGTAATAAGGGTTCCCGGGCCGGGAACAAAGGTCGACATCACCCTCAGCGGCACCCGATATCGGCCGGCAAATTCAACGGACCGAGGATGTAAGACTTTTGAACCAAGACTGGCCAATTCCAACATTTCTTCGAAGGTGATTTGACCGAGTCGACGTGCGCCCTCGACGATTCTCGGGTCGGTGGTATACACACCTTCCACGTCCGTACATATCTCGCACTCATCGGCCCCCAAAGCTGCTGCTAGGGCAACCGCCGAGGTATCTGATCCGCCACGACCCAAGGTCGTAATGTCGCCTTGATCGTTCACCCCTTGAAAGCCTGCGACAACTGGAATAACGCCTTGGTCAATGTCCTGCCGCAGTTTTTCCACCTCGATCTCTTCGATTCTGGCCCGACCGTGGGCGCTATCCGTGCGAAAGCAAATCTGATCCGCCAAATAGGACTTAGCCGTGAGGCCCAGCTCGAGTAAGGCAATGCTTAACAGCGCGATGGTAACCTGCTCTCCGGACGAGGTGAGTACATCCATTTCCCGAGCACTGGGGCGATCACCGCCCAGCTCTCGACCCATGGCAACCAGACGGTTGGTCTCGCCAGACATTGCTGACACAACTACCACCACTTGATGTCCCCGCGCCTGATAGCCCGCCACACGCTGAGCAACCTGAGCAATACGCTCGGTGGTGCCTACGCTGGTACCGCCATATTTTTGAACAATCAATCCCATGTTGTTTCCTGCAAGAAAAACCTATCGACCCGCTCGCTTTCGAACCGCGTAAGAGCCGGCCGAATTCAATTAAGGCGCGAGTTTGTCTTCAACCCACTGCCGAGCCGCAGCCAGTGCTTGATCCACGGCCTCTGTTTTGTCGCCGCCGCCCGCACGGGCCAGATCAGGTCTGCCGCCGCCCTTGGCGCCGACCAAGGGCGCTACGGACTGCAGTAGCTCGGCCGCAGACAATCGTTGGGATAATGCTTTGTTAGCTGCCGCAGCCATCCCAACCTTCCCCTTATCGACAACGGCAAGTAGTACCAGTACATCGCCCGGCATTTTGGCCAATAGGCTTTCCAGCACCTGCATCATGGACTTGTTGTCGCCCTCGACCTGAACAGCAAGAAGGCTGACGTCGCTGATCTGTACCGCTTGGTTGATTAGGTCGGTACCTTTGCTTGCCGCCAACTGCTGTCCCATCTGGTCGAGCTGACGGGACAGGTCTTTGTTTTCCGCAACCAATTGCTGGATTTTGTTCACGAGCTCCCGCCGACTAACCTTCAGCGCTTTCGCCGCAGTCGCAAGGTCTTCTTGATCCTCACGGATCAAAGCAAGAGCCGCATCTCCGGTCACCGCCTCGATCCGGCGAATGCCAGCGGCTATGCCCCCTTCGCTAACAATACGAAATAAGCCGATATCGCCGGTGCGCTCCACGTGAGTGCCGCCGCACAGTTCCATGGAAAATCCATCGCCCATGCTCAACACTCTGACCTCGTCCCCGTACTTTTCGCCAAAGAGCGCGGTAGCACCGCCTTCAACCGCTTCGTCATAGCCTAAAAGCTGAGTGTTCACGGCGCTGTTCAGGCGAATCTGCTGGTTTACCCGATCTTCTATCCGCTGCAGTTCTTGGGCATCAACGATGGCGGTATGGGCAAAGTCGAAACGCAACTTATCTGCATTTACCAAAGAACCTTTTTGCTGAACATGATCACCCAGGAGCTCACGCAGCGTTGCATGCAACAAGTGCGTTGCCGAGTGATTCGCACGGGTCTTAGTGCGCGCGGACTCATCTACCGACGCCAGCAGCGTATCTCCGGGACTAATCGATCCTTGGGAAAGCCGACCAATATGCAAGTATTGGTCGCCGCTGATTTGGGTGTCGGTCACGGTAAACCGACCAGAGTCGCCTACCAAGGCACCCACGTCGCCAACCTGTCCACCGCTTTCCGCGTAGAAAGCCGTTTGATTTAGAAGCACCACACCAGAATCGTTTGCCGCATCTAACCCCGACAGTGGCTCTCCCTCGCTGTCGAACACCGCGATCACTTGCGCTTGATTGGACAGCTGGTCGTAGCCGCAAAACTCAACCTTATCTTTGACGCTGATCTTTTGACCTAGGCTGGTGGAAAAACTGGTAGCCGCCCGGCCTCGCGCCCGCTGCTCTTCCATCGCCGTCTCAAAACCCGCCTGATCGACTTCCATGTTTAGCTCGCGAGCAACGTCGGCGGTCAAGTCCACGGGAAAACCGTAGGTATCGTAGAGTTTAAATGCCACATCTCCGGGCAGCGTGGTTCCAGAAACTTCGCCCAACTCCTTCTTCAATAGCGCCATGCCTTGGTTCAGGGTCTCGCTAAATCGCGCTTCTTCGTCGGCTAGCGCTTTGGTCACCTGATCGGACCGCTCGTTGAGCAAGGGATAGGCATCGCCCATTTCCTCGACCAGCACTGGCACCAGTTTGTGGAAGAAATCCCCTTTGATGTTGAGTTTGTAACCATGGCGTAATCCGCGACGAATAATCCGCCGCAGCACGTAGGCGCGATCTTCATTTCCCGGCAGCACGCCGTCTGCGATCAAGAAAGCGCTGCTGCGAATGTGGTCCGCTATAACCCGCAGAGAGGCTGTGTTCAGAACCTCCTTATGGTCGGTTATGCCCGCATGTTTACCGGCTTCGCGCATTAGGCGCTCAAACAAATCGATTTCGTAGTTGCTGTGAACGCCCTGCAGGATCGCAGCGATTCGCTCCAAGCCCATGCCTGTGTCAACGCCGGGTTGCGGCAAGGTGTCCATGCTGCCGTCGGCATTACGATCAAACTGGGGAAATACTAGGTTTTGGAATTCGATGAAGCGATCACCATCCTCATCCGGGGATCCGGGCGGACCGCCGGCGATACTAGGGCCATGGTCGTAAAACAATTCTGTGCAAGGCCCGCAAGGCCCGGTATCACCCATGGTCCAGAAGTTTTCTTCGAGGTCGATGACGCGCTCGGTGGGTATGCCTACTTTGTCCTGCCAGATTTTGCGGGACTCCCCATCACTTGGGTGAACCGTAATCAGTATTTTGCTGGCATCAAGACCTACGACATCCGTCGCGAACTCCCAAGCCCACGTTATGGTTTCCTCTTTGAAATAGTCGCCAAAACTGAAATTGCCAAGCATTTCAAAGAACGTGTGGTGGCGCGCCGTGTAGCCAACGTTTTCCAGATCGTTGTGTTTGCCTCCAGCACGCACGCAGCGCTGGGCTGAGGTTGCTCGGGTGTAACCGGGGTCAGACTTTACCAGCAAAGGGTCCTTGAATTGATTCATACCCGCATTGGTAAACAACAACGTAGGATCGTTGTTTGGCACCAGCGAGCTGGAAGGAACAATGCGATGGCCTTTAGACTCGTAGAAGGTGAGGAATGCACTGCGTAAATCGGCGGTTTTCATGCTGTAAAGACTGGTCATTCAAAGTGCCGGCACTATAGAGCATTCCTGTCGCTTTTGGCAGGACTGGGAGCCTGCGAGGAGGGGAAATTAATGCCGATGGACGGCAGGCGTCTCAGTTTCAAGCCAATCACCGTGAAAGTTCAGAAACTCTGCCACGGGATTTAGTCGAAATCGGAATCCAGCTCCGATTTTACTTCGGCCTCTCGCAGCACCTGATCTATGACTTTGGAGGCCATACCACCCGAGAAGCCTCTTCGGGCCAGTAACCGAGCCAAACGTCCCTGAGCCTTTTGCCGCTCTTTCCACTGATCGCCACGATCCTCGTTGCGATCGGCGAAGGATGGCGTCTGCGAAATCTCATCATCCACTGGCGTTTCCACACCAGCTAACAAATCTAACTCATGCCCGAAGCTGCGACGTTTCGGTCTATGGGCTTTTTGGGCTTGAGCCAAGGCGCGCTCAAACCACTGATCTTGATAAGGCTCCAACAATGTATCGATCAGGTCGGTATCCAATCCATTTTGCACCAACTCACGAGCGATGTAGCCGGGACCGTAGCCGCGCTCAACCCTGCTGCGACAGAAAGCCTCGCCATAACGTTCATCATCAAGCACTTTCAGGCCTGCCAGTTCCTCAACCACAGACTCGACGACTTGCGAATTAAACCGCCGGGAGAGCTTGTTCGTAAGTTCCAGCACGCTGTATTCGCGTCCGGCCAACAAACGTACGCCGGCAGCCATGCACTTGGCATGTCCGCTATCCGCGGCTTTGTTGTTCAATTCCTTGTTGTTCAATTCCTTGCTTGACACGTCGCTTCTTGGCCGAGATTCGCGCCCCTGACGCTGCCCGCGTTCCTCTCGACAGCGCTTATCGCTGATCTGGCGAGGTTCGGCCCAATCGTTTTCCATTTCGCTGTCTATTTACCGAGAAACCTTTTATCGAGAAACCTTTTGTCGAGAAACCTTTTATCGAGAAACCGTTTGCTGAGAAACCGCTTGCCGAGAACCCGACCTGACGATGAACTCCGCTATCGGCGACCCGATAGGCCTACACACGCAGCTGTCGCTGACCCTGGACTCCAACGCCTTGATGACCAAAAGCCCGGTAGCCGAACGCCCTTGCGATAACGGCGTTTTCATGCGGAACGACGCAAAGCGCTCTTACAAAGGCGCCCTTACAAAGGCGCTGCGGGGCCTTCGCCAAGACCCGCATTTTCGGCATCCAACGTCTCGACATTTTCTGCGCCGTCATCGGGAC
>JAYNPH010000130.1:0-5668 GCA_038113685.1 Gammaproteobacteria bacterium
CCTTTAGGTAGTCTTCCCCGTCTAGCGGACAATCCATAGCGAGAGTTCTGTTCGTTTTTTAGTTGCCGCCGGAACTGGGAGGGCGGTGTCCGCCCCAGACTCCGATGCGGCCGTTCTGAAGGGAAGACTATGCTGTGGGTAAAGAAGGTGGTACTTCTGTTATGACCTTTAACACGACGATAGAGATCCAAAGCATCAGTAATCGTTGGCAGGGTAGAGTGGATGTTCTGGCTGGGAACGTTGCGCAGGAGATGCGCAGCTGGGATCTCTGCTTCCTTTAAACGTAAGTTAAGCCACCAGTCATCCAATCGTGATGCGAGCTTTTGTGCAGCATAGCGAGCTTGTGGGAGAGACTTAGTCCTTAAGCCCTGAATGATTCTAGATTTGGGGTAATGGTGTCTTAAATCTGTTGCTACAGACTTGGACAAATGGAAAGCACCATGCTTCGAATAGGTGTATCCGGGATGAGAAATGTCTATCGCTTTGTTTACCGCCTCTATGCATGTTTAGAAAAACATGGGCAATTTCAGAGACTTGTGAAGACTTTCAAAGGAAAAGTGGTGCCCAGAGAGAGACTCGAACTCTCACGCCGCGAAGGCACTAGAACCTAAATCTAGCATGTCTACCAATTCCATCACCTGGGCAGGCGGCGCATAGTACGTTTACGCCGGTCTGATGACAACCATCTAAGCCTCAAAGGGTCAGATGTCATCAAAATCTTAATCCAAAAGTTCGCCAGCTACGTCTGAGTGCCGCACATCTCGACCCTTTACTTGATAGATGACGTATTCGCTGATGTTTTTTGCATGATCGCCGATGCGCTCCAAAGCTCTGGCTGCCCACATCACACTCACTGAACGCTCAACTTCTTCCGGGTTGCTTTGCATAGTCTCGATGGATTGGCGCACTATTTTGTTGTATGCCCGATCGATGTTCTCATCGTCCTCGAATACCCGTAGCGCGCTCTCGACATCTAAACGCGCGAAGGCATCAAGCGTGCGTTTCAACATCTTCATGACATTGGCGTGAATGCCGCGAAAGTCCGCGTACTGATGCTCTGGCTTCTCGGTGTCGGCCAGATCTAATGCCATTTTGGCAATGCGATCCGCCTCGTCACCGATGCGTTCTAGATCCGTAATCACCTTCATTACGCTGACAATGGCGCGCAGGTCTCCTGCCGTGGGCTGGCGCTTAGCTATGATGGATACACAGCGGTCATCCAAATCCACCTCAAATTGGTTAAGACGCGACTCGTTGTCGCGTACCGCTTCAGCTAGCTCCATGTCGTGGGTTACCAGCGAAGTGCAGGCGTTATTCACCTGTACTTCGACCAAGCCGCCCATCTCCATCAAGGTATCGCGGATCTGTGATAACTCCAGGTCATACTGCTCTGATATGTGCTTTTGCATAACTAACCTCTAACCGTATCGGCCGGTAATGTAGTCTTCAGTTTGTTTTTCGTCAGGGTTGCGGAAAATCTTGTCTGTGGTGCCGAATTCGATCAATTCACCCAAATAGAGAAAAGCCGTGTAGTCCGACACGCGGGCTGCCTGTTGCATGTTGTGGGTAACGATAGCGATGGTGTAGTCGTCTTTCAGTTGGTGAATGAGTTCTTCGATTTTCAGCGTAGATATCGGGTCTAGTGCCGACGCCGGCTCGTCTAGCAGCAGCACAGAAGGTCGGATGGCAATGGCCCGTGCAATCACGAGGCGTTGTTGTTGGCCGCCGGATAAGCCCAGCGCAGAGTCCCTGAGCCGGTCCTTCACCTCGTCCCACAAGGCAGCGCTCTTCAGCGCCCATTCCACTCGCTCGTCGATAATCGCTTTTGAGGTTTCTCCCTGTATACGCAGCCCATAAGCGACATTTTCGTAAATGCTCTTGGGGAATGGATTGGGGCGTTGGAATACCATGCCGATTTTGCGGCGTAAATTGGCAACGTCTACTCGCTCGTCGTAAATGCTGCGTTCCTCGAATTCAATGTCGCCGGTAATACTGACGTCGTCGATCAGGTCGTTCATGCGATTGAAACAGCGTAACAGCGTCGACTTGCCGCAACCGGATGGCCCGATAAACGCTGTGACTTTACGCGTGGCAATTTCCATATTGATGTTTGCCAAGGCTTGTTTTTCGCCGTAAGACAACGACAGGTCTTTTACGCTGAGGCTAGTTTCTGCCGTCATATTATCCGCTAACGCTTCAGCGTCTTGGGTTGAAGATGTCATCGACATTAACTTTCTACTCCTCGATATAGGCGCTCAAGACGACCGCGTAGCGTGATCGCCGTGAGATTTAGTCCAACGATCAATGTGACCAGTAAAAGCGCTGTGGCGTATACCAAGGGCCTTGCTGCTTCAACGTTTGGGCTTTGGAAGCCCACGTCGTAAATATGGAAACCCAAATGCATGAATTTACGATCCAAGTGCAAGTAAGGAAAGTTTGCATCCAAGGGCAGGGTGGGGGCTAGTTTAACAACGCCCACCAGCATTAGCGGCGCCACCTCACCTGCGGCCCGGGCAACGGCTAAAATCACACCGGTTAAAATAGCGGGGCTCGCCATGGGCAAAATAACCTTAAACAGGGTCTCCGCTTGGGTGGCTCCAAGGGCCATACTGCCTTCACGCAGCGAGCGCGGAATACGCGTCAAGCCTTCTTCTGTCGACACGATTACCACGGGTACCGTTAGTAAGGCCAAGGTCAGCGATGCCCATATAAGCCCCGGCGTGCCGAAGGTTGGGGCCGGCAGAGCCTCAGGGTAAAACAGCTGGTCAATATTGCCACCCAAGAAATAGACGAAAAATCCCAGTCCAAAAACGCCGTACACGATAGAGGGCACACCGGCGAGATTGTTTACCGCAACTCGTATGATGCGAACCAAGGGACCTTGTGTCGCATATTCGCGCAGATAAACCGCGGCGATAACGCCGAAAGGCGTCACGATTACCGACATCAACAGCACCATTAAAATGGTGCCAAAAATTGCGGGAAATACACCGCCTTCAGTATTGGCTTCTCGCGGATTTTCCGACAAAAAACGCCACAGGTTTGACAAATACAGGGCTGACTTCTGCAGGCCGCCCATTGGATTGGGCTGCCAAGTGTGCAGGACATCCGATACCTTAATCTTGATTTGAGATTGATCTGCGGTTTCGATCAGCAAAAATCCCTGGTTTAGTTTTGCGTACAGCCCGCGCAGTTGAGTACTGCTAATGGCGTATTCTTCTCGCAGCTGTTGCTCTTCTTCATCGATTTCACTCAGCCTTGAATCTTGAATTCCTTTGAGCTCAATGCTGCGGCGCTCTAGGCGTAAACGTTCTAGCTCGTTGTTGATGCGATTCAGGACGCCGCCTTCAAGATCATCGATTTGCCCTCGAATGACGTTTGTTTCCTCAAGTCTGTGGGCGATGGCCTGAGAGACCTCGTCACCGCTTACAACCTGCAAGCTGCTATCACCATCTGAACCCTTGGGGACGTCTATTTGCAGAGGCACGCCGTAGGCGTTGCCCCATTCCAGTCGTTCGATGGCGACGACGTTTTCGGGATACTCGATGGAAGTAATTTGGGCTTCGTAAATCCAGCGAAAGTCTGGCGCGGCTACTTTGCGATTACCGGTTTTGACGAGCCAGCGCTGCATAACATCGCTGTCTTTGCTTACCCAAGCCGCTGGTCCTCCGCTTTCTAGAAACTGCTCCACGGCCAGGGTGTCGAGTTCGATCAACTCACCATAGACGCGTTCGGCCTTCCCAGTATCAGATTCATACTCAATAAGGGCGATATCCGCGGGCCAGAAGTGAGCAAGTCCTTTAACCGCCAACAGCAGCAAAATACCAACCACAGCGGTGACGCTGATGCCAACGGCGGCGGCGTTCATCCAAATCCATGGCTCGCCCGAGGCAAACCAACGTTTGAAGAATGAGGTCTTGCCGGGCACCCGATTGATCGACTCAGACATGTTATAGGCTTCCATAGCGGGCACGCAGTCTCTGGCGCACGACCTCTGCGACGGTATTTAAAACGAAGGTGAATGCGAAAAGCACAAGGGCGGCTAAGAACAGTATCCGGTAATGCGTGCTATCCAACTCTGATTCGGGCAGTTCTACAGCGATGTTGGCAGCAAAGGTCCGCATGCCTTCAAAAATATTCCACTCCATTAACGGTGTGTTGCCTGTGGCCATAAGCACGATCATGGTTTCGCCCACCGCTCGCCCCATGCCGATCATGACGGCAGAGAAGATGCCGGGGCTCGCAGTTAGCAGTACCACTTTGACCAAGGTTTGCCATTCTGTCGCACCAAGCGCTAATGAGCCTCGGACAAGATGAGTAGGTACCGCATAGACGGCGTCTTCGGCTATGGAAAAGATAGTGGGGATGACAGCTAGCCCCATAATCAAACCGACAATCAGAGCATTGCGTTGATCGTAATCCAAGCCAAGCACCGTGCGGAACCAAGCCCGGCTGTCACCAAGAAAAAATGCATCTTCAAACCAAGGGCCAGAGGCAAAAGCTGCGTACACCGTCAAAATAATTAGCGGTACGACGATCATGCCGTACCAACCGTCGAAGCGCTTGGTCAGATGGTCTGGCAGCAGTGACCACATGATGGCCAGTAAAAATAACCCAACAGGAAGCACCACGAATATGCTTAAAACGCTCGACAGATTGTCTTCCACAATGGGAGCCAGCCACAGCCCGCCGATAAATCCTAAGATCACCGTCGGTAGCGCGGCCATGATCTCGATGCCGGGTTTAACCCAGCTGCGCATGCCTGGGGCCATAAAATAGGCTGTATAAATTGCCCCCATGATGGCAATGGGTACGGCAAAGAGGAGTGCATAAAAAGCTGCCTTAAGTGTGCCGAAGGCAAGGGGGGTTAGTGAAAACTTGGGTTCAAAGTCGTTGTCCGCTGAAGAAGACTGCCAGCTGTAGATGGGCTCGTTGTAGCCCTCGTACCAAACTTCGGACCACAGCGCGCTGAAGGAAATTTCAGGGTGTTCATTATGCAGTTTCTGCAAGCTAAGCGAGCGGTTATCCGGAGCACTTACCAACGCGTTAGAGCGTGGTGAGATTGCCATGGGAGCATCTTTCGGTAGGCCCGCCGCAAAGCTCGCCAGCTGACGCCCCGATGTGGGGTACATCAGGTGGACATCGCCGGCCACGTCTACGGCCATGAAACCCTTACGACGGGGTTCGGTCACAAAGCGTCTTACGGACGTTTCCAAAGTGAACTGGCGGATCGCGTCTAACCGCGTGCCCAAGGCGTCGGTATAGATGCCAAACTGCGTGATCGTTCCGTCATCGGTTGCCGCCACGAGAGAATATCGACCGAGCAAGGGCGTGACGGCGGTTAGTTTCTGTCCAGGTTGTATCAGCGTTCCTCGATACATGCGTGTGGGTTTGCTCAGTGATCCGACACCAAAAATCTCTATGTCGCCAGCGTGACCGATCGCGTAGATCCACTGATTTCTTGGACCGATGTGCAGACTGGCAACGTCAAACCCTGCGTTAAGTGTTACTTGCCGAGGACTTGGCAGATCGAAGCCAAACTCCACGCCCCGGTACTTTCGTAACACGATCTGGCGTCCCGAACCGCTGGCCACGAGCAATTCGGAATCAAATAGATGTGTGTCGTAAAACTGGATATCGCCGACATCGATCCCAGAACGACCCAGCG
>JAYNPH010000131.1:0-5629 GCA_038113685.1 Gammaproteobacteria bacterium
GGCCCTAAACAGCTTTGGTGTACAACTGGACAAAGGCGTACCGGATTGGGATTTAAATAAAACGTAGTCGAATCCTGTCTAGGGAAAAAGCCAATAAAAACAGAGCATTATGCTGGCTTTGTGATTGATGTGGCAAAACCCGCCCGGTAACACAACGTCACTTTTTGTAACAAAACTATTGACACCTAGGACCCTGTGTTTCATTTTCTCCCACCGGTCCAAACAACCTGCGTTGGGCCGAACGTCCTTAACGCTGGAGAAACGGAGTCACGTTGAGAGTCATCAATGCCATCACAGGGTTTGCGCTGCTTGCACTGGCAGTCCTGCACGTCTTTATCCCAAAGACGCCAATCCTCACCCTGATTTACCTAGGTGGGGCACTGCTGGCCTTGGTTAGTCTTCGCGTCAACATCGGTTTTGCTTGGGCTCGTGTTCTCGCGGTGGTGACGGTGATAGCCATGTTTTTCTACTTCGCTGCTTTTTTTCGCATCGTCGATCACTTTCACGAGCAGTGGTACCGAAGCGGCATGATGCTGGAAGCGCTGGGTATGCTGATTTCGGCCTTTGCCATGATACCGGTGCTGTCGGTTTATAGCTGTTTTATGAAGAGCGAAGGTCAGGACGTTGATGAAAATAACCGCGCCATCTTTGCCTATCCGGAAGAGAGCTCGAACCAAGGGCAATAAGGCTTAGGCTGATCCAAAACCGAAACCAAAGCCAAAAAACAAGACTACGAAAAGACCCCAGCCAGCCCTCAAACGCGCTTGAGTTGACCCCGATCCACGAATAGCCGCCCTGTGTCCACGGCGCCCCGCATCAGGCTTGGCATCGGAGCGATACGGAACAAATCCCCATTTTCCCCAACCAGCTGTAGAGAGACCCCGGCCTGTTTTGCCAACACGGCGTTCGCCCGCATATGAGCCGCTTCGCCGTGCACGGGGATGGCGATTCTTGGCGCCAACCATCGGTACATGTGCGACAGTTCATCGGCGTTGGGGTGCCCAGAGGCGTGCAGGGGCAAATTGCTCTGGTCGGCGTGTATGACCTCTACGCCGGCAAAGACAAAGCGCTCGCCCATGGCGGCGATTTTGGCCTCGTTGCCGGGAATGGCCTTGGCGCTGTATATGACCCGGTCACCCTTGGTCAGTTCCAAGGTTGGGTGACGGTTCGCGGCCAGTCTGGTCAATGCCGCACCGGGCTCTCCCTGGCTGCCCGTTGCTAAAATCAGCACTTCCTCGGCAGGCAAATAGCCAAGGTCGCTGGGTGGAATGGGATCAAAGTTCTCTTTCAGGTAGCCGCAGGCCTTGGCCGCCGCGGTCATGGCAATTAGGGACCGGCCCAGCAAACACAGGTATCGCCCGCTGGCAGCCGCCACACGGCCAAGGGTTTGCAGCCTAGCAATGTTGCTGGCGAAGCAGCCAATGGCCACGCGCCCGGTGGCACCGCTCACCAGTTCCAGCAAACCCTCGTAAAGATCCGCTTCCGAAATCGAATGCCCGACATTTTGTGCGTTGGTGGAATCACAAATCACCGCGTCTGGGGGTCGTTGTCCAAGTCCTTGCCACAGTGATTGATCGAATGCTTCTCCCACCACCGGTGCGGAGTCGATTTTCCAGTCCGCGGTATGCACTACAGTTCCCGCAGCAGTCTCGATGAGCAGGCCGTTGGTTTCCGGCGTGGAATGAGTAATGGGTAGCCAGCGTAAATTGAACGGCCCCAGAGCCAATTGGGCCTTGGGCTCAACGATTTGTATCTGGGCCGAAGAGCCGGCTTCCCGCAGTTTTGGTTTGAGCACTTGGGCGGTGAAGGGCGTTGTGTAGATAGGGCACCGAAACTGGTCCGCCAGATAGGGTAAGGCGCCGATGTGGTCCATGTGGGCATGGGTGGCAACAATCCCCACCAGCGAGTCAACCCGATCCAAAATGAATTGAGGATCCGCCATCTGAACTTCGTTGCCATCGAGCGTCTCTTCAAAGGTGACACCACAGTCCACCATCAGCCAGCGACCATCGTGGCCGAATAAGTTGAGGTTCATACCAATCTCGCCGCTGCCCCCGAGTGGGACAAACCAAAGATCTTCAGCTGTTGGGGTCATAGTGTTGCTTTGGTGAGTGGAGGTGACACTGGGTTAGCGAGTTTTGCACTGCGCCTTTTGGATTCTGTCGCGATCTGTCCTCGCTGCGCAGGGCGAGTGCTGATGCCCACGGTCTTACCAAAGTCTTAGGCAAGACGCGCCAAGGAATACTCCGCCAGAGAACGAAGGGCTTCACGATAGGGGCTGTCAGGCAGGTTATGGAGTTGGGCCAACGCTTGTTCAACCTCAACAACTGCGGCGCGACGTGTGTACTCCAAAGAGCCGCTGTCGTGAACAATACGGCGAATGCTCTCAATGTTGTCGCAGGAGCGCGCGTTGATGGCTGCACGAATGGTTTCTTGATCTCGCTCAGAGCCTGTTTTCAGCGCTTGAATCAAAGGCAGCGTGAGTTTGCCTTCGGCCAGGTCGTCGCCGACATTTTTGCCCATCAGCTCGGTGCTGCCAGCGTAATCTAACCAGTCATCAATCAACTGGTAGGCCATACCAAAGTGCAGGCCGTAACGCTCCAGGGCGACGACCTGTTCTGGACCGGCTGCAAGGTTGGTGAGCGTGCTTTCCTTGGCGCCCTTAGTCTGCTCTGCCGCCAACAGGGCACCGGTATGCGCGGCAGCCTCAAACAGCAGTGCGGTCTTGCAGCGAATAACCTCCCGATAATCGGACTCCGTCATAGCGCAGTTACCAATATTGGCCAGTTGCATAACTTCGCCTTCGGCGATGGTGTTTGTGGCTCGGGCCAATACGGCCATAACGTCCAAGTTCGCCAGTTCTACCATCAGCTGAAAAGCCCGGGAGTACAAAAAGTCTCCCACTAAGACGCTGGGCGCGTTGCCCCAGCGATCATTGACGGTGGCCCGGCCTCGCCGCAGCGCGGAGCTGTCGACGACGTCATCGTGCAGCAGCGTGGCCGTGTGCAGGAATTCGATAATGGCGGCCAGATTAATGTGGCCGTTGCCCTTGAAGCCCAGCGCTTGAGCGCTGAGCAGCACCAACATTGGACGTAGCCGTTTGCCGCCGCTTTCGACGATGTAGTGACCAATTTCTTCCACCAAGGCCACATCGGAAGTAAGGCGGCGGGGGATCAACTCGTTTACCTGCTGAAAGTCTGAGGCGACCAGTCGGTAAATCTCGGCCAGAGGGTTGTCTGCAGACGTGTCGGCTAGAGAAACAGCAGGGCTGCCGGTATTCGCTGTCATAACATCCAAGCTCGATTCATCGAAAATGTCGGGCATGCTTGGAACTGGTAGCAAGGGCGTAAAGCTGCATGGATTTTACCGACGGTGGTCTAACGTTTTTACCCAAGGCCTGCTAAGGCCGGGATCGAGGGGGCGCAGTATAACCAGTTCGTTCATCAACTTCCCTGCCAAATTTGTACCAGCAGATCTTGGCAAAATTTAGACAGCGGTTTTCTCGCCGTAAGCGCAAATAGTCCCTGCTATGCTGATTTGACCTGCAATCTGATTCGGGGGAAGGTTGCCCGTCTGCCGATACTCGAAAATTTGATGGCCTAGGCCTAGCGACCCGGCGCGCTGAATCATAGGGAGAACAAGAAGCATGGCAAAACCGGACGACACACCTCAGGACTTGGATGCCATCGTGATTGGCGCGGGTTTCGGCGGGCTTTATGCGCTGCATTACTTACGCGACCAAATGAACCTAGACGTGAGAGGGTTTGACGGGGCCGGTGATGTCGGCGGCACGTGGTGGTACAACCGCTACCCAGGTGCACGGGTGGATGCGCCGAGTACGCCGTTTTATGCCTACACATTTTCCAAAGAACTGGTCGACGAGTGGGATTGGTCCGAAACGCAAAGTTCCAGCGAGCATGTACGCGCTTATTTGGAACATGTGGCCGAGCGGTTCGACCTGCGACGTAGCATCCAATTCAATACATGGGTGGAAGATGCGGAGTTTGATGAGGCCAATGGGCGTTGGCTGGTGCGAACCCATACCGGCGCGCAATTTACCGCCCGTTTTTTGATTTGCGCCGTCGGTGCGCTGTTCGTTGCCCATAAGCCGGACTATCCGGGAATCGATGATTTCGCCGGACCCTGTCACCACACCGGTCGCTGGCCCCACGAGCCGGTATCTTTTGCCGGTATGCGGGTAGGGGTCATCGGCACCGGTTCGTCGGGCATTCAAGCCATTCCGGAAATCGCCAAGGAAGCCGCTCATGTGACGGTGTTTCAGCGAACCCCCCAGTTCGCCCTGCCGGCTCGCAACCGGACTCTTGTTCAGGGTGAAACCACCCAGTACCAAGAGAACTGGGAGGATCATCGGCATTCCATGCGTAGACGTGGCGGCTGGCCTTTTGCTACCACGAAACTGCGGGCTGCCGATGCAACGGCCGCAGAGCGGTTGGCCCGGTTTGAAGAAATGTGGGAGCTGGGGGGTATCAATCTGCTGATAAACAGCTTCTCTGGCGCCGTCGTGGACCCGGAACTTAATGAAGAGATCTCAGAATTTGTTCGCGGCAAGATACGCAGCATCGTGGCGGACCCCGACGTGGCCCAAAAACTCATGCCGGATTATCACATCGGCACCAAGCGCATGATCCTCGATAACGGTTACTTTGAGACCTATAACCGTGACAACGTCACCTTGGTGGATTTACGACAGGAACCGATCCTCGCTTTCACGGAAACCGGGGCCAAAACTCCGGCCGGCGACTATCCCTTGGATATGCTGGTGTTAGCCACGGGCTATGATGCGGTAAGCGGTTCCATGCTCAATTTGAATCCTCGAGGTAGGAACGGACTTTCCTTGGAGCAAAAGTGGGAGGATCGTTTTACCACCAATTTTGGGATTAACGTCGCCGGGTTCCCAAATCTCTTCATGATTCACGGACCGGGTTCTCCCGGCGTCTTTTTCTCCATGCCCCTAGGTGCTGAGCTGCAGGTGCAGTGGATTGGCGACAGCATTCGTCATTTGCAGGATCAGGGTTTTGCCACCATGGAAACGACGCCAGAAGCGGAAACCGCTTGGGACGAGGAAATTCAGCGAATCGCAAACGGCACTTTGTATCCAAGAACCAATTCTTGGTACCTCGGCGCCAATATTCCGGGTAAACCACGTCAGTTTTTGGGCCATTTGCGGGGATCTGAGTACTTCGATCAGCTCACTGAGGTCGCCCAACAGGGTTATCAGGGTTTCGTTTTTAACTAATTGTTTTTCAAATGGATCGGGCAGGGGCGGAGAAGGTGATCAAAAGGTGATCAAAGGGACCCAGATCTCGCGCACAACTCGTTGTATTCAAACCATGATACCCGTAGAATTCGCGCCTTCCTGAAAAGGGTGTGCGTGAAAGATTTATTGGTGGCGCTTCACTGGCGCTGCCCGGAGAACGATATGTTTGCAGTGTTTCAGAGCGGCGGAAAACAGCACCGCGTAAGTGAAGGCGACGTTGTAAAGCTAGAATTGCTAACGGCGGAAGCGGGTGAAGAGGTCGTATTCGACAAGGTTCTTTTGGTCGCTGACGGCGACGACGTAAATGTTGGCGCTCCCTATGTCGAATCGGGCAAGGTGACTGCAGAAGTC
>JAYNPH010000132.1:0-5618 GCA_038113685.1 Gammaproteobacteria bacterium
TCATTCATGTGAAAACCATGGCTTGATATGCCGACGCCTAAAACGACTCTTTCCGACGCAGACATCAGCCGCATCATTGAAATGGCGTGGGAAGACAGGACGCCCTTTGAAGCCATCGCCGCTCAATTTTCAGTAGACGAAACCCAGGTCATCAAAATCATGCGCAGCAGCATCAGCGCAGGGGCCTTCAAGCGCTGGCGGGCGCGAGTCAGCGGGCGAAAGACCAAACATACGGCGCTTCGCCAGCCGGGAGTGTCCCGACACCAATCCAGCACCCACAATAAGGCCAACCGTTAGGCGGCGGCCCGCCAACCTAATCGCTCTTTTGAATATTGCCCATGGTGCCCATAACCGTGGAGACCAGAGTTGATACGTCTCCCAATTGGGCCGGCACGATCATAGTGTTGTTGGTTTGGGCCAAACGGCCAAACTCTTTCACCCACTGCTCGGCCACCCGCAGATTGATTGCGTCCTTGCCACCGGGCTCGCTCACCGCTGCACCGACCGCTCTAACGCCAGCGGCGGTGGCTTCGGCAATCAGTCGTATCTCTTCAGCACGACCCTCGGCTTCGTTAATTTGCCGCAACTTTTCCGCTTCCGACAGGTTGATTGCTTCCTGCCGCTCACCCTCTGAGACGTTGATCCGTGCCTGCCGCTCACCTTCAGAAGAAGCAACCACCGCCCGACGCTCACGTTCGGCACGCATTTGCTTTTCCAGCGCGTCCTTCACCGAAGCTGGGGGAACGATGTCTTTGATTTCGTAGCGCAGGATTTTCACACCCCACGGTTCCGCAGCCCGATCCACAGCCTGAACCTTGAGAGTTGATGGTTTCGCGTTCTTCAAACGTGCGATCCAGCTCGATCTTGCCAATCTCTGAACGCAAGGTGGTCTGAGCCAGTTGAGAGGTCGCGAACAAATAATCTTGAATCCCGTAGCTGGCCGCTCGTGAATCGTTGACCTGCAAGTAAATCACCCCATCAATTTCCACAGAAATATTGTCCTTGGTGATGCAGCTTTGAGATGCCACGTCCACAGTTTGTTCTTTCAAAGTGTGTTTGTAGGCCACCACATCGACAAAGGGCACCAAAATGTGAAAGCCGGCATCCAAAGTCTTGGAATATTTGCCGAGCCTTTCCACGACGAATTGCTCCCGCTGGGGCACAACACGGGCGGCTTTGAGCAAGACAATCACCACCAAAAGCGCCACTAAAACACCCAGAAAAAAACTCATATCCATTAGTTGTTCTCCTGTTCAACGATCAGGGTATTACCGTCCCTGCCTACGATCTTCACCAGCGCACCCTGAGCTAGGGCCCCTTCAAGGCTTCTCGCATTCCAGTCCGCGCCGCGATAATGCACCCGACCCCGTTCGGGACTGACGTCATCAAACCCGCTCACCACGGTCACCTCTTTCCCTAGATAATCTTCATCAGCACTACCTTGTACTGACTCTCCAACAAGGTGGAACTTCAACCGAGAGCGAACACCAACCAGCAAGACCAAGGCCAAGCCAGCAAACGCCATAAAGGGAATACCGTTACCGGCCGGCATGCCCAACCAAAGAGCGATGCCCGTAATAACTGCCGCCAGCCCGATGAAAAATAAAATGAAGTTACCCATGGTGACTTCAGCAATAATCAGCGCAAAGCCTAAGCCCAACCACAAGTACTCGCTGTTCAGGTCCATGATGCCTCCGTAAAAATCGGTCCCAAGTCTATCTAGGACAACGTGAAGGTGCCCTTTATTACCTCGACGCAGTGTCCGGTAATTTGTGTTTTTAGAATCTGCCCATTGTCGCGGATAACGTCCACAATTATTCGGCTCGGGCGCAACATTTCTTCGCCCTGCAAAATCTCGTAACGCCCTCTACCCTGCAGATTTTCCTGCTCCGCCAACAGGCAGGCCAAGGCCCCCGCCGCACTCCCTGTAGCAGGATCCTCAAAGATGCCGTGCAACGGATCAAACATCCGCGCACGGATGGAGCGCAGCCTGCGATTTCGGTACGCACGACAATAGACATAGACCAAAAACGGGTCATCCGTACCGGCCGCATCTCCCGGCGTTTCGGGATGCAGACCCAAGCGATGAAACGCATCGATTTGCGGGCAACAGGCCTCCAGAGCCTCAAGTCCGGACACTTGCACAAGGGGAAACTCGATGCCGACACTGGCAATGCTCGACCGACCACCCACAGACACCACCTGCTTGGGGTCTAATCCCAGCGCTCGCGCCATGTCTTCATTGCTGTGGCCGGCACGCTGCCGAAAAGCCTGCGGGGCAGTAATCCGGGACTTTTTTGGGGTACCGTCCGCACTGACTTCAACCACCACTTCGACAAGACCCGCAATTTCCTCGAAGTGCATCACACACCAACGAGTGCTGCCGTGAGACACCATCTCCATCTTGCCCGCCACCGGAGCCGCTACAGGGTGCGCAGCTAAGACAAAACCGGTCCCCACGTTAGGATGACCGGCAAAGGGCAACTCCGCCTTTGGGGTAAAAATGCGAATCGAAGCGGTGTTTTCCGGGTCCTGCGGGGGCAGCACAAATGTCGTCTCTGAGTAGCCCATCTCTGCCGCAATCTGCTGCATATCGACGCTGCTGAGTTTCTGTGCGGCAAAGAATACGGCCAATGGATTACCGCCAAAGGTATTCTGGGTAAAAACATCAACCGTGACAAAATCTAACCTCCTATGCTTCATGTCTTTGCGTCCCGTTAGTTGCTACCCTGCCGCCTATTAGCCGGCCTTATGAAACCTCGTATTTTCCTTTTTTTCGACAAAGACCCAATTTATGAAAGCACTTTTTTACTCGGAACATGGGCCAGCCGACGTTCTGCGTTATGCCGATCAACCAAATCCGACCATTGGGCCTGCCGATGTCTTGGTCAGCGTGGCGGCGACGGCCATTAATCGCCTCGATATCGTCCAGCGCCATGGCTGGTTTACCTTGCCGGGTTTTTCACTTCCTCATGTGGCTGGCATGGATATGGCGGGTACCGTGGTAGAAATCGGATCGAAGGTAACGCATCTGTCTACGGGCGACCGGGTTGTTGTTGATCCCTCTCTTCACGCGGTTCACCCAGATTCCAGTCTCGCTGGCTACGGTGACCGTTATGGGGATTTAGGCGTCTTGGGGGCCACGAAACCCGGAGGTTACGGCGAGCTGTGTGCGGTCAGTGCCGATCACGTTCATCGGTTACCTGTTGATATGGATTTTGCAACCGCCGCAGTCTTCCCCACGGCATGGATGACAACCCATCACGCCCTGTTCAATGTGGGCCAACTACAGGCGGGCGAAAGCCTGCTGGTGCACGGTGGCACCAGCGCCCTGACTCTGGCTGCCATTCAACTGGCGTTAGCTGTCGGCGCCAAGGTTTTTGTCAGCGCCACTGCAGACGAAAAGTGCGATGTTGCGCAGGAACTGGGCGCGGTTTCCGCCAACAGCCGCAATACAGACATTGTCGGCTGGGCCAAGGAGCAAACCTCCGGCAAAGGCGTGGACGTGGTGCTGGATCACGTCGGCACAGCGCTCTGGGAAGCATCGCTGGACGCCCTTGCCCCCGGAGGGCGACTGGTCAGCTGCGGCAACACCACCGGTGATGAGGCAGCAATACCGTCGCTCGGCTCTCTCTTTGGGCGCGGCATACAAATCAGAGGCAGCGATGCCTATCGCTCAACAGACTTTTCCAAGGTTTGGCAGCACTATTGCGATGGCATTGCCGCTGGACAATTCAGCCCCCAAATCGCTCACACATTCCCCATCGCCGAAGGTGCAAAAGCTCAGGAATTACTGGAATCTGGTCAGGCTCTAGGGCGAATTGTGTTATTGCATCAAACACCAAAGTGACGGGCGTGTTTAACCAATCACGCCCTGCTGCGCCAACTTCTGCATCTCATCCAAACTCAAGCCCAAGTCCGCCAATACTTCAACAGTATGCTCGCCCAGATCCGCCGAGGGCTGCATTTTTGCCTTGGGCGCGTTGCTAAAACGCAGTGGGTTGCGGGGCTGCCGCATGGCCCCTCCCCGAGGATGGTCAAAATCTTGGAGTATTTGCGTAGCTTGCACTTGTGGATCGTCAAGGACTTGCGCCCGAGTATTTACGCGACCTGCTGGGATCTCGTTGTAGGCCAGAAGCTCCATCAGTTCATCGGTTGCGTATTTGCGGCAATCGGCGCCCAAATAGCCTGAGACAACGGCACCATCAGCGGTCTCACTGATGCCGCATACATCAGCCAAGTCGCCAGCGTACTGCACACCCTGACCTTTAAACGCGTAATTCCACATCAGCTCCGGCCAGTTGAAATAGATAGCGGTATCCAGCATCGAAAGCTGGACGTGCTGTCCGTTGCCATTTCGCTCTCGAGCCAATAGCGCCGCCGTTATGCCTTGGGCTGCGGTGAGCGCGGTGACTTTGTCATAAATAATCGAGCGGACCATCTGCAAATCGGGTCCGATTTGCCTCGGCGCGTCATCGGCTTGGGCCGGATTCATACTCATCGGCGTCGCGCCCTGCACATCTAAAATACCGCTGAGCGCCTGAATCACATAGTCATAGGTTTTCTGCTCGGCATAGGGGCCCACCTCGCCCATACCGTTGATGGAGGCATAAATCAGATTTGGGCAATCTCCCCGCAACGCTTCGTAATCTAGGCCTAAGCGGGCCATCTTGCCGGGCCGGTAATTCTGCAGCAACACGTCGGCATCGGCCGCCAGCCGACGAATCAGAGCCTGACCTTCTGGATGCTTTAGGTTGATAGCAACCGATCGTTTGTTGCGATTAATCATGGAATAGATAGCGCTTAGACCATTGCGCGACGCGCCAAGCCCGCGGATACCGTCACCCCAGCCCGGCGGCTCAATTTTGATGACATCTGCTCCTTGATCGGCTAGCACTACAGCCGCCATGGGACCGGAAACCACCGAAGACAAATCCAGCACTCGGAATCCGTGCAGCGGACCGTCTTTGGCTTGCTCAGCGCTCTCTAGATCGTTGTTGGTTTGCTGGCGAGTCATAGTACTTATAAGCCCCATTAAGTCTTAAAACGTGTCGTAGACCATAGTTTCATGAAACAAGTGCGGTCCAAGAGCCTCTCGGAATCCTCGGGTTGTTCCCTGTCTTTTGCGTTCATACTAAGCTGCGCCCATCGGACATACCATCTCTGCACACAACAGCCTGGCCTACCGCGGGCAATGGATCGAATATGAAAACACTGCTATATCTGGGCGCTAACGCCTTCCCATCCGCAGCAAGATACCTTTGCATCCTATGTTTTACGCTAGTGCTTAGCGCCTGCGCTCAAGACTCAGATAGCGATAGCCAAAACACCGTCGATATCGCCGAAGACGCGACACCCCTGACCCTGACCCAGTGGCTTGACGAGCAGTACGAGGAGGAGCTTTTATTTTCACCCATACAGCTGACGTTCTTCGGACGCAAAGAGCGCAATAACGAGCTGGATGCTTTCACGTATGAGGCTTTCGCTGAGCAACTGGCATGGAAAGAAGCATCCGTAACGGCGATGAAGCGGCGTTTCGACACGGCTGCTCTAACCCCAGATGAGGTACTGTCCTATGACCTGTGGATCTACCAGCTGCAGGAAATGAAGGCCAGCGA
>JAYNPH010000133.1:0-5610 GCA_038113685.1 Gammaproteobacteria bacterium
GTTTCAAACAACCCACCACCGTTGATCAACGGCACGATAGACAGCATTTTCGCGCTGGTACCCAGTTCTAAAATTGGAAACAGATCGGTGAGATAGTCTCGAAGAACGTTGCCTGAAACCGATATTGTGTCCTTCCCAGCCCGCATTAATTCCAACGACCGTCGAGTGGCGTCAGCGGGCTTCAAAATACTGATATCTAAGCCACTCGTGTCGTGACTGGGCAGATATTGTTCAATTTTCGCAATCAATTGCGCGTCGTGAGCCCTATTTGCATCAAGCCAGAAAATTACCGATGCACCGGTAATTCGACCACGCTGGACAGCAAGTTTGATCCAGTCCTGAACCGGAGCATCCTTGACCCGGCACATACGCCAGATATCACCGGCGTCGACATCATGGGAGTGAATCACCGTCCCGCTCTGATCGACAACCTCGACCCGGCCCTGCTCAGGTATTTCAAAGGTCGTGTCGTGCGAGCCATACTCTTCTGCCTTTTGCGCCATCAACCCAATGTTTGAAGTAGAGCCGATGACCGTGGGATCTAAGGCGCCTCGGGCTTTGCAGTCGTCGATCACCTCCTGATACACCGTTGCATAGCAGCGGTCGGGGATAACCGCCTTGGTGTCGTGAAGCCCTCCATCCGGCCCCCACATTTTGCCAGACTCTCGAATCGCCGCCGGCATGGAAGCATCAACAATGATATCGCTGGGGACGTGCAAATTAGTGATGCCGTAATCCGAGTTCACCATTGCCAAGTCCGGACCTTCCACTAGGCAGGCATCCAAATCCGCCTTGATCTCGTCCTGCTGGTCTTGAGGCAGCCGTTGTATTTTGTCGTAGGCATCACCGATCCCGTTATTTGCATCCACGCCTAACTCGGCAAAGACCGGTTCATGCTTTGCAAACGCTGACTGGTAATACGCTTTAACCGCATGGCCAAAGATAATGGGGTCTGACACCTTCATCATCGTCGCTTTAAGGTGCAGCGAAAATAAGACGCCAGCTTCAGTGCTCGCTATTTGTTCCTGGTAAAAACTGCATAGCGCTTGCTTACTCATAAACGCAGCGTCAACGACCTCTCCCGCCGATACGGCCACATTTGATGCTAGGGTCTGCGTGCCGCCATTCGCCGCGTGAAAAACCACACTCAACTGATCATCTTGAGACATGGTGGCTGACACTTCACTGGCGTAAAAATCTCCGTCGCTCATATGCGCTACGTGAGTTTTCGAATCCGCAGACCACTCGCCCATGGAGTGAGGATGTTTTCTAGCGTAATCCTTTACTGCTTTTGTCGCCCGACGATCCGAATTGCCCTCTCGCAACACCGGGTTGACCGCACTACCCTTGACTCGGTCGTAACGCTCCTTAATGTCCCGCTCGGCATCAGACTGCGGCTCTTCTGGATACTCCGGAAGCGCATACCCTTGGCTCTGTAATTCTTTGATCGCCGCCAGCATCTGCGGATTTGATGCGCTGATATTTGGAAGCTTGATGATGTTCGCCGCTGGATCTTGGGTGAGTTCACCGAGCTCCGCTAAATCGTCATTGATTCGTTGCTCCGGGGTCAGCCACTGTGGAAAACTGGCAAGAATTCTGCCGGCTAGCGATATATCTCGGGTCTCGATCTGAACCCCTGCGGCGTCGGAAAAGGCTTTTATGATTGGTAGGAAGGAAAATGTGGCCAGCCTAGGGGCCTCGTCTGTTTCGGTGTAGATGATTTTTTGATCGGTGCTCATATATCCCTCTAATTAGCGAAATGCTAGGCCATAGTTACCTCAAAGCTCTCCAAACCGAGCGGTTTAGCGCTTTGGCGGCATCGTCTCCCACCCCCTCCGGTTTCCGACGCGCTGAAATATAGACTTGCACCTTGTTGAGTGCAACTCGAACCCGCTTCGTGTTCGGATACTTTTTGTAAACACTCTGACCAGTGACCTCACCGGCCAGTTTGATTAGGCCAAATCACTACTCTTGGCTTAGTCGCTCCAAGCGGACGCTCGCTGCTGATCACCCAGAGTAGATTCCACCCAAGTCACGCCCTGATCACTGGTTTCTTTTTTCCAGAAGATCGCCCGGGTTTTCAGGTAGTCCATAATGAACTCGGCCGCAGCAAAGGCTGCGCTGCGGTGGGCACTTGCAACCACCACAAGCACGATTTGATCCGTCGGCTGTAGCTCCCCAACTCGATGGATCACCGTGACCGCCAGTAACGGCCACCGTTGTTCGGCCTCATCAACGATCTGGCAAATACTGGACTCCGTCATGCCGGGGTAGTGCTCTAGTGCAAGACTGCCTACCGTGCCGCCGTCGCCGGCGTGACTGTTGTGGTCACGCACTAGCCCGACAAAGGCTGCTATCGCTCCGACGGCTTCACCACAGTGCTGACGAATCATCTCGTAGTGCTCGGCCAGTTCGAAATCCCGTTGCTGAACTTGAATCACTCGATGCATTTTCTGCCTTCCCTCAAGTCAACCACCAGTTACCGGCGGCAAAAAGGCAATCTCTGCACTCGGGCTAACGCTGTCATCGCAGGTCCGCCAATCCGATGCCAGAAATTGCTGGTTAATCGCCAGGCGCACACCGTCGGCCCAGAGCGCCTGCTGCGCCTCCTTCGACAGTCGCTCGGCTAAGGCGCTGCGAAGCCTAGGCAACGTATCTGCGTCCAGCGTTACATGGTCATGACCGACGGCCTCGCGCAACGAAGCAAAAAACTTAACTGTTATCATGAGTCCGTCGCTGCCAGTGTCCACTTTTTCCGCCGACTTTCTCCTCGAGGCCGATGGCTTCAATGGTCATATCCTTGTCAACGGCCTTACACATATCGTAGATGGTCAAACAAGCCACGCTCACCGCCGTCAGGGCCTCCATTTCCACACCTGTCTGGCCTCGCAACCGGCAATGGGCCTCGACCCGTAACGCGGTTTCGGACAGCTCTTGAAAGTTTACCGACACCTTCGTCAAAGCGAGGGGGTGGCATAGCGGTATCAAATCAGCGCACTTTTTCGCCCCTTGAATACCGGCGATTCGCGCCACTGCCAGCACCTCACCTTTCTTTAGGCTGTCATTCTTGATGGCCTCAAGTGTACTGGCCTGCATTCGCACGATACCGCTGGCAGTGGCAGACCTCTGCGTTGCCTCCTTGCCGCCAACGTCAACCATGTTCGCCTCACCCAAGGCATTGATATGGCTAAATTCCATAAACGCTTCCTGAAATGGTCCTATGCCGGTGTTTGAGAATTCACGTTCTGGCATCCTAGCCCTTGAACAAGATGCCGTACTTTAGCACGCGCGAGCCAAAAGAATGGATCACTCACAGGATGTGGCCACCGCCCAGCGCCACATGCCATCCTAAGGGCCCGGTGAGCGATGCAAACCTGACCCAAGAGCCTTCCTAGGCTATGATGCGCACCCGAAGTATCGTGATCTCCAGTCGTTTCATGTTGAGCAAACAAGCCACCAGCATCTTGGGTCCAGCGCCCAAGCCCGCAGCGAACGCTCCCAAGGTCATCGTCGGCATGTCTGGTGGTGTCGATTCTGCTGTGGCAGCGCATTTGCTGATACAACAGGGCTTTCGGGTTGAAGGTCTGTTCATGAAAAATTGGGACGAAGACGACGGCACAGAATACTGCACAGCAATTACCGATTTAGCGGATGCGGAACAGGTCTGCCAACGCTTGGGCATTGAGCTACATACCGCCAACTTTGCAGCGGAGTACTGGGACAACGTATTCAGTCACTTTCTGACCGAGTACCAAAACTGGCGCACGCCGAACCCGGACATTTTGTGCAATAGAGAAATCAAGTTTGAGCAGTTCGTTCGCTATGCCGAAACCTTAGGCGCAGATTACATCGCCACGGGCCACTATGTGCGACGGACACCTGTGCCTCTCGCCGACAGCGTCGCTATCCCAGCGGACGAGTCACCGGCCGCATTCCTGAAAGGCCGAGATGTAAACAAGGATCAGAGCTATTTCCTACAGGCCGTACCGCAACACAAACTTGAGCGTTGTCTGTTCCCGCTGGGCGACTGGGAAAAAGCCGATATACGCAAGTTGGCGAAATCCCTAGGGCTCGCCAACCACCGGAAAAAAGACAGCACCGGCATTTGCTTTATTGGTGAGCGCCGCTTTGCCGACTTCTTATCGAATTACATCGCCGACACGCCGGGACCCATGCGGGACCGGCAAGGTCGTTATCTCGGCGAACACCGGGGACTTCACCAATACACCATTGGTCAGCGCCAAGGGATCAACTTGGGCGGCATGTCGGGTCGGCGGGAAGCTCCTTGGTACGTGATGGCAAAGCAGCCCCTGACCAATACCCTGTTCATCACCCAGGATGATGGCGACCTGAGCGGCAAATGGCTGTGCGCCACTGACGCGAACTGGCTGACTGATGCCACCCTACCCTTACGCTGCAGTGCGAAGATCCGCTATCGCCAGCGGGATCAAGCCTGCGTTGTGAAAGCGGGAGCAGATGGCACATTGCTCGTACGTTTTGAGCAGCCCCAGCGCGCAATCACCACAGGTCAGTACGTGGCTTTTTACGATGGTGAGCGTTTGCTGGGCGGGGCTAATATTGTCCGCAGCGACGAGCCTAGCCTGCCTCAATGCGGCGATAACAAACCCCACTAACACTTCTTGGAGAAATTGCTCATGTCCGATTTAGATCCGGTTTTCGCCATAGGCGCGGCAGATGGCCGATATCGTTCCAAGGTTCAGGACTTGGCCCCCATTGTCAGCGAATTCGGCCTCATGAAATACCGGGTTGAAGTAGAGTGCGCTTGGGTGTTGTTTCTGGCCCAATGCCCGGGTATCGAGGAATTTGCGCCCCTTGACGCCGACGATGCCGAATACGTGCGCGACATTGCAAATAACTTCAGCGAACAATCTGCCCAGCGCATCAAGGCCTTGGAGGCTACAACAAATCATGACGTTAAAGCCGTAGAGTACTTTCTCAAAGAGGCGTTCGCACAACGCCCCACGCTGCAGGCCGTTAACGAGTGGATCCACTTTGGCTGTACGTCGGAAGATATCAACAACACCGCCTACGGACTGATGATCAAAAATGCCCGAGACAGCGTTTTGTTGCCCCAGATGCGGGAGTTAATTGCAACCCTTGAACAACTGGCCCAAGCCAACGCTGACTTGCCCATGCTTTCCAGAACGCATGGGCAGACAGCCTCTCCCACCACGTTGGGCAAAGAAATCAAGAATGTTGCTGCGCGTCTGCAGCGCCAGCAAGCGCAGCTGCAGGCCCTTGAGATATTGGGCAAATTCAATGGCGCGGTAGGCAATTTCAATGCCCACTTAGTGGCTTACCCAGACTTGGATTGGGCAAACCTGTCAGACCAGTTCATCAGCAGCCTTGGCCTTAGCAACAACCCTTGGACCACCCAAATTGAACCCCACGACTACGTTGCCGAAGTCGCCCATTGCCTTATGCGGTTCAACCAAATCTTGCTGGATTTCGATCGGGATATTTGGAGTTATATCTCCATCGAATATTTCAAGCAGCGCAAGGTGGAAGGCGAAACAGGATCATCCACCATGCCGCACAAAATCAATCCCATCGATTTTGAAAACTCCGAGGGCAATATTGGTATCGCCA
>JAYNPH010000134.1:0-5597 GCA_038113685.1 Gammaproteobacteria bacterium
CAATCTTTGGATCAGGGTGAAAGTTGGCAGTCACTGTGCGATGCGGCACATACTCCGTCCCCAGTAAATTTCGCTGCATTAACACCCAGTCCTGAATTAGTCGGCGGTGTGCTGGTGGGTAGTGATAATGGCGAGATATGGTCGGTAAGCCCATCCGGGACATGGAAACAATTGGCTTCCGGTTTGCCCTCAGTATTATCGATCCATGCGCATTAAGTGGTGGAATATGACAGTCATGCTCTCGCCTTTGCTCTGGGGCTGATGTGCTTCGACGAGTGATCGTAATCTGTGCTTATTCTGTAACGTCTGCTGTCGATGCTCCCGAGGAATCCAAAAAGGCTTGGTGCATGGTGATGCGTGCGTCTCGTTTGACCGCAACTTCGGTTCCACTGCAAAGAACCGCTCCGAAGAATTACTAATGGGAGCCATTTTTTAGATCCACGCAAGCATTGCTGCCATCCAGGATAAATAGACTTGTTAAATGAGGAACGGGTTTCGTTGTTCGTCTACTCATCGGTGAAACGGCCATTTATCATCCGCAACCATCTGTGAGCGCTATGAAACTTCTAGCGCAATGTTTTTGCAGGCTTGGGCGGGGTTTTAAATCCGCATCCTTTGGCTGTCGAAAGTTGCCGGGAAGGCCCAAATCATCAGGCAACTTACGCATTCCTAGTTAGGAGATGTCAGTGAAAATTAGTTTAAGCGATTCGGGGCTGTTGAAGTACCAGGCCTACATTGGGGGTCAGTGGATCGACGCGGACAGCGGCGATACCTTTGATGTGACCAATCCAGCTACTTCCCAGGTAATCGGTTCGGTGGCTCGCTGTGGGGCAGGGGAGACGCGTCGTGCAATAGACATCGCCGAAGGCGCACAACAGGCTTGGTGTCAAATCACAGCGAAAGAGCGCGGAGATATGCTGCGCGAGTGGTTCCAGCAGATCATGGCTCATGTTGAAGATTTAGCGCAGATTTTGACGTTGGAGCAAGGCAAACCGCTGGCTGAGGCGAAAGGTGAGATCATCTATGGAGCCAGCTACGCAGAATGGTTTGCCGAGGAGGCGAAACGAATATACGGTGATGTGATCGCGCCACCGTCCAATGACAAGCGCATTGTTTGCATCAAGCAGCCAGTTGGGGTGGTGGCCTGTATTACTCCATGGAATTTTCCGAATGCCATGCTGACCCGGAAGATCGCTCCTGCTCTCGCCGCGGGATGCACCGTGGTTTGTAAACCTGCGGAGGCAACGCCCTTTTCTGCCTTTGCTATTACAGAATTGGCTCGCCGAGCTGGAATTCCAGATGGCGTGATCAATGTCCTGACCGGTGTCACCGAAGAAATCGGTCAAGAACTCACCAGTAACAGCAAGGTTCGCAAACTTAGCTTCACCGGATCCACCGCCGTTGGGAAGCGTTTAATGGCAGATTGCGCGGGAACGATGAAACGTACGTCCATGGAGCTTGGCGGAAATGCTCCGTTCATTGTGTTTGACGACGCCGATATAGAGGCAGCCGTTCAAGGCGCTGTGCTGAGCAAGTACAGAAATGCTGGTCAGACCTGCGTCTGCGCGAACCGTTTTCTGGTGCAGGATTCGGTTTATGACGACTTCGTCGCTGGCTTCAAAGCCGCAGTAGCTGGTTTAAAGGTCGGTGACGGATTCGACGAAAGTGTAACAGTCGGGCCGCTGATTCATGAAGCTGCCGCTCAGGGTGTTCGGGATCTGGTACAGGATGCGGTGAGTAAGGGAGCACAATTACTGACCGATGATGAATCCATCGAAGGTTTGACAAATACTTTTATTGCGCCATCCATCCTGGCGAATGTGGATCCCAGCATGCGTGTCTATTCAGAAGAAATCTTTGGGCCGGTAGCGCCTATTTACCGGTTTACCGATGAGCAGGAAGCCATTGCTATGGCGAATGATACCAACTACGGCCTGGCCTGCTATTTTTATACCCGTGACGTTGGTCGAATATGGCGAGTTTCAGAAAGCCTTGACTACGGCATTCTAGGAATAAACGAGGGAATCCTGTCCAACCCAAGCGCACCATTTGGCGGTGTCAAGGAATCCGGCCAAGGTCGCGAGGGATCCAAATACGGACTCGACGATTATCTCGAGATCAAATATCTATGCATGGGCGGCATAGATCAATAGACGCAATTAATAGATAAGGGAAAGGGATGCAAGTAGGTTCTAGGCTGGCGCAGCTACTGGTGGAAAACGGTGTCAAACATGTGTTTGGCGTTCCGGGCGGGCAAACACTACCCCTGTACGAAGGAATCAGCAGGTTTCAAGGGCGAATCGAGCACGTTCTGATGCGCGACGAGCGCAGTGCTGGGTTCGCGGCTGACGCATATGCAAGGTGTACCGGTCGTGTGGGTGTCTGCGACGCGACTGTCGGTCCTGGCGCTACTAACTTCCTCTCACCCCTCGCTGAAGCGTATTGTGCCTCCATCCCGATGCTGGCAGTAATTGCCGATGTGGCTCGGGGTGTAGAACATCGTCGCATACGCGGTAATGCGTCCCAGGCCATGGAACAAATGGATATGTTCAAATCCGTGAGTAAATGGCAGGTTCGGGTTACCGATCCTTATTCCTTAGACGCCATCGTGGATCAGGCGTTTCGCGTCGCTACGACGGGAAGACCCGGTCCGGTAGTGTTATGTGTACCAGTTGATGTGGCACTGGCAGATATCGATTTCGGCGGCCCCGTAAAGAGTCGGGATGGAGCAGTTTACCCAAGATTTCGAAGCGCGCCGGATCCGCAGCAGGTGCAGCACGCGGCGCAACTGCTCACCGGCGCGGCCAAACCGCTGCTCCTAGTGGGTGGTGGTGTTCATATCTCTGGATGTATTGAACAGGTCGAGACGTTAAGAGCGCGCATTGGGGCTGCAGCTATCACAACCATTTCCGGCAAGGGAACGGTCGTTGAAAGTCATCCGCAGGTCTTCGGCGTAACGGGTGGCTTTGGCAACCCGGCTGCAAGTGCGGTTTGCAAAGAGGCCGACGTAATCCTGATGATAGGGTGTAAGGCCGGGCAGGTCGCCACCTTCAATTATGCTTCTCCGCGCCAGGATCAAACGATCATTCATCTGGAATCCGACGGAGAAGAAATAGGTCGAAACTACCCCGATTGCGTGCCGTTGCTGGCTGACGCCAAGCTCGGGCTTGAAGCGCTCCTGGCAGAGCTGGGAGATGGCCAGGGCTCCACTGCATGGGACTTTGCGGCTCATAAGGCAGCATTTGACGCGTGGTATTCGACACAGACGGATGCCGCGAATCCGGGCACGCCGCTGCGTCCACAACCCGTCGTAGGGGTTGTGAACGATATGTTGAACGACGATGATCTTGTGGTTTGCGATGCCAGCCTGGCGTCTGGCTGGGCTTCTCAGTACCTGCAATTTCCCTCTGTGCAGAATCGATTCCTGGCGCCAAGGGGGTTGGCTGGTCTGGGCTGGGGGTCACCCGCCGCTATAGGAGCGTCGTTGGCGACGGGAGGGGTAAATCGTGTGCTGCAATTTGCAGGTGATGGCGGTTTCAGCTTTTCTGTTCAGGAGTTGGAGGTTATGGCTCGCTTGAAGCTTCCGGTGGTATCAGTGATTTTGAATAACGATACCCTAGGTTGGATAAAACATGTTCAGAGGGACCATTACGATAAAAACTACGTCTCCACGGACTATGCTCACGTGGATTTTGCCACGGTCGCGCAAGGATTTGGTGTTCGTGGTTACACAGTCACCACCCTTGATGAGCTCAGGGAAGCGCTGGCGAAAGAGGCGCGACCTGAAGGCCCTGCGGTTATCGAAGTTATTTCAGACCAGTGGGAAAGCCCTGTTCAGGAGCTGTCGTACGGGACTTAGTACTGAAGGTTCGTTGGGTCAGGGTGTTTGGTAATCAGAAGCATGTGCTAACGGGTTGAATTTGTGGTTGCACTTGAGGCGTTTCGACAGGAAATCAAAAACTGGTTGCGGGAAAATTGCCCGGCCTCCATGCGCACCCTGATGCCGGATGATGAATTCCCGGTTCCTGGACGTCGTGCAACACACAAAAATCCTGATACCAAGGTATGGATGGATCGCTGTGCCGAAAGGGGTTACACGGCGGTCTCCTGGCCCAGAGAATACGGAGGAGCGGGTTTTACCAAGGAGCAGGTGATCGTCTGGCAGGAAGAAATGCGAGACCTGAATGCTCGAACTCCATTGGTTGGAATGGGGATCAACATGCTTGGGCCGGCATTGCTCGAGTATGGGAGTGACGCCCAGAAATTGCAGCACTTGCCGAAGATAGCTCGGGGAGAGACCCGGTGGTGTCAGGGTTATAGTGAACCGGGAGCTGGATCGGATCTTGCCGCTTTGCGTACTTCTGCGGTGATGGATGGTGATGACTTCATCGTTAATGGTCAAAAAATCTGGACATCTTCAGCTGATTTCGCTGACTGGATGTTCTGCCTGGTTCGTACTGAACCGGATTCGCCCAAGCAGGAAGGTATCAGCTTTATCCTCATCGATATGAATGATCCAGGCGTTTCGGTCATACCCATTTTGCTCATCAGCGGTATTTCTCCCTTCTGCCAGACTTTTCTGGATGATGTGCGGGTGCCGCAGGAAAATCTCGTGCTAGGAAGAGGTGAGGGCTGGACAGTGGCGAAACGCCTTCTGCAGTATGAGCGTTCCTCCCAGGGCGGTATAGGTCGTGCGCAGAATGTGCGCCCCCTAGAAGAGTATGCGATTGAATATGTAGGCCGCGAGGACGATGCCAAGGTGGCAGATCCTCAAATACGTTCGGCCGTGCTGAAGCATCGGATGAACGATTGGGCGTTCTATTTGACCCGCCAGCGCAGCCAGGAGGGATCCAGGGCAGCTGTAGCGCCAGGCGCCATGTCCTCCATGCTCAAATATTACGGGACGGAGCAGAATAAGGGCCGGTATGAACTGCTGCTGCAGATAATGGGTACGCATTGCCTGGGCTGGGGGGGCGAGGCTTCAGAAGATGAAGGCGTCACCGTCGCGCCGAGTTGGCTCCGCTCTAAAGCCAATTCTATCGAGGGTGGTACGTCTGAGATCCAGCTTAACGTCATCGCTAAGCGTATTTTGGGCTTGCCCGACTAGCCATTGCTAGTCGCCTTAGGGAGAGCTGAGCCTTAGCAGATGCAGTGAGGTCGAGGTGGTTAGGAAAGTCCGGGCGTCAACACGATCTTTCCGAATGATTTGCTTTCAAGGACTCTATGATGAGCGCGAGCTGCGTCTTCAAGGGGAAATGTTTCACCGACCACTGGCTGGAGTGTGCCAGTCGTCAAGCCGGCGACGATTTCTCTGTGAGCGTGTCTGCGCTCTTCCGGTGCTGCATTGCTCAGTGTCATACCCATGATGTCTGCCTCTTTTGCCATCGCAGCTCGCGGATTTATCGCTATGGTTCCTTGGTTTCTCTCACCGCGATTGCCGATGATGACTATGCGGCCGTAACGAGCGATAATGTCGAGGTCCTTGGCGAGATTGACATTGGCCAGCATTTCCAGCACCAGGTTCACTCCTTGCCCCTGGGTTAGCTCGCTGACCTGGTCGAGATAGGCGGGTTCGCTGTGATCCAAGGCATAATCGG
>JAYNPH010000135.1:0-5486 GCA_038113685.1 Gammaproteobacteria bacterium
GGCGTGGGCAGACCAGTACGAGCTGGGCTTGAAAATTCAGAGTGAGGGAGACCTAGGCCAGCGTATGCGCTACTGCTTTAAAACGTCGTTTGAGGACGGCGCGGAACATACTTTGTTGATTGGTTCTGACTGTCCGGGCATGAGTGCTGCCTATCTGCGTCGAGCCAGCGCTGCGCTTGAACGCACGGATCTCGTCCTTGGGCCGGCCCAAGATGGAGGCTATGTTTTGATTGGTTGCAAAGCCCTGTACGAGTCGCTGTTCGACGAAATAGAGTGGGGTTCGGAGCGAGTGTTGGCGCAGACGGTCGCTAGGGCTCGAGCATTGAATCTTTCGGTCACGCTTTTGGAGACGTTGTGGGATGTGGATCGGCCCGATGACTGGTTGCGCTATCGCCGCCTGTCCGACGATTAGGCCCTGTTCGGCCGTCCTCTTTCCGCGTTTCTCAAGCAGCCTCGAGTTCTGCGATAGCCTTGATGCGGGCGACCATGGCACGCAGGCCGTTGCCCCGGGTCACCGACAGATGGGCGAGCAGGTCAAGTTGTCCGAAAATACCCTCAATATCTAATTGCTTGACGTCGGCGGCCGAGCGGCCTTGGACCGCGATTAGAACGACCGCGATCAAGCCTCGAACAATATGAGCATCGCTGTCCATTTGAAAATTAAGCCAGCCGTTGTCGTTCTCGTAGGTCAGCCAAACCTGGCTTTGACACCCGCGGATTAAATGCTCTTCGGTTTTTGCCGTATTCGGCAGGCTCGGCAGTTCCTTGCCAAGGTCGATGATAAATCGGTATTTATCTTCCCAATCGTCGAAGAACGAAAACGTCTCGACGAGCTCTTCAAGGGTCATGTCGTCGTTCACCGCTAAAATACGCCCAGTTCCAGTTGCGCTTCTTCGCTCATCATGTCCCGTGACCATGGAGGATCGAATACGAGGTTAACCTCCACTGAGGCGAGGTTCGGCACTTGGAGCACCCGATCCTTTACCTCTTCCACCAACACGGGACCCATACCGCAGCCCGGCGCTGTCAAAGTCATATCAATGGTGACAGCGTCTCCTGCGACGTTCACCGTGTAGATCAAACCCAGATCGGCGATGTTGACCGGTATCTCTGGATCGTAAACCGAACGCAGCGCTTGCCAAACATCTTCCACGTCAAGGCCCGCCGAGGCGTCGCGGTTAGGGAAGGTTAATGGCTCCACAGATAAGCCGATCGCATCGGCATCTGCGCCGGCGATTCGTGCCATGTTGCCGTTGATTATGACCGTGAAACTGCCCCCCAGAGTTTGCGTCAGGGTTAAAAAGGCGCCACTTGGAATGGTGATGGGATCACCGGTGGGTACCAAGCGGCCGGGGCACTCCCGAGTTGTGGTAACAATACGTCGTTCCACGATTAGTGGGACTGAGTCGCGTCGGTGGCGAGGCTCTCGGTGAGATCTGCGGTTTGCTCGGATCCGGCCTGATCCATAATCGCGAAACTCTCACCGCAGCCGCAGTAACTCGTGGCGTTGGAGTTCTTAAAGATAAGCGCAGAATTCAGCCCTTGAGTCACCATGTCGATTTCGGTGCCGTTGACCAAGGCAAGGTCTTGGTCTTTGACGCACACGGTTACGTCCTCGCCGACCTGCAGCAAATGGTCGTCGGCGTCGGCGTGCTCGAGGAAGTCCAGGGTGTACATAAAGCCATTACAGCCGCTTTCTTTGACGCCAAGGCGTAAGTAATTGCTGCGGGTCTGCTCAACCTGGGTACGAATATGGGCATGGGCGCGCTGGGATACGGAGATTTGCGGCGTCTTCATGGCTTGTCTATTCCTTTGGAGTCTTTGACGACTGTTTTCTTAGCCCGGTTTTAAAGAAAAGTGGCGGCTTTTTCCACACCCGCCAACAGTGCATCCACATCTGTTTCATCGTTGTACAGACTGAAAGATGCGCGAACGGTGCCGGCAATACCTAAACGGCTCATCAACGGCATGTTGCAATGATGCCCTGTGCGCAGAGCGATACCTTGCTGATCGAGCAGAGTGCCTACGTCGTTGGGGTGTCCGCCATCCATCAGAAACGACACCACGGATGCTCGCTGTTGCGGCTCGCCTATGATCCGCACGCCGGGAATTTGCTTTAAGCCCGACAACGCTCGGGTCACTAGCGCGGCTTCGTCGTCGATCAGCTTTTGCATGGGCAATGCAGATAAATAATCCAATGCCGCGCCCAGTCCCGCAGCGCCGGCTATGTTGGGCGTTCCGGCCTCGAAGCGAAATGGCGCATTTTGATACGTGCTGTTTTCAATGCTGACTTGATCGATCATCTCACCGCCGCCCTGCCAAGGAGGCAGATCGTTCAGCAGGGCCAGTCGGCCATACAAGATGCCGATACCGGTAGGGGCGAACATCTTGTGACCGGAGAAAACGTAGAAATCGCAGTCCAAGGCCTGCACGTCAATGCTGCTGTGCAGAACAGCCTGAGCGCCATCGATAAGGGTCAGGGCTCCGACGGCCTTCGCCTGTTGAACCAGTTGGGCCACCGGGTTGACGGTTCCCAGGCCATTGGAAATATGGGTTACGGCTAGCAGGGCAGTATTTTGGGTAATTTTGTCAGCCGCATCCCCAAGGTCTAAATCACCGGACTCCTCTATGTCGATGGCCTTGATGTTGGCGCCGGTGCGTTGGGCCAAAAGCTGCCAAGGCACAATGTTCGAATGGTGTTCCAATTGACTGATGACGATGTCTTGCCCCGGCTTGATGCGACTGCTCAGGACCTGTGCCACAAGGTTTATGCCTTCTGTGGTGCCGCGGGTGAAAATGATCTCTTCGCGATGTTTAGCGTTGACGAAACGCTGTCCCTTGGTTCTGGCACCTTCCATTAACGCCGTTGCTTCTTCCGCAAGTTCATGGGCCGCCCTATGTACGTTGGCGTTGCGCAGCCGGTAGTAATCGTCAATGGCGTCAATGACGCTCCGCGGTTTCTGAGTGGTGGCACCGTTATCTAGGTAAACCAAGGGTTTGCCGCGACTGGAGCGCCGTAGGATGGGGAAATCGTCGCGAATACTCACAATGCGACCGCCTCCCCAATCATTGACTGTAATGCTTCTTCTGCCAGTGGCCCGTCAATGCATTGCCTGAGAAATCCTTGGCTGAGCAGGGCTTCTGCCGTATCGGGGGCCACGCCCCGGCTCGTCAGATAAAACAACGCCTCTTGGGAGATTGTTCCTACCGTGGCGCCATGGGAACAACTGACATCGTCGGTGTAGATCTCGAGTTCTGGCTTCGTGTTGATGGTGGCGTGGGCGCCCATGCCAAGATTCTTGTTGGATAACTGGGCGTCTGTGCCTGACGCGCCCTCGTGAATGTGAATGCGGCCGTTGAACGTGCACTTGCCGCCGTCGGCAACAATGTTGTGAACGGTTTGCTGACTGCTGCCGCGCGGCTGGCGGTGCTCGACGGTAACTTGCTGATCGAGGACGTCGTAGTGACGAACTCGCCCGGCCGACACCAAGGTCGCCACACTGCCTTGGCCATCCAGCACAAGGTGGATGTCCTGTCGGCGCAGCTTGCTGCCCGATACATGGTTATTCATCTGGTAATTCGCGCCCTGCTGTAAGCGGACGTTCAGGTACTGCCAGTGGTTATCGCACGGTCTAAGGGCGTTCCGCGAGTGCTTGAGCTGGGCATTTTTGCCCAGGTCGATCCAAATCGATTGCTGCATTGCCTTCGAAGCACTTGCATCCTCCAGCAGGGTCAGCGCGCTGTTGGCCGCCACGCGAATGATGATTGGCATGGTACTGCCACTGTGATGAATACGGAGCGGCTCTGTTAGAGGTTTCGTAACATCGATGGTCAGAGCTTGGTCGGCGTAACAAAGTCTGGCAAACGCTTCTGGCGCCTGCTCGAAATCGATTCCCGGCAGGGCCTTATCAAGCGGCCCTCGCGTAATTTCCAATTCGGCCTGTTCCGCACCGGTCAACATCGGCTCAACGGTTGGGGCAGCCACGCCGGCTAAAATCCCTTCGGCCTTGGTGTACTTCCAGCGCTCGCGGTGGGCGGCGCTGTTCAGTGCCCGATGCAGCTTATCGCCGATCTGTTCCGGCGCGCGTGCAGCCTGACTGCTGAGCCAGGCCGGTGGGTGGATAGCCTTGGGCAGGCTTAGGTCAGCCATGCGTAACCTTTTGCCTCTAGCTCCAACGCCAGCGACTTGTCGCCTGATTGAACAATGCTGCCGTTGGACAGCACGTGCACGAAGTCCGGCACAATGTAGTCGAGGAGCCGTTGATAGTGAGTAATTAAGATTACCCCATTGTCTGGGTTGCGATACCGGTTTACGCCCTCAGCTACGGTTTGCAGAGCATCGATATCCAAACCGGAGTCGGTCTCGTCCAGCACCGCCACTTTGGGGTCTAACAAAAGCAGCTGCATGATTTCATTGCGTTTTTTCTCGCCGCCACTAAAGCCTTCATTGACGCCACGCTTGAGAAAGGCAGGGTCTAAATCCAGCGATGCCGCCAGTTCGCGCACCTGTTTCATAAACGTAGCGGTGTTGGGCTGGTCTTCACCGCGTGCTCGCGCGAGGGAATCCATGCTTGCTTTCAAGAATTCCATATTGCTCACGCCGGGTATTTCTACCGGGTATTGAAATGCTAGGAACAACCCAAGCTGCGCTCGTTCAAACGGCTCAAGATCCAACAGCGCGTCGGTGCCCAGCATCGCGCTACCTTCATCCACGGTGTAGCCGGGTCGGCCGGACAACACGTTGGCCAGTGTTGACTTGCCCGAGCCATTCGGCCCCATGATGGCATGCACTTCGCCGGCATTAACCTCAAGGGTGAGGCCTTTTAAAATGGGTTGCGGTCCTTCGTCGGTGACAACGCTGGCGTGTAAATTCGATACGCTAAGCAGGCTCATCCAACTGCACCCTCCAAGCTAACCTCCAATAGTTTCCCGGCTTCTACCGCAAATTCCATGGGTAGTTCCCGAAACACCTCTTTGCAAAAACCGTTGACGATCATGCTGACCGCTTGCTCGGTTTCAATGCCTCGTTGTTGACACGCGAAGAGCTGATCGTCGCTGACCTTTGAGGTGCTCGCCTCATGTTCCACTGTGGCGGAGTTATTTTTGTTCTCGATGTAGGGAAAGGTATGAGCGCCACATTGATCACCAATTAACAGTGAGTCACATTGGGTGAAGTTTCGAGCGTTTTGAGCAGTTGGCGATATTCGTACCAACCCCCGATAGCAGTTCTCGCTGCCACCGGCGCTGATTCCCTTGGATACAATGGTGCTCTTGGTGTTCTTACCCATATGAATCATTTTGGTGCCGGTGTCCGCTTGCTGGCGATTGTTTGTTAAGGCTACGGAATAAAACTCACCGACAGATTCGTCACCGCGCAGCACAACGCTCGGATACTTCCATGTAATGGCCGAGCCGGTCTCCACCTGAGTCGATGAAATCTTTGGACGGGGACGCGCGCACAGGCCACGCTTGGTGAGTAAGGTGTA
>JAYNPH010000136.1:0-3430 GCA_038113685.1 Gammaproteobacteria bacterium
GGCTTCCGCTGTCCAAACGCTGTCATAACCCAATCGCTCTGCTAGCTGCACTTTTTCAATGGGCAAGCGCATTTCGCCGCCCGAATACCCGATACTCAATCCCAGTTTCATTTGCTCTCCCCTCGTCATTTGGTTTAGTCCGGCAAACCTAGCATGCGCTTTGCAATTACATTGAGCTGCACTTCGCTGGTTCCCCCCTCAATAGAGTTAGCGCGAGATCGTAACCACTGTCTAGTGGCATCAATTTCCTCGGAACTGAAACCCTCCCCGCTCCAACCCAGCATCGCGGTTCCCATCACCTGCAGCAACAGATCAAATTTGCGCTTGTTAAGTTCACTGTTGTAGTACTTGATGAGAGAGGCCGCGTTGCCATCACCCCGTCCTGCTGCGGACTCCTCCACGTTTCGGTTCATGGTTAATTTAAACGCCAGTCCATCGATTTTGTGGTGACAGATTTTGGCGCGCAGGATCGGATCGTTGATCTGCTGCCCATCTCCCGCATCGTGCTGGGCAAGCTTTTCCAGCCTTAGTTTTGTTGACCGCGCCAGCGGCGTGTTGCCTGTGATCACGGACACCATCTGTCGTTCGTGCTGCAACAATCGCTTCGCGATAGTCCATCCCTCGTTGAGTTTTCCAACGAGCTGGTTTTTCGGCACCTTGACGTTATCGAAGAACACTTGGCAGAAGGGCGACGCACCGCTGATCAGAGGTATCGGCGATGCGCTGACGCCATCACTCGCCATATCGAAGAGTAAAAAGCTGATGCCCTCCTGCTTCGGCGCCTCCGTATCCGTTCTTACCAGACAAAAAATCCAATCCGATTGGTCCGCATAAGATGTCCAAATTTTGGCGCCATTTACGAGAAAATGGTCTCCGCAGTCTTTCGCAGTCGTTTGCAAGCCCGCTAGATCCGAGCCGTTACCGGGTTCTGAATAACCCTGGCACCAGCGAATTTCACCGCGGGCTATCTGAGGTAGATAGTGTTGTTTGTGTTCCTCGCTCGCGAACTCCAGCAGCGCCGGACCCAACATCCACATACCAAAGCTCTGCAGCGGCACTCGGGCGTTAATGCGCTGCATTTCTTCGTTAAGAATTTTGACACAGCCCGCGTCTAAACCGGCGCCACCGTATGCTGTCGGCCAATGCGGCACTGTCCAACCGCGTTCCGCCATGCGTTCAAGCCACACCTTGGCGTCTTCGGAGAACCACCGTTGCTTCCGCCCTCCCCACACAATTTCATGGTCCGGCATATCTGTCCGCATTGACATGGGACAATGCTCTTGCAGCCAACCGCGAACCTCCTTGCGGAACACATCGTTACCTTTCTCTCGATCAGCCAATGTGACATTCCTTGCATCACTGTTCATAACTAGTATCATAAATAGAGTTCTCAATGTAAACAGCGTGGTATGACTTGTGGCGTTAAAGGAACTAAATCAACGGGCAGCAACAAAAGTCGCCCGCAACATCGTCAGTGATATACAGAAACGATCTCTTAGACCGGGCTCTAAACTGGATCCAGAGCACATCATGGTTGCAAAACAGGGCGCTGCGCGGGGAACGGTTCGGGAGGCTCTGCGGCTTCTAGAGTTTCAAGGCACCGTCAGGATTAAAGCCGGTCCTCGCGGAGGACCGGAGGTCGCCGTACCGGAGATAAACCATCTGGCCAGTACGCTATCGCTTCAGCTTCAGTTCGCAAACGCCACTTTCCGCTCTGTCCTAGACGCGCGCAAATCCATCTACCAGGTTTTGGCGTCAGAAGCCGCCAGCCATGCTACATACCAAGACATTGTTGCGCTGCGAGAAAGCCTAGCTCGCCTCAAGATGCTGACAGAAGATTCCCGTAAAGCGGCACGTGGGGCGATAGAGTTTAATGAGCTTATCGCGCGCGCATCCAAAAACCTCGTGCTGAGCTATCTCGTGAACGCCCTGCACCAAATGAGCGAACACGAAAGCGTTGAATACAGTGCCTATCACTGGCGATCCTATTTCAAGCAATGCGAGCAACTGCTGGAAGCCGTCGAAGCAGGCGAAGAGGACCAGGCTCGATATATTTCGCAGCGAACCCACCAAGCCGGGATTCGATACTGGGAGAAAAATTACTCCGAACTCCTAGAGAAACCCATTGAGTGGACGTCTAAAAACTATCAAACAAGTTGGAATAACCAATGATCGAACGCGCCGCGAATCCAGCAGAAGCCGCTGCACAGCTAAGTACCATTCGATCGAGCATGCCGATCCGCATAATGGACTTTGAAATCGAGCCAGACTTGGTGAAACAGGCGCTACCTGAAGTATTTCCCGCTTACGGGGTTTCCATGACGCTGCCCTACCTTGAGCCGTATCTGGTGCGAACCATGCGAGAGGCCCTGAAGCACTGTACAGACCCAAACGTCGCTCAACAGGTGAGGCAATTTATCGGACAAGAAGCACAACACTACCGCCAACACAGCGTGCTCAATGACATGATTCGCAGCATCAGTCCCGAGCTAGAAGGCCTTCGAGATATTGAAAAGCAATTGGAAGCAGACTATCAGCGATTTACAAAAACAAAGTCGCTGAAATTTAACCTGGCCTACGCCGAAGGATTCGAAGCCGCAACCTTTGCCGGCGGCCGGTTGTTTTTTCAGAACAAAGTATTTGATCGGCTTGAGTCGATAAAGGGCAGTTCTCTGTTGCAGCTTTTCCTCTGGCACGCCCTCGAGGAAGTGGAGCATCATGCTGTAACTTTCAACATCTATGATCATCTTTACGGCGATTATTGGTATCGCCTAGTTGCTGGAACTTACGGCCAATATCACTTTTTTAAATACGTTTTTCTGTTTACCAAATTCATTGCAAAGAATGCACCTCAAGCCCTCGAGCGAGGCCGAGCACTGTGGCCAAGTAAAAATTTGACGGGAGACTGGAGAGAACAGTTCTCATTGTTGCGCGAAATCGCCAAGGTTTATGCCCCTAGCTACGACCCGAACGACATACAGCTTCCGGACACTGTAGCCCATCATTCTAAAGTGCTTGCAGAACAGGCTCGGGAAATAAGACAAATGATGGCCTAGCGGCCATAGATCGCCGGAGACGCTACGTTCTCCTAAGAGACAGCTGACGCTGTTACTGCCGGCCTTAAAGGCCGGCAAGCTCAAGCTCGCGTGAGCGTTTGATCATTAACCATGGCGTCCAATTGCTTTTGCACACCCTTTGCCCAGCGCGGATGAGTCAGGATCCAGAACTTTTCGTTTTCGATAGCGCTCGCAACTAGATCGCCCACCTCATCGGGATGCATACCTTGCTCCAATACGGACTGAATGTTGCCGGCTAACTGGCCCGCTTTCTCGCCATCACTTTTTGGCTTATCGCGCCCAGGCCGGTAGTTAACCGAATTGCGGCTGATGTTCGTGTTAATGGGGCCGGGACACAGGACCGACGCACGCAC
>JAYNPH010000136.1:3440-5439 GCA_038113685.1 Gammaproteobacteria bacterium
TTGCTTTTCTTTACACGTAACTCCCGCTCCGTGGCTGCCATTAACGCAACAACGCCGTGCTTGGCGACATTGTAGGCACCCATCATTTGCGATGAAATCAAACCCGCCATCGATGACGTCGCGTTGATGTGCCCCTCGCCTTGCGATTCGATCAGCGGCAAAAATGTTTTAACCGCATATATGGGACCCCATAAGTCGACGTTGATAATCCATTCCCAGTCAGACAGCTTCATCTTGCGGGCCGATGTTGGAATACCGACGCCGGCGTTGCTACAAACCACATGGACGGCTCCAAAGCGCTCTATCGTCGTTTCAGCCAAGCGCTCTACGTCATCGAGTTTTGATGCATCACATATCTGCGTCTCAACCAAGACGCCGGCATCTGAAAGTTCGTTTGCTGCGGCATGCAAGAGCTCTTCATCCAAATCGGCAAGCACCAACTGCATACCGCGCTTTGCAAACGCACGAGCCATGCCAAGTCCGATCCCACTAGCGCCACCGGTAATAACCGCGGTTCGCCCGGCAAATTCTTGCATGTTCTCCTCCCTCTATTTTTGCCCTGATGAAGTCAAAAGCGCCGTTTGGGCCTCATTTATCTGTTCTGGCGACCAATCAAGCCACTGCGACAGGACCTCTTCGTTATGCTCGCCCAGATGTGGCGCACCGGCTTTAATCTGCGACTGCAGGTGCCTGTATTTATAGGGCGAAGACGGGGTCAAGCGTGTGCCTCCAGCTCGATCATCGACCTCTGTAATCGAGCCGCGAGCTTCCACGGACTTTAGCTTTTGCACATCAGAAGCTGGTCTGACGTCGCCCCAAGCAATGTTCATGCGATCAAGCGCTTGAATCACCTCGTCTCTGGTGCTGCAGGTTTCAGTAAAAAAATGTTTAGCGGCAGCCCGGCGGGCTTCAACTTTTTTCTCGAGCGTCACATTCTGCGCCTCTTCGAGGCCGTCGCTGACGTTATAAATCGACGACAGCATTTTCCATATATATCTGAACTCCCCCGCAAGCATGAGCAAACCCCCAGCGGTCTCATGCACTTCGTTAGTGACCCCCACATTTATGCCATCAAGGGCGTAATGCATACCGTCATTTGTCACGACCGTTGCGTCAACCATGGAGATCTCCACGTGATCCCCCTTGCCCGATTGCTCTCTTGCATAAAGTGCCGCCAAAAGGCCAACAAGACCGTGCATCGCTGCGTTGGTATCCGCAACCGAGAGCGGTAACTCGGTTGGAAAAGCCCCCGACAACTCGGCTTGCCGAGCAATCAACCCAGTCTCCGCGTGAATAATGGGCGCGTAAGCTGCTCGACGACTGTCGGCATTGTTTGCCCCGAAACCGGAAATAGACAACATGATCAGGCGCGGATTGATCTCGGCCAGCGTATCGTAATCTAGCCCCAGTCTTTGCATCACGTCGGGTCGAAAATTTTCAATAAGCACGTCAGCTTTTGCCACAAGCGACTTGGCAATCATCACCCCGGTGGGATGCCTTAGATCCACCGAAATATTGCGTTTGCCAGCATTTTGCTGATGGTAGTAGCCGGAGATACCGCTGCGTTTGACACCCCAGTGTCGGGTGACATCACCCTCTGGCGGTTCCAGCTTCACAACATCAGCACCCAAGTCACTTAGCATTCGACCCGCAAACGGTCCTGCCAGAACCCGTGATAAATCCAGGACTCTAATGCCAGCGAGAGGGAAACTCATTCCTCACTTCCAAGATGCGTCGGCCCCACGCCTTTGGCGATAAGATGAAAGTTCTCTTCCATTTTGTCGCGTACTTCCCCTTGGTGCTGAAAATACCGCCTAAAGCCTCCATTGTAGTTGCCATCTTGGCGTCGTTGCTCATTGCCCTCGAAGTTGTAATACCCCGGCGTGCATTCTTCGGAGCGGCTGGTCTTTCCTCGATGCTCGATGACGTTTTGCACCCACCATTCTTCCGCTTCATCTTTCACATCAAGCGCATGCTGACCTTTGGCGCGAACGTAATC
>JAYNPH010000137.1:0-5379 GCA_038113685.1 Gammaproteobacteria bacterium
CCAGCTACCCGATCGCGTTGATCAGTTTGTCTTTCTCGGCCTACAAAATGGTCGGGGTCACTTTGCCGCAAGCGTAGCGGAAGACTTTCGCACTGACGAAATTGTGCAATTCACGGATTGCCGGCAAGCGGCGGCAGGACTCGACATCCAAGAGGCCGGCATCGTCAGCCAAGCAAGAGCCATGCTGGACTGGCATCAGCGCAACCCCTTCTGCGCGGTGTGCGCCCAACCCACCCGAGCCGCAAGGGGCGGACAAATTCGCCATTGCGATAGTTGCGACAAACACATATTCCCGCGCACAGACCCCGTCGCCATCATGTTGATTCAAGACGATGCGCAAGGCGATCACTGCCTGCTCGGCAAATCTCAGGGGCGAATGGCGAGCAGCAATTTCTACTCGGCCCTCGCGGGTTTTGTGGATCAGGGTGAATCTTTGGAAGAAGCCGTGAGACGCGAGGTCATGGAGGAAGCCGGCATAAAAGTGGGGACGGTCAGCTACCATTCCTCCCAGCCTTGGCCCTTCCCTTCGTCCTTGATGATCGGCTGTCATGGCATTGCACAGACAAGAGATATCGTCATCGACACCGCCGAAATGGCCGATGTCGCGTGGTTTGATCGTCCCAGCGTGCGGGCTGCCATAGCAGGGGAAAACCCGGATTTACGCATTCCCGGACCGGGCGCTATCGCCCATCACCTGATTAAGGCTTGGGCTTTTCCCTAGTACTTACCATTCACAATATCAAAACTATCCGCACCGATAATTGGGAGTACCTGTCAACCTACATTGCGCCTCCAACTAGCTTAGTTTGGGGTATACTGCGCCCGTCCGAAACCTAGAAAGAGAGCCCTCATGAGCATTGTTAAACTCGCCCACATCAAAAAACTTTTTGGGGGTTCAGCACTTACCCGCGCTGAGCAAAAGCAACTTGCCAAGGAAGTCATGTTAATGACCTTGGCGCGAGCCACCGCATCTGACTCCAACATTAAGTCCATCGAGGTTGATAAGGTTCGGGAAGTATTGAAAGAGCACACCGGCGAAAAATTCACCGCAGCCAATGTGCGTGTCGCTGCCAACTCACGCCTTTACGAAAAAGCGCCGTTCGAGCGATACCTGCACAAGTGCTCTCGTAAACTCACCGCCAAGGATCGAACCCAAACACTGAGCGCCTTGCTGGAAGTGATACACGCAGATGACCGAGTGAGCGATTACGAAGTTACCTTCTTCAACCACGTAGCCCGTGCTCTTGAACTCACCCCAGCCCAAATCGCCGGTTTGTCTGCGGACTAGACACCCTTGGGGCGCTGAGCCATGCCCGCTCGGCGCTGCCTGTTAACGCACATCTTCCAATAGCGCCAGCAGCTCGCTCGCGCTGGTGAGCACTTCGTGCCCCAAGGCTAATACCGACTCACTGGGTAGTCTGGTATCGGGGATCTGAAAGGTTCGCATCCCTGCCTGAAAGGCCGCACGGGTACCAATATCTGAATCTTCCAGTGCCCAACACGTTGTTGGCTGAACGCCCAGTCTCGACGCCGCCAACAGATAGGGATCCGGCGCCGGTTTGGCATTGCGCACGTCAGCCACACACACCAGGTGCGAGAAGTAATGCCGGACACCACAGCCTGACAGGGATGCTTCGCAGATGTCGCGTTGGTTCGAGGTGGCTACCGCCATGGGGACACGTAATTCGGACAAACAGCCCAACAGTTCTGCGATACCGGGCTTAAGCGCTATGGGCGTTTCTTCACTGGCTGCAGCAAAGTTGGCCGACCAAGCCTCACCCAAAGCCTCCATATCCAAATCATCGCCATAGACCTGACGCAAAATTACTTGGGTTTCGGCAAAGGTTGTTCCCAGACATCGGGCGTAGGCCGCGGAATCAAAGGCAAAACCCAGCGTTTCAATCGCTCGGGCAAAGGCCAACTGAGCCGGACCTTCGGTATCCAAGAGCGTGCCGTCCATGTCAAACACGACCCCGGAGGGTCGTTTTCGCTGGGTCAGATCAAGCGTCACCGGTACGTTCGCGGCTCAGGAGACCTCCACTATTTGTTCCGCAGCAATCAACTTGCCTTCTTCGGCTGCGTTATGAAACGACTCGATTTGGTCGAAATTCATATAGCGGTATATCTCGCTAGACATGGAATCCAACTTGTTAGCGTACTCCAAGTACTCGGCCGGTGTGGGCAGACGACCTAAAATGCCGCCCACCGCTGACAGCTCCGCTGACGCCAGATAGACATCGGCACCGTCACCTAGGCGATTGGGGAAATTACGCGTTGACGTGGACATCACCGTCGCGCCGGCCAGAACCCGCGCTTGGTTGCCCATGCAAAGCGAGCAGCCGGGCATCTCGGTGCGAGCACCCACGCGACCGTAGATGTTGTAGTAGCCCTCTTCCATCAGCGTGTGCGCGTCCATTCGCGTGGGTGGGCAGATCCAGAAACGCGCATCGACGTTATCCGCCTTATCCAGCAGCTTACCCGCGGCACGGAAGTGGCCGATATTGGTCATGCATGAGCCAATGAAGATCTCGTCGATCTTTTCGCCAGACACCTCTGACAGCAACTTGGCGTCGTCTGGGTCATTCGGGCAGCAAACGATGGGTTCCTTCACGTCAGCCAGATCAATTTCAATTACCGCCGCGTACTCCGCATCGGCATCGGCGCTCATTAGCGACGGGTTAGCCAACCACTCTTCCATTTTTTGCACTCGGCGCTCCAGCGTGCGCACATCCCCGTAGCCTTGGCTGATCATCCAGCGCAACAGCGTGCAATTAGAGCGCAGATATTCTGCCACGGATTCTTCAGCCATCTTGATGGTGCAGCCTGCCGCAGACCGCTCGGCAGAGGCATCCGACAGCTCGAAAGCCTGCTCCACGGTCAGAGTATTCAAGCCTTCGATTTCCAAAATCCGGCCGGAAAAAATGTTCTTCTTGTTCTGCTTTTCTACCGTCAGCAAGCCTTCCTTAATGGCGTAATACGGTATCGCATGAACCAAGTCGCGCAGGGTTATGCCCGGCTGCATTTCGCCCTTGAAGCGCACCAGAACCGACTCCGGCATATCCAGGGGCATGACGCCGGTCGCAGCAGCGAAGGCCACCAGACCAGACCCACCCGGAAACGAGATGCCTAGTGGGAAACGTGTATGAGAGTCACCACCGGTACCCACGGTATCCGGCAGCAGCATGCGGTTTAGCCAACTGTGAATAATGCCGTCGCCAGGTCGCAGCGAAACACCACCGCGATTCATGATGAAGTCCGGCAGGCTGTGCTGGGTATCGATGTCTACAGGCTTAGGGTAAGCCGCGGTATGGCAAAACGATTGCATCACCAGATCCGCAGAAAAACCAAGACAAGCCAGATCTTTCAGTTCATCTCGGGTCATCGGACCGGTGGTGTCTTGGGATCCCACTGTGGTCATCTTAGGTTCACAGTAGGCCCCGGGACGCACGCCGTCCACACCGCAAGCCTGCCCGACCATCTTCTGGGCTAAGGTATAGCCCTTATCAGAAGCCTCTGGGGCGGCGGGCTGACGGAACAGGTCGGACGGAGCCAGCCCCATATGCTCTCGCGCACGCTGGGTCAGGCCGCGACCTACGATCCGATTGATGCGGCCGTCTGCCTGCACTTCGTCCAAGATCACATCTGATTTGAACTCGAATTCGGACAGCACTTCCCCGCTGTCACTAAGGATCTTTCCATCGTAGGGCCGAATTTCGATCACGTCGCCAAAGCCCAGTTTTTCGACAGGGGCCTCAAATACCAATGCACCCGCATCTTCCATGGTGTTGAAAAAAATGGGCGCCACCTTGCTGCCGATGCATATGCCGCCTGAACGCTTGTTCGGTACGCCCGGCATGTCCTCGCCAAAGAACCACAGAACCGAGTTCGTTGCAGATTTGCGTGACGAACCGGTACCGACCACATCGCCGACAAAGGCCACCTGCATACCACGCTCTTGCAGCTCTTTGATCTGCGCCATGGGTCCCACTTCGCCCTGAACTTCTGGGCTCAGGCCATCGCGCTGCATCTTATACATGGCTCGCGCGTGCAGCGGAATGTCCGGACGAGACCACGCATCTTGAGCTGGTGAAAGGTCGTCGGTATTGGTTTCTCCGGTCACTTTGAATACAACGCACTTGATGCTCTGAGGTACCGCATCGTTAGTGGAGAACCATTCAGCATCCGCCCAAGACTGCATCACCGCCTTGGCGTGGGCGTTGCCGGCATCCGCCTTGGCTGCCACATCGTGGAACGCATCAAACACCAAAATAGTGCCTTTGAGTTCTTCTGCCGCTGATTCAGCTAGGGCATCGTCGTCCAGCAGATTCACCAGCGTTGCCACGTTATAGCCGCCATGCATGTTACCCAGTAGCTTGACCGCCGCCGCCGCGTCGATGAGTGGCGAACTGGCTTCGCCGGTCACGATGGCGCTTAAAAAACCCGCTTTGACGTAGGCGGCTTCGTCTACGCCGGGAGGGACGCGATTGGCGATTAAGTCGAGTAAAAATGCTTCTTCACCGGCGGGTGGCGCTTTGAGCAGTTCCACTAACTCAGCAGTCCATTCTGGGTCTAGCGGCTTGGGGGGAATTCCCAGCTCAGCGCGTTCTTGTACGTGGGCTCGATAGGCTTCTAACACGACCTCTTACTCCTTAGATTCGTTGGAAACTGGCGAATGTAGGCGCGCCAGCGAGGCGCAAATTCTACGCTAGTTAGCGCTAGTTGTAGAGACTTGGCTAACGCAATTACGAAGCCGCCGTTAAACCGCTTAATTTATCCGTCCGTCCCTCGCTCCTGACGAACACTAGACCCTATGTTACGACTTAGCGTCAACGGCTACTGTGAGCGAGCGCCGAGCGCTTTCCGACATCTTCCGCCTGCCTAGGCGAAAAAGGGTCACCATGTACGAAACAACGAGCGAGCAAGATGAGCGCATCGACTGGGGTAAAACCGCCGCCGATTACGCCAGACACCGACCGGGGCCGCCACCGAGCTTTTATCAACGATTGCGCGCCCTAGACATCGGGCTAGCCGGACAGCAGGTTCTTGACCTAGCCACCGGTACCGGCGTCATCGCGCGCCAATTGGCTCGGCAGGGTTATCGCTTCATGGCCAGCGACATCGCAGCAGAACAAGTGGCGATGGCAAAAGCGCTGGCCCAAGACCAGGACTTGGCAATCGACTTTCAAACCGCGTCAGCGGAAGACACCCAAGCACCGGAGCGTGCCATGGACGTGGTCACAGCCAATCAGTGTTTTCTGTACTTCGACACCCAAGCAGTAGTCAAAAACCTGATCCGCTGGCTTAAACCCAACGGCTGCTTGGTGATATCGCATTTTTCTTGGCTTCCCCACATTGACCCCATTGCTCAGGCAACCGAGG
>JAYNPH010000138.1:0-5326 GCA_038113685.1 Gammaproteobacteria bacterium
CATCAAAGACAAATTACGCATTCAGCTTTGGTGCGGAACCCAGGACAAAAGCCATTTGATGACGGTCAGAGATTTCCATCAGGCTTTACTCGATGCTGAAGTAGACCACACGTACATGGAAGTTGAGAGACAGGGACATGGCCGTATACCAATCATTGACCTTTACGAGGACAGTTGGTTTGACTATCACGTGGAGTCTATGAAGCGCGCGGGAACATGGTCTTAGCGGGCGATGGCCATTGACTATGTGAAGCTTACTTCGCTGGGCTCGCTGCACATGGCCCAGTATTTTCCTGCGGCTTTTACCGCAGTCGCCTTACCAGCCATCTTTCGCGCCGAAGGCTTGCCGTTGGAGATGTTCTGGTTATTTGCGCTGCCTGCCATACCTCGTTGGTTCAAGTGGCTGATTGCGTTACCGGTGGACAGCTACGGCAAGCATCGATTCGGTTATCGTAAATCCTGGATCGCTCCATGTACGCTGATTGGAGCATTACTCTATTTTTCTCTCTCTTTTATTGAGCCCGGTCATGGAACCGTTTATCTGATCGTCGCCATTCTCTTCGTCAAGTCCACCATCATGGCGGCTCAAGATGTTGCTGTAGATGCGATGGCCACCGAAACACTCACAAACGCTGATCGCACTGTTGGTACTTCAATCATTATTTTCATGGGTTATCTAGGCGGTGTCATCGGGGGAGGCCTGATGTCCGGAGTAGAGACATTCGGCTGGTCATCAATCATGACCGTGGCCTCGATCATGCTGATAGCCGCGGCTCTACCGGCCCTTCTGCGACCGGAATCGCCGCCTCCGGCCGCGCGTCAACGAAGGCAAGCACAAGGACAAGGTGCCAGCTTAGGTAAACTTCTCAGACGTCGGGAGTCTCGCTATGTATTGCCGTTTATGTACATGTTCGGTTTTAGCGGCGCGCTCTTCAACAGTCTGATCTCCGTCTTTCTTGTCGACCGGGGCTTTTCCCTGACGGAGATTGGTATCATCCTGCCCATAGCAACCTTTCTCGGTATTGGCGGCGGCGCGCTGTTAACCCCCGTATTTGTGAATCGCTGGGGATTGCGGGTGGCTGCAGTCATTGGAATAGTAACGTTGCCCATCGAGGGCCTAGTATTTGCATGGTTCGCTACAACCACCGACCTGCCCTCTGTCGCGGTCATGATACCCGTCCTGGCGCTATTGAATTTCACCACCTCGATCTATACGTTCGCTGTCAACAACTCCCGCTACCGTTGGGCTTCTAAAGCCCAAGCCGCTACGGAATTCAGTATGCAATCCAGCATCTGGAACGGCGGAGTATGGACTGCCGGCACCGTCGCTGGTTTTCTGGCTGCCTTGCTGGGCTGGATGACGTTCTTTTTAGTTGTGGCGGTCATCGGCACCGCTACAGCCGTCGTCTACGTAGTCATGTTCAAGCGCGTGGAGGCATTGGTTGATGAGCGAGACCGGCTGGAAAATCTAGCGGCTGCAGATGACGAGCTCTACAGCCCCAGAATCTGACTGTGATCGACATTGGCAACCTGCTCAGATGGCGACTGAGAAAACAGCTTAGAGACCAGTGTTGAGCGGCGCTCCTGTGTAACCCTCTGATTGACGTAACCTTTTTCCGTCACTTCACCATCTGCGAGGCTGGGCGGCACCGCCATTAGCAGCAACTTTTCGACGCGCGTCGAAGAGCCTGGGTTGTTTTTATTGTGTTCATTGAGCCGCTCTTTCACAAACGCTTGTAGCTGGGGTGCGTGGATAATTGCTCGGGCGCGTTCTTCTGCCGACATAGCTGAATCCAGATTCAACAGTGCGGTACAGGTCTCGATATTAGGCCAAGCTAGAATGCCGATAAAAGCCTGGTTCAGGCCGCAAACGATCACATCCCTAAGATAGGGCGAAGTCGCACTCAGCACTTGATCGCGAAGCGTGCCTGCAGACACCCAAGTGCCTGTTTCCAACTTAAACTGTTCTGCGATACGCCCGTCAAACGCCAGTCCTTTCTCCGGGTTGGCGGGATCAACAAATCGAACCGCGTCCCCCATCTTGAAGAACCCTTCTTCATCCATGCTCTCTGCGGTCTTCTGCGGATCACGATAATAGCCTGGCGTTACGGTTCCGCCCTTGACTCGCAGCTCCAATCGCCCCCTGTTCGGCACCAGTTTCAGGGTCATACCGGGAAGAGGCAGTCCAATATTGTCCGGATGATCCATGGGCCAATAAACTTGTGTCGCACCGAGCACTTCGGTCGAACCGAGCCCCGAGGAAATGCGGATCCGCCTACCCGTTGCTTTTACGCTCAGCGCCTGTAACCGTTTATACAACGTCTCAGTCATTGATGCTGCCCCAAACCCCAGTCCAGATAGCCTGCTGAAAATCTGAACGTTCAGGTTGTCATCCTGTTCAAGGGCATCAGCCAACATCGCCAATCCCACCGGGGCGCCTTGTAATCTGGTGGGGTTGACTTCACGAATGTTACGTAGCGTCTCCTCGAATTCGCCGGAGACGGGTCTGCCGGTATCAAAAAATATCGTCCCGCCGTTGGCGATCATACCATTGAGCCGCGTTACTCCAGCACTAGTATGGCTCCAGGGCATCCATTCAAGCACTCTGGGACCTTGGTCAATTGCCGCTGGAGTGGCGCGGTTTATTCCTTCGAACGCGGCGATGTTTTTGACCATCATGCCTTGAGTGTAAATAACGGCCTTGGGCATACCAGTAGACCCTGAAGTAAACATGTAACGGGCAATCGTATCGTGGCCGATATTTGAGATGGCCGCTTTTACCCATGCGTCTGAGGGTTCGGGTGCCAGCCAGCTCTCGAAGCTCGCATAGTCGAGCAAGGTAATACCATCCAATAAGCCTGAGGCGCCTAGGTTGGCTAGGGCTTGTGCATAGGTACCAAAATGCTCTACCAACAATACTTTGGGTCTGATTAGACCAATCGCATGTTTGAGTTTCGCATGATCCTTAGAAAGCAGGCCATACGGCGTACTAATTGGAGAGACTGGTATCCCCGCCAATTGCGCGCCAAAGGCCATTTGAAAGTGCTGGAAACTCTTTGGACATAAAATAGCGACTCCCGCGTCCGGGCCACTACCTTCATCCACTAATGCCTTGGCGACACGTACAACTTTTGCCCAAGCTTGGCCGTAGGAAAGCTCACACCATTGCCCACCATTACGCTCTGCTAGCAGTACCCTATCGGGAAACGCGATTACCCGCTCGTGCAAAATGGCCAGCATGCTTTGGGCGGCTGGCTTAGGCGGATACGGACAGGTTAACAACATCGTTCCATCCGGCCGGGTTTCCACGTCAACGGCCGCAGACGTCAACTGTGAGTTAGTGTCGCTATTTTTCATTTTTTCATATCTTCACGCCTTCCATATTTGCACAGGACGATCCGCGTGCTGCTTGAGCAGCCTCGGGAGCAGTGATACACCCAAACCGTTCTCGTTCAAAAGCGATGTCGTGCCGTTATGCACTGGCAAAATAGTCGAATTCACCAGTTCTTCAAACAGCGGACTCTCGTCGAACTGCAGTTCTAACATGTCGAAAGCAGTAAGGGCCGCTGACATATGCAGACTGAAAGCATGACAGATAGGCCCGCTGGGGTTATGAGGAGAAACCTGCAGTTCGAGCTCGCGGCAGCCAGCCACCGTTTTATCTAGCTCATGCAGGCCGCCAATGTACTTCACATCAGGCATTACGACATCGTATGCCCCTGCCTCGCAATAAGGCAACAGCGACGCCCAACCGACACTGGTTTCTAAACCCGCCTGGCGAATGCCCAAGGCGTTGCATTGTTTACGCAATCGGACAAGCGCTGGAATATTGGCCTCGACCTCGGGTAGCGGGGTTTCAATCCAGTAAACGCCATATTCCGCCGCCGCTTCATTGAGCACCGCAGCTGTTTCTTCATCAAAGCGCCAATGACAATCAACCATGAGGCGCGCTTCACTACCTACAGTCTCGCGTACCGCGGCGATTCGATCCAAACCAGCCTGCATAGCCTTCACACCATCACCCTGGCTGCAAATTTCGTTAGAAACCTCATCGAAAGGCGCCAATTTAAAAGCCTTATGGCCTTCGGACACCGCGGCAAAGGCACTGGAAGCGAAGTCAACCGGGGTACGTGAAACCGTGCGTCTGTTGATATTGGCATATACCGGGATGCGTTCGCGCTGCACGCCAAGTACGTTTGCTAGCGGCTGTCCCTTACTTTGTGCATGCAGGTTCCACAACGCTTGATCCAGAGCGCTAATGATACTAGCTTCGATGCGGTCGCTGGGCGCGTGTTGCGCGGCAAACTCACTGGGATATTCAATGGATGCCTCGCGCAGGGCCATTGGAATCAAGCGTTCGGCCACCGACCGTTGCTCATTTTCCTTTCTAAAAAACGTTGCCTCCCCATCGCCTATCCAGCCATCGTGAGTATATAAACGCAAAAAACTCCAGCAAGTTACTGGCGTTACCCTTACGAAATGCAACTCAGCGTGACTGAGCTTTCTCTTTTTCATGCTCTCTTCCGCCTCTTCAACCATCACCGGCTTTCATTCGACGTAACAGACGTTACAACTCTATGTCACCTGACTTCTGGTCTTTCTATTAGCTAATCTACCCCTACTGGATAAACAATCTGCCGTATCCTGGCCCCCTAAACTTTTATCGCGAAGATTCTCCGGATAGTTTGAGGTTTGACCCAAGCAGCTCGTCAATTACGGCACATCTGCAACCCAACGGTGCATACATCAATGGAAATACCCATAAGCGAAATCAAATGCTGATTGGAACCGGAGACTTCGTTTTTGAATGGCATGAACCTTTTATCGACTTTCCCTATACTGAGGACGCTCTCGAGGGTTGGGCACATCACGGCCTTACGGTGATGACAAATGGCAATCTACTTTCCTGCCACCCATCCCGCCCACTGCTGTTGGAGTGTGATACCCAAGGAACTGTTATCAGAACTGTAGATCTACCGGTAACTGAAATTCACGGTCTAATCACTGTCACCGAGGCCGGCGGCGAATCAATCTGGATCGTTGACAACGGCCGCAAGCGAGAAAAAAAGGCTGGTTATGACTACGTCCAAGGATCAGAGAAAGCGAGAGCCGTAAAAGTATCAAGAAGCGGCGACATTGAGCTGGAGCTTGGCCCACCACCACTTAAGAACTATGCCTCAGGGGCGTTTTCGCCAACACAAGTTGCTGTATGGTCAAAAAGCGACGGCGGCAACGATGAGATTTGGTTGGCAGACGGCTATGGTGAGCATCAAATCCATTGCTACAATAGCAATGGCGACTATGTCTCTAGCATCAACAGCAGCAG
>JAYNPH010000139.1:0-5311 GCA_038113685.1 Gammaproteobacteria bacterium
TCATCGACAACAAAGGCGTAAACCAGCGCCACAAAGGCTAGGAAACTAAAGGCCCACTGACCAAAGACCATGGACATAACGCCGTTTTGCAGCACCGGCTCCCGAGGGGCGTAGAGGCCAAGGCTGGCACCACCCATGGCCAAAACCGAAGCGAGCACCAAGGCGAAATTACCCAGTTCAGGAATCATAAGCCGATCCGGTCGTTACTGCCGTCGAGTCTTGGCCCGACGCTGGAAAGCCCGGCATCGGCGCCGCTTGCTGCTGTGGCCGCTCGTCCTGAAGCTCCATTAACTCTGGCGGCATGTAGTTTTCATCATGCTTGGCCAGCACCTCGGTAGCTTCAAAGACGCCTGTCTGATTTAACTGGCCTTGGACCAAGATGCCCTGTCCCTCACGGAACAAGTCCGGCAGGATACCCGTATATTGCACGGTGAAGTCAGCACCCTTGTGATCGGTTAAGACGAAGGTAACACCAAGATCAGACTCGCTGCGCACCACGCTGCCATCTTGAACCATGCCTCCGGCACGTAGGTTTTCGCCCACGGGCGCCTTCCCGGATACCACATCCGAGGGCGGATAAAACATGTTCATGTTTTCGCCGGAGATCTGGATTAGCAGAGCGGTAATGCCACCGGCCACCAACAGTAAAAACAGCGTCAAATACAGACGTTGTTTGCGCTTTGGATTCATGTTCTGTTTTCCGAGGGTTGGGCCGATTGGGCGCTGCGCTGGGCTAGCTCGGCCTGCTGCTGAAGCCGTTGCGCGGTTTTCAAAAATGCGCCTCGCGCGCTGAGCCAGCTTAGCAGCAGCACCAAGACTGTGGCCCCATAGGCGGTCCATACGTAGAAACCGTGCTTACCCATCTGCAGCAACTCAGCAAAGGAATCGAAATACATTTAGCGCTCACTCCGTACTTGGATCCAATCCCGAACCCATCGAGCGCCCATCTCTCGATTGAGTATTTCCGTACGCATGCGCACCAGTACGATGAAAGCGGCAAAGGCGTAAAACCCCAGAACCATGACCAAGAGCGGCAGCCACATTTCGCTTGGCATGGCCGGTTTCTGAGTTAATCCAAAGGATGCCGGCTGATGCAGAGTATTCCACCATTCTACCGAGTATTTGATGATCGGAATATTGATCGTTCCCACCATGGCAACTAAGGCGCTGGCTCTGGCACGCAAATCCTGATCAGCAATGGCTTCACGCAGGGCATAAATGCCCACGTACAGAAAAAACAACACCAGCGTGGAGACGGTTCGTCCATCCCACTCCCACCAACTGCCCCAGGTTGGTCGGCCCCAGACACTACCGGAGAACAAGGCCAGCGCCGTGATGACCATGCCTAAGGGCAGACAGGCGGAAATGGCCACGTCGGTCAACTTCATACGCCATACCAAGCCGATAAACCCGGCAACTCCCATGGCGATGTACAGACTTTGAGCCAACATCGCCGCAGGCACATGCACATACATGATGCGAAAGCTGTTGCCCTGCTGGTAGTCCGCTGGCGCAAAACCCAAGCCCCATACCGCGCCCCACAGCAGCAGCACTAACGCGCTCAGGCCTGCGGCCTTGACCCAGTTTTCGGTCAGCGCAAAAAACCAGCGCGGAGAACCCAGCTTATGCCACAAACGTTTTAATGAGGTGCTCAACATAGGTGTGCAGCTTGTCTGATTAATCGAGTGTTCACATGAACTCCAACGATGCTGTGCCAACGGTCTGGTCCCGGCTCATGGTCTACTGCATCTCCAGGCTGATTTTCAGTCCGGCTAACGTCGCAAACGGGGCTATGGCCAGCGCGATAAGACTTATGAGGCTTAATGCGTAGACCTGAGGCATTACGCTACTGCCCGCTTCGGCCGCCGCCACCAGCGCCGCACCGAAAATCAGTGTTGGCAGAAACAGTGGTAGCACCAGCAACGCCAAAATGACGCCACCACGACTGAAGCCGACTGTTACGCTGGCACCAATACTGCCGAGAAAACTCAGCGCCGGTGTTCCCAGCAGCATGGCAAGGGCGATCGCCGGAGCCGTCTCGACAGGTAATCCCAGCAAAATCCCGAGTGCTGGACCAGCCAGCGTCATGATAAACCCAGTACTGAGCCATTGCATAAATATTCGGGTTAAGACTGCGACAAAAGGTACCTGCGAGCCGACTAGGGTTTGCTCGAGCACGCCGCTGTCGAAGTCACGCCGATACATCGCGTCCAGTGCCAACAGTTGAGTCAGCAGAACCAAGGTCCACAAAATACCCGCGGCTGCATCGGAACTTACCGTGTCCGGTGCCGCGATGACGAACAAAGTGGTGCTCAACAATAAAAACGCTACCGGATTGATAACGGCGCCCTTGGCTCGAAGCGCCACCTGCCACTCACGACGCAGAAGACCACTCATTCTTGGAAACTCTCGCCGCTCTGATCTCCACCGAGTGCCGGGCCGTCTGCTTTGCTTTGGAAGGCCTCTAACTTGAGCGAGCGTTTCTGCGCAATCGGAAGCTCACTGTGAGTCGCACAGACCACGGCCCCCCCCGCCTGACAGTGCTCGACTATGATTTCAGCCAATACCTGCTGCGCGCTGGCATCCAGCGCGGTTAAAGGCTCATCGAGAAGCCAAAGGCTGCGTGAACTTAACAACCACCGAGCCATGGCGACCCGACGCTGTTGACCCGCCGACATCTCATTGCAGGGTTGGTAAGCCTTATCCAGCACGCCGGTTCGCTGCAGCGCATCCAAGCATCGCTCACGGTCTTCGTCCTGATCCTCGAGACCAACAAACCACGCAAAGTTCTCTAGCGGCGTCAGCAAACCATCCAGTCCCAAACGATGGCCCTGAAACAGACAGTCAACGCCATCAAAGGCACCGCTATAGCGGGAATGCAGGCCCGCCAGGGTGCGGAGCAAAGTAGATTTCCCTGCACCATTGGGGCCCATCAGCTCGACGTAGTCGCCGGCGTGAACGCTGATGGACACCGGTGCAAACAGTCCGCGTCCATCGCGCTCACATACGATTTCATCAAGCGTTAGCATAGGCGGCACACCTAACACACTGTCCTCAGTCCAAAGTCACGCGCACCCCCAGATAGACCTGCCGAGGCATCGCCGGGAAGTATCGTTCGCTACCAAAGGCAAAGTCCGCTCTGTCGGCGTATTCCGCGTCAAGCAGGTTTATCACTCGCAGGCTGATTTCCGTGTCTGCATTGGCCTGCCACTGCAGACGCCAATTGACCGCATAGTGGCCCTCATATTTGGCGGTATTAGCGGCATTGAGAAAGTACGAACCCACTCGATTGACTTCCAACTCATGACTTACCGCGTCGGTAAGGGTCATTTGCCATGCAGCGTTGGCTATCCAGCGAGGCGCTGAGTCTAGGTCATTGCCGTCAACGATGGTTTCCCGGCCTGTAGCAGCTCGATCAAAATCATATTCGTGACGCGCATATGTGGCAGCCAGCTGAAATTGGTGGCGATCCACCTGATGCTGCAAGCTCAGTTCCGCCCCCACCGACTGGGTGCGTCCATCACTGACATTGAAGGCCTCTGAATCCCGAAACAGGTAATTGCGCGTGCGCTCAGCAAAGACTGCAAAAGTCACTCTCTCGTTCTTAAAGCCCGCTTCCACTGCCGTCAGTTCTTCGCTGTCCAGATCCGCGATGGTTTGCCCCCCGCGTAGGCGATAGAGCTCGGTGACTTGAGGGGGGCGGAAGCCTCGGCTCACATTGGCGTAGAGCAACCCTGTTTGCAGATCCTTCTCAAGCCCTAACCGCGCCCCAACATTGGTAAATGAATCGTCGCGACTGGCTGGACGGGTGTAAAGACACCCACCAAAGCCACATGGCGTACCGTCGTCCTTTGTATTGCCGACAATGTGCTTGTTTGTGTAGTCATAGCGTAGATGCTCCAGCCGTAGGCTGTGCAGGACCCGTAAGCTATCGTCCAAACTAAACTGTAGGTCGTAAAACCCAGCGATCAGCTGCGAATCCACATCGTAATCGTAGTGCAGTCCGGGGGGACGGGTTGCCACTAAGAATGCACTGCCGATGGTAGGGCCGGCCTGAAACTCTTTTAGGGCACCGGTCATCAATTCCACGTGTCCACCAACGCTCGCCTTCAGGGCTCCGGCGTCGATGTCGTAGTTCACAATCAAACCACCGCTCGTTTGCTCATTTTGCTCCAGTGGCTTTCCTGGCAAAAAGTGCTGCAAGAAGGTCATCTGGGACCGACGAAAATAGGGCTTCAAAGTCCACTGGTCTTTGACCCACTCGCTGCTCGCACGCACAGACCAAGCGTCGCGAAAGGCCTCGGGATTTGGATTGGAACGACGCAGCTCGTCGTCTTTGTACGCCTGGTAACCCCGAACGTAGGAGCCGGTTTCCTGATTCAATAGGGTCGCCGTAAGCTGGTTTTTAATCGCCCAGCCATTGTTCTCAGTCATGTGGGCTAGGTAGGCTTTTTGCTGCCCGTACCCCGTATCGTCTCGATAGCCATTGGTTGTCGTACCAACGAAGCCTGCAGCGAAGTTATGCTCACCCGCGGCAAACCCGCCGGAGGCGTTAAAGCGTGCAAAGTCGTATCGACCAACCTCTACGCCTAAGGTGGTTTTCTCAGGCATGGGACTGACCACATTAACGGCGCCATGCATGGCGTTGCCGCCAAGGACGGCGCTTGCCGGGCCGCGCCATACTTCTATGGCTTGGGCCTGCTCGGTATTGAGTTCGAACAGATTGTTGATGTTACAAAACCCTTGGGGGCGCAGAGGAATACCATCTTCAAGCAGCGCAAATTCGCCGCATGCGCCGGAGCCGGTGTAAACGGCAGAGCGAATGGCGGTCAGGTGCTCTTGGCCGGAACCCCGATTGATCCAAACCCCGGGCACCCGATTGAGCACTTCACTGGGGTGGGTCGCGCCGACGTTCTGCACCGTTGCTGCGTCGATGACGCTGATGCTGCCATTTTCCCCAAGACGCTGCTGCAAGCTGGAGATACCCTGCACAACGACTTCTTCAATGGATTCATTTTGCTCCTGAACCTCATCGGCCACAGCGCCAAGCGGTAGCAAGATAAACAATGCTAGGGCCGCGCAAAATGCCTTCAAATCAGAGTGTTGAGTCATGAGGCCGCCGTTTGTTGTTTATTAGTGGCGGCGAACTTTAACTGACCTACTGTGGGGGTTGCAATTGGGTTTGTGAGTAGTCCAGCCCATTTCCTGAATCCTCGCCGGTTGGCTCTGGCTGCGTTGCATCGGCTATCACAACGACGTCGTATACCAGCACCATCTGACCACCGGGGGGCAGCGCCTCGGTATTTACCCA
>JAYNPH010000140.1:0-2187 GCA_038113685.1 Gammaproteobacteria bacterium
AATCTGGTTTTAGGCTTTCTGCTCAACATGATTGGGAGGAGTGAGACATGACAATGGTCTATGGCGGTGATTTGGTTGCGCGAGCCTTGATTAACGAAGGCGTAGACAAAGCCTTCACGTTATGTGGTGGGCACATCATGCCCATATTCTATGGATTGCGGGATGCGGGTGTTGAGATTATTGATGTTCGCCATGAGGCGTCGACGGTTCACGCCGCAATGGCGTGTACTCGTGCTACCGGGAAGGTCGCCGTCGCCATGGCAACTGCTGGTCCCGGCGTGGCGAATACAACAACCGCAATGTTGGACGCTGCAGTACTGAAAAGGCCGGTCGTTCTGATCGGCGGTGCGGTTGCAACCGATAAGCTCGACAGTGGTGATCTTCAGGATGCACCGACCCTTAAGTTGATGGAATCAATTTGTAAATGGGCGCGTAAAGTGAATTCGACGGACCGTCTCCCTGAATACATTGGTGCAGCGTTTAGGCATGCACGTGACGGTAGTCCTGGCCCTGTTTATCTAGAGATCCCCACAGATCTTCTACTCGCGAAAATCGATGATGAAAACGTGCGATTTCCGATGGCGCATAGAGCGCATTCTGTTCCTGTGGGGGATCTTGGTTTAATTGAAGAAGCGGCGAAGCTGCTGGCATCAGCAGAACGTCCTGCCATTTTGGTTGACGATGGGGCGCGCTGGTCCCTAGGAGACGATGCGCAAGCCGTAGCCGAGTTATCAGATTTCTTAAAAATACCAGTCGGCGTGGCTGGCACTTCCTGCCGAGGACATTTTGGGAATGAATATGAAAATCAACTGCTGAATTACAATGCGTCTAGGAAGGCGGATGTTCTGCTGACACTGGGTTGTCGTTTCGATTACAGACATGGGATGGGTGCCGGAATTCCTGCCGACGCTCAGGTGATTCAAGTACACACGGATATGCATCAGATTGGATTTAACGTGCGTGCTGATGTTGGAATTGTTGGCGGTGCCGGAACCGTAGCTAGGCAGATCTTAGAAAAATTGAAGACCTTTCATAACCCTAAAACGGGTGACAGTTGGGTCGGTATTCCTCGTGAACGTCCCGCCGGAAGAATGCCACCCGTCTACAAGGAAACGAAAACGCCAACACATCCCGCACGCTGTGCAGGTGAGATCGGATTGTTTCTGGAAGAGTTCCAAGATTGGAACATTGTTATAGATGGCGGTGAGAATGCTGTATGGATGAGCGGTATTGTCACGGTATCCCGACCTGATCAATACCACTCCCATTCGAGTGGGCCGAATGGAAATGTTGGTACAGGGCCTGGCACAGTTATTGGTGCGTGGGCTGCCAACCGTAAGCCCACTCTGATGTTTACTGGTGACGGGAGTTTTGGATTCTATCCCATGGAACTCGAAACCATGGCTCGCTTTGAGATACCGGCGGTTATCGTCATAGCGAACAACTCAGGATGGGCCATGATTGGTATGACTGAGAATTTCATTCGACCTGATGACATTGCTAGGGATGGTCAGTGCAACACCACGTTGCCGCACATGGTGCCCTACGAGAAAATGGTTGAGATATGGGGCGGCTATGGTGAGAAGGTGACTGATCCCGACGAAATTTTGCCTGCAATCCGCCGAGCCGCGGCTAACGGTAAGCCCTCGATTGTCAATGTTGAGGTAGATGATGTCAGTCTGTCTCCCTTCATTGCGCACTACGCAGATATCTTGACGCCGGACGCGCAAGCCAGCTAGAGCGGATACCTATCGACTGCCGAGATCTGATTCCAACTGTAGACAGAACTCCTCCATCGCGGGCGTCGGTAGGTTGAACTTTGCGGTCGCCATGCCCACAGACTGAGTTGGCATATCTATAATGCCTTCGAGGATTTCGAAATAGTTTGATAGAGGCCGGAATGCAGTGTTGATTGCTAAGGCAGGCGCGAATGCGTTGGTTTGTGTAATCACGGTTTTCAAAGTTTCGAAATCATCGACACTGTACTGCACTGCCATTGGCGGTAGTTTATGACGGGCGTAGACCTGCGCGAGGTCAGTGTAGATTGGGTCTATGCTGGCCGGTAGTACGAGCGGACATGCCAGCAAGTCTTTGACGCAAACAGATTTCTTCTCCAGAAGTGGGTGTCCTTGACGAACCATAAACGCATAGTTCAACTCTGCAAGCTTTGTCGTCTCAATATCTGGC
>JAYNPH010000140.1:2197-3413 GCA_038113685.1 Gammaproteobacteria bacterium
AACTTAGGGAACCAACCAGTACGTCCATGTCACCCGCGATCAGCCTTGGAACTAACGTTTCTGCTACACCGGTAGTAAGGTCGACGCGTAGACCTGGATGCTTGTTGACCAGCTTTCCAATAGAAGGGCGTACGAATCCCAAGTACACGGTAGGTGCGACGCCAATCCTTAAGCTTCCTACTTTCAGTTGACGAAAATTGTTGGTCCCTTCCATCAAGAGTTCCATGGTGTCCAGGACTTTTTGGGCATGTGAAGAGAATATGCGTCCGGCTTCGGTCAGCTGAACACCACGCGGTTGTCGATGAAACAATTGCGTGCCTACATCATCCTCGACCTCCTTGATGCTTCTCGTAAGTGCGGGTTGAGATAAGTGGAGTGTTTGTGAAGCCACCGTAAACGACCCAGCACGCCCTACTTCGAGGACATAGCGTAGTTTGCGAAGATCAATACTCATTCCATCTCTTTTGGTCCTGATCAGGGCGAAATAGCTCGTAGACGCCCGTGGCTCAGGTATGCAAATTCTTTATAGCAGGGAACCACTTTTATATTAGACCTCATACCAGACGCGATCAATACTACGTTCCAGTTATCGAAACTGAGAAGAGATCATGCAATCCGCAATAAACGAACTGCTTGGAATTGAGTTCCCGCTGGTGGCGTTTACGCACTGTCGAGATGTGGTGGTGGAAGTTTCCAAGGCAGGTGGCATGGGTGTCTTAGGTGCAACCGCCATGACGGCAGAGCAGTTGGAAATTGAGCTTGCATGGATCGACGACCATATCGAGGGCAAACCTTATGGGGTTGATCTCATTGTACCGACAGCATTCGAATCGAAAGGTGAAAGCATACGTAATGAAGAGATGGTTTCACGCATACCGGATGAACACCGTGATTTTGTGCGAAACCTCCTTGATGAATACGGCATTGATCCTTCAATTCTCACTGATTCCTCGCGAACGTCGGGCACTCGTTTCACTAACAACATACGCGAGGATGGAGCCGCTGCTTTACTCGATGTGGCTTTCTCTCATCCAATAAAGCTCATCGCGAACGCGTTAGGTACGCCTCCAAAATATATGCTCGAGCGCAGTAAGGCGCTGGGTATCCCGGTTGCTGCTTTGATTGGTACGAAAGAACAAGCGATCAAACAGGTAGAGGCGGGTGTAGACATACTTGTTGCAGCGGGTGGTGAAGCGGGTGGACATTGCGGAGATAT
>JAYNPH010000140.1:3423-5175 GCA_038113685.1 Gammaproteobacteria bacterium
CCGGTGGGATCGTGACCGGCCGTCAAATGGCGGCGTGTGTCGCGATGGGGGCCGCTGGTGCCTGGACTGGGTCCGTCTGGCTGACCACGAGTGAAGCAGAAACATCATCCGTGGTGAAAGACAAAATGCTTGATGCCACCTCTCAGCAGACTGTTCGTTCGAAGTCCCGCACAGGCAAGTATTCCCGTCAGCTTCAAACAGCCTGGACGGATGCATGGGAATCTGAAGATGCCCCGCGACCATTGCCGATGCCGTTGCAATTCATGTTGACCGATCCGGTGATGCGAAAGGTTAACAAGCTGGCAGAAGGCGGTCACGAAGGAGCTAAAAAGTTAGCCGGATACTTTGTGGGTCAGGGTGTCGGCATGATGAACGTCAGTACCTCTGCACGCACAGTGGTTTATGAATTCATGGAGGACTTTCTTAACGCATCAGAACGTCTGCATTTGATGACAGAGTTATAGGTCTATCGCTCGAAGGTGCGGATGATCGTATTAGAAATTGGGAAAACGCGGAGGTTTATAAAGTGGCGATAGTTGAAACACAATACGGACAGGTTGAAGGCGTTGATGCTAATGGGCTAAATATTTTCTTGGGAATAAGATACGCCGCTCCTCCTGTGAAAGAAAAACGATGGGCTCCACCCAGTGATCCAGCCCCATGGACGGGAAGATTGTCGTGCAATGAATGGAGTGCACAGTCTTGGCAGCCCATTGTTGAAGACCTAGGTCCTTTAGAATTTACGATGAGTCCGGGAGCAGGAGCTAATCGCAGTGAGGATTGCTTGTTCTTAAACGTTTGGAGTCCGGGCCTAGATCAACGTAAGCGGCCCGTTATGGTTTGGATTCACGGTGGTGGATTTGAAGGCGGTACCGCGGGGACGCCCATGCATGATGGAGCTTCGTTGGCGCGCCGGGGTGATGTCGTGGTAGTGACCATTAACTATCGCTTGGGCACGCTTGGATTTTTAAACCTCAACGAGGCGACCAACGGGCGTATTCCATCTACGGGAAACGAAGGTCTGCTAGACCAAATTAAAGCCCTTGAATGGGTGCAAAATAATATTGATCGTTTTGGTGGTGACCCCAATAAGGTCACCTTGTTTGGTGAATCTGCTGGTGCGATGAGCATCGGGACGTTACTGACAATGGAGGCAGCCAAAGGTCTTTTTCACCAAGCGATACTACAAAGTGGTGCCTGCAGTACCGCACAGACAAAAAGTCGTGCGGCTGAAGCTGGTGGGCTTGTTTTGGAGCATGCAGGTATCGGCGCGAGTGCCGACACTGACACAATACTATCGTTAGATCCCCAGGTCCTCATGGATGCCGGGCGTGCAGCAAGCACACAGCTCGGGGGTTCGATGATTTTCCAACCGTGCATAGATGGCGAACACCTGAGCGATATGCCGCTCGATAGAATAAATGCCGGAAGTGCAGATGGTATTCCACTCTTAGTTGGTGCGACCCGAGACGAATGGCGTTTGTTTACGGCGATGGGCGGATTTCCGGTTGAGTTTGATGAAACGCTCCTTGAGACAGTGCTCGGCATGCGTATTTCCGATCCTGCAAAGGTGATCTCCACTTATCGGGAAGCACGGAGCGCGAGGGGACTGGGCGTCACACCCTTAGATCTATTTGCGGCAATTGAAACGGATCGCGTATTTCGCGTTCCCGGGATTCGCCTGGCTGAGGCAGTGGCTGAGAGGGGCCAAGACGCATTTCAATTTCTATTTACTTGGGAGTCACCTTGGGG
>JAYNPH010000141.1:0-4981 GCA_038113685.1 Gammaproteobacteria bacterium
ATTTCTAGGGGCTGGATCGCTAACGAGATCTTTCGGCGAATCGACTCAAGTAATCGCACCATGGGCGAATTTTTCAGAGAACAGGTCAGCGGTCCTCTGGGTATCGATGTTCACATAGGCCTACAAGATGAGGAACTGAACCGAGTAAGCCCCTTTAAAGAACGGACATTAAAAGCCCAGTTGTTGGATGGCATCACCCCCGGAACCTTTGCCCGCCGGGTGGGTTTAACCTATTTCGAAATGCTTCGCCGGTTTTGGCAACTTCGCAGCACGATACAAAGCATGCGGGCGACCCGGATTACCCTGCCTCTTCAAGGCATGGCTAAGCAGGGAGTCGCGATATTTGACAGCGACGGTATCTCCAAAGCCGAGATACCGTCCGCCGGTGCTAAAGGCAACGCTCGGGGTTTGGCAAAGCTGGCCGCGATAATGGCGAACGGTGGGGAATTTGGCGGCCAAACGCTGATGAGCAGAAATGCATGGCAACAAATTCATGCCAATCCCAAAAACCGAAAAATGACTTTATTCAACTCGGCGTTCACCCAAGGTGGTTTGGCCCAGTTTGCGGATGACGGTAAGGCTCCGAAGTCTTTGGCGGCGGCATTGAATGCCGGCCGGGAGGGTTTTTTTGGCTGGCTGGGCTACGGTGGCTCCATCTTTCAGTGGCATCCAGAACTACGCATTGGTTTTGCTTACGTTCCCACGGCTCTTAACCCGTTGGACTTTTTCAACCAACGGGGCAAAACCTATCAGCAACAAACCGTACAATGTGTGAGAGGCCTAGGCGCCTAAATTCGTGCCCTGTTTCAGCACCAGCGGATTTACAGGCGATAAATTCGCTCTGCCGTGCCGTAGAACAAAGCGTGCTGCTCTTGGGCAGAGTACGCGGCAGCAATTTTTTTCATAGCGTTCCAATACACGTCGTAAGACAACGAAAGCTTGTCCACGGGAAAGTTACTCTCGAACATGCAGCGAGACGGACCAAAGGCATCGATGGTATGCAGGTAATAATCCCGATGGGCCTGCACAACGTCATCCGACGACGGCGGCGACTCTTGGCGGTGCCACGCAAATCCATTCACCGGCATGGCCAAGCCACCGACTTTCACCACCACGTTGTGACACTCCGCCATGCGGCTAATGCCCGCCTTCCAATCGGCGAAAACCGCATCCCGTTTATTCGCAAAATCACCAACACCGCAGGGGGTTCCAAAGTGATCGAGAACAATGGTGGTATCAGGACATGCGCGAGCGAGTTCGGTAAAACCGTCGTTCTGAAAGTGGTAATGCCAAGAATCGTAGCTGAACCCTAGATCACCCAGTAACGCCACACCGCGCCGGAACCCTGCGCGAGCAAACAGGTCAGGATGAGGTGTCGCGTCGCCCCAACGAAGATTCTTGCCTGGGTCGTGCGCCCCACCATGTCGAATCCCTTTAAAAAGACCGTCTCCCGCAGCTTCATGGGCATGAAGCACTTCTCGGAGCAGCCCTTCGTCTTGATCTAGGTTCGCATGGCCAACAATCCCAGCAATTTCGGCCTTGCCCCGTGCAACGCTGTCCAAGGCCGCCTGCCGGACAAACTCTGTCTCACCAACCACTTTGAGATGATCTGGGCCAGAGGCCCGGTATTCGGCACCGCACTCCATAAAAACGGTCTTGGTGATGTTGTGGCCTGAATCCGTGTCCTCCCAAAGATCTGGCAGCAGATACTCGGGCAATCCACTGTTGCGCCACAAATGGTGGTGAGGATCGATAATTTCCCGAGCCGGGTCGATAATCTCTTCACGATGTTGGTTTAGCCACGCTCGCTGACTTTCCTTGGTCAATGCCACTATCCTCTCCCTCTATAAAATCTCTTATTTGCTTGGAATCAGCGCATTCCCCTAATGCAACGTATTTTTTGCGCCAGCGAAGCCGTTGATTCCCAATGCTTCCCTCACCTGCTCCGTGGCCTGTTTCATATTTTCGTCTAGGGGAATGCCCGTTGAATCCGCGGTTCGAACCAAACCATTGAATATGGCGGCGATACCGGCGGCTTGCACAAACGCCGCCTCCCCGACCCTCGCCATTAGGCGCTTTCGAGCATCGGCCAAGCTCGGACTACCCAAGGTCAGCGCTTCCCCGAAAGCGATCAATTCGTCACCGGCGGTTACCCTGTGCTGGCTTTGGCCGCCCATAACCGATGCTTCGTTGTAATCCTCACCGATGGCTTCACTGCTTTCACGAAGCAGCATGACGTGGGCACTGGTTCAGTAAAAACACTCATTGATGGACGAGACGCGTGCCGCCAACAACTCAACTTGAGGCCGTGATAACGGACCGTCCCAGATCATTTCTCCAAAGTCGTGATCTTTGCCGGTGTACATGACGGCAACATTCGACATAAACAGTGCGTTGGCAGACGCCACCATACTCAGAGCCCGAGACACGTTGGGACCGTGCCAAGGATCTTGCATGGGCACATAGGCCCCAATATCTGTTACGTCTTCATCCTCCGCCGAGGCTGGCATCTCGGAAGAGACAGCCGGCAGCGATTCAAGAGGCCGGCCCAAGGCCTCGGCAAACCCGTCGATGGCAGTGAGCGTCACGACAATGGAAACAAGCTCGACATAGGGGGCGAAACCGAGTTCCAGCGTCTGCTTTGAAGCCCAGGCTCGGGTGATTTTTGCGGCGTCTGCGGCAATCGTGCGAGTTGCTTCCAAGGCGGTGGTAGACAGTAAGGAATCGGGGTAGCTTCGGTTAAACGGTAACTCCTGCCGCTGTTGCCTTGCCGCCCTTGCCTGTCGTGCAATATCCAGACGCTGCTCAGACGACCAATGCCGTGTTCCCCCGGCGATAGTTTCCCAACTCGCGCGGTGGGTTTTAGTTATCTCTGACGGCACTGGGTAACCGTCTTCAACATAGGCAAAGTATTCCGCCATTGAAATTTCCCGTCGACCTGATCGCCACCCATATTCAATGGGTTTTCAGGCCGCGACAACCCCTCTTTTTCGCGGTTTCCCGCCCTATTTTGTATAAAGGCAAAGGGCCTGCTGAATCTCTTTAGGTTTGTTTTGTTCTCAAAACGAGCATTTTCGAGACCCTCCGTATTGTTACCCTTACCGCCCTAATGTCATCTTCGCGCCAATGCAATAGACGAAAACGAATTCCTCGATTCGCCAAAGCCACGCTGTTGGTTCTGCTGTGTGCACAGTCAATGTGATCTCCTGCCGGAACCGGTCCGTTGAGAATTTCCTAGCTCGCCTAACCTTGAACCGGGCGCGACGGGCACCACTGGCTGCCACAGAAGCAGCGATATTTTGTCTACGCAAATTTCTCAGACACGCTCATACTCGGTCGAAACTAAAGGAGGGCGACATGATACCCAGTGAGGCAGAACGAGATTCCCTATTCAAGAAATTCGGGCGCGCATTTTTTAAGCAAGACCTTGATGCCCTGTACGAGGTCGTAACAACTGATTTCAAGTATTCCATTCTCGTTGATGAGGTGCCTCGGATCATGAAGACCAGAGACGAGGTAGCTGACTTTTTCGTGGAACGTAACGCGACCCAAAGAGATGTCAGATTTGCAGACGTGATCTTTCACCACGCACCGGAAGCGACATTCATGACTTATCGAGTTACCGGTGTTGATACCGCGAGTAATGCAGCGTTTGAACGAGTCGGCGTAGAGAGATACACCTTTAACCACGGGCGTATAGCCGAAAAAGATGTCTACAGCAGGCCGGTATAAATTCGCTTGAAAAAAGCGTGAAAAGCGATTGGCACGATTGGGATACCCCATTGGTAAGCTAGGGACTTCGGCCCATTGCCCCAAACGGTGATTGGCCGAGGGACCATCATTTGTGCGCCATCACGACCGGGCAACTCATCTGGGGCGCCGTCATTTGATGCCAAATGAGCCTCATTTATGTTATTCACATAGACAGAACTAGGCTTCGAGGGGGCAACATATGAGCCTAAACGCAAAATCAGGGTTTTGGATAGTCACAGGCGCAGCGTCGGGCATCGGCGCGGCAGTTGTTAGGGCTGCGAGAGCGTCAGGTGCAGCCGTGCTTGCCATAGATGTCGATCAAGCGAAGGGATTGGCGCTGGCCGCAGACACTGGTGCGCAGTACCGGCACTGTGACGTTGGCGATCCTGCTCAGTGGCAGCAATTAGTCGCCCACATTGAGTCTGAAAAAGCGGATCTGGGTGCGCCAACGCACGTACACCTGAACGCAGGCATTCAGATCGCGCCACCCCACGCTCCGTTATCTGAGTATCAATTGGAAGCCGCCAGCCTAGATCGCTACCGACGCATGATGAGCGTCAATGTCGACGGGGTCGTGTTTGGCTTGCAGGCACTTCTACCGCTCTTGGAGGCGGACGCGGCCATCGTTGTGACCGCTTCCCTCGCTGGCGTAACCCCCTACGCAACGGATCCGCTTTATGCAATGAGCAAGCACGCGGTAGTCGGTTTGGTTCGCAGTCTCGCGCCAGAGCTGGCGAGACGAGGCATTCGTATTCATGCACTTTGCCCCGGAGCGGTAGACACTTCGATCATACCCCACGCTCAAAAAACCAAGAACGCACAATTTATGACCCCTGAAGATCTCGCCACGGATGTGATCGAGCTTATGGCAGAAACCGAAAGCGGCAAAAGCTGGGTGAGGTTGCGCACAGACAAACCACGCTATGTGATTCGCGCCCCGGGCGACAAAACAGTTTAAGGATAATAAGTATGTCGACACTCAAAATAGCCGTCGCTTTTACAGATAAGGCGGAAGCGATAAACATAGCCCATGAAAGCCAAAGTCTGCTGCTGGAGGCGACCGCCGAAACGACTGAACACCTGCCCTTTGCGGCGCTTGCACTTGGCACCTCGTCTCGCCTTATGAATCTCAAGCAACGCACAGATTTGGGTGTCTACCTCGTTGATGAGCGAGCAGTATTGAACCAGCCACTGAGCGCCCTTGAGCGCGATCGGCTGCCGGCTAGCG
>JAYNPH010000142.1:0-4970 GCA_038113685.1 Gammaproteobacteria bacterium
GACTAAGGGTGGTGGGGCTGCCGGGGACAAACTGGTTTTAACCAAGGCTATCGGCACTGGAGTTATTTTGGCCGGCGCTATGCGCGGGCTGCACGAAGCCGGCGCCGTAGGTAACTGTATGGCGAGCATGGATACCAGCAATCGGCAGGCCATGGAGATACTGCAGGCTTTTGGGGTTAAAGCCCTCACCGATGTCACAGGCTTCGGCTTGATCGGTCACTTAAGTGAAATGCTCCGGACCAGCAGCTGCGGTGTGGAGCTGGCGTTAGCGGCGGTACCAGTGCTGCCCGGTGCGTTGCCTCTGGCAAGCCTTGGTGTGCGCAGCTCCATTGCTCAAGCCAATGCGCAGGCGCTAGCTGACTATCAGCTAGCCGCGGAACTGGACCCGAACGCCCTGGCGCTGCTGTCCGATCCTCAGACTTCAGGTGGTCTGTTAGCCTGTGTTGCCGCAGATCAAGTAGATGGCTGTATTCACGCGTTGACCGAGGCGGGGATACACGGTGCGGTGATAGGGGAACTTAAAGAAGCAAGTCACTGGCATATTGTTTAACCGACCAAAACTGCCAGCGTCGACACGATCCACACGGGGATTTGACGCCATCAAAAATAGGCGGCAATGGCCGGACGAAATCGATCCATATCGACCAAAAATGAGTCATGGCCCTGAATACAGTCTAGGGCGTTGAAAACCACCTCCGGGACTTTTTCGTGCAGTGCGTCTGCCAATTCCTGCTGCTGGGATAGGGGAAACAAAGAATCCGTACCAACGCCAATGACCATGGCCGATTCTAAACGCAGATCATTGAAGCTCGCTGACAAGCTGCCGCCGTGATCTAAGCCGTCGAATAAATCCATGGCCCGGGAAAGATACAAATAACAGTTTGCGTCAAAGGTACCAATGAATCGGTCGGCGTGGGTCTGCAGATAGGATTCCACTTCAAAGTCGATTCCAAAGGGCGTATCTGCTTCAGTGAAGCCCGGTGCCCTTTCTCGACCAAAGCGTTCCGCCCATTCCTCCCCCGAGCGGTAGCTGATCATGCCGAGTTTACGGGCAAGACGCATGCCCATTTCCGGCCCGTGACCGGCGTTGTCGTAATTGCCGTCTTGCCACAGAGGATCTCGGCGGATGATTTCGCGCTGCAGCGAGCGCAGGGCAATGGCGTGCGGCAAGGCACGTGCCGCGGAAGAAATGGACAAAAGGCGGCGACACCTGCTGGCGTGATTTAAGGCAAACGAGAGCGCAGTCATGCCGCCCATGGACGGTCCGATCACCGTATGCAGCTGATCAATTTTAAGGTGGTCTAAGATATGGACGGCGCTCTTGGCGATATCTTCTACGGTCAGAACTGGGAAGCTGAGCCGGTAGGGTTTCTTCGTCTTCGGGTTTGGGCTTGCCGGACCCGTGCTGCCGAAGCAGCTACCAAGGGAGTTGATGCAGACGATGAAGTAGCGGTCACTGTCTAAGGGTTTGGCTGGACCGATCATATCTTCCCACCAGCCCGCAGATGGATCCATGGGTGAGGAAGCGGCGTGGGCGGATGGGGAAAGGCCAGTGAAAATAAGAACCGCATTATCAGCCTGAGAATTCAACGTGCCCCAGGTCTCAAATGCGATGGTCGGCGCCGTCAGTGATCCGCGTTGCATGGCGAATTCACCGTCGATAGTTAAAAATTGTGCTGCTTTCACTCAAACCCCCTAGTGAAGGCGACCCACCCTATGAGAATGTCGGGACAATATCCAGAGGACATGGTTCTAACGATATAACCGGCCGCTTGGTGACCGGTACCACGAAGCAAATCGCGTTACTGGGGATGCTCGTCGGTGATGGCAAAGGTTTGAGATATTTGCTCCGCAGTCATCAAAATATCGTCGATCTGATCCAAGGCGATGGCGTCGAAGGAGATACCTAAAAAGGCGGTGGTTGAAAGCTCAATGAAGAGTTCAAGCAACTGTTCCTCGCCGGTCACATCGTTCAGATCGATAAATAACTTGGTGAAGAAGCCCGATGCGGCGAGCTGCTCCGTTGCATTTAGGTGCAGGAGCAGGTCCTCAAACTTGGGACGAAGATCATTCTTAACAGATTCGATAGCGTTCATAGACCCACCCTGAACTCGCTGCTGTGAAGGCCTCGTGAAGCTGGGGGCGATTTAATTCGCCTAACGTTCACCTTAAACAGGACAAGGTAGCGCCTGTTGCCTTGATCCTGTTCAAAGTGGAGCGTGGTTTGTGAAAAGACTGTTTCGTTTGTTGAATATGTTGGTTGTTGGCTTGTCTGAAACCCCTGTGCACCGACTATTTTCTCATCAAGTACTGGTGCTACGGTTTGCCGGCCGCCGCTCGGGCAGGGGGTATGCCATTCCTGTCAGCTTTCTCCTGATCGCTCACGACGAAAGTCGGGCGCTGCATTGTATGACGGACATAAAAGGCGTCTGGTGGCGGAATCTGGTTGATGCTGGCGACATTGAGATCACGTGGCAGGGGCAAAGGCGCCAAGTATCTGTTGAGGTTGTTTCGGCAGAACCCGAGGCGATCCGAAATGCTCTCGGCGCATTTTGTCGCGCAAGCGCCATAAGCGCCTTTTTTGCCGGAGTGAAGATGGTGCAGGGCGCTCCGGATCCGACGACTCTAGAGCAGGCTGCAGCCGAACATGTCTTGATCCGCCTCGGCCTCTGATTTTACGCCTAACCCTCCATCACGATCTGACAGGTGCGCACTTCGGCGTAGTCATCACGCCATTCCAAACGCTCCAAAAACTGTTCGCGAGCGTACCAGTCGAAGTTCTCTTGCATATAGCCCTGCACGGCTCGGGCAAAAATCTCCAGCCCCTCAAGCACCGTGGCGGCTTGGATTCTAATTTCAATATCGAAGGGTTCCGTAGGAAGTTCATCGCTATCGTAACCCCAGACGTCATTCATCCGATAAGCCACTGGATCCACGGGCTGCATGCCCAGCGTCTCCAAGGATACGTGTCCGCCTTGTTCAGGTCTGAAATGCCAGTGTGCATGCTGCATAAGGGCTTCCTCAAATGGGTCATGGTTCGACGAGGCCCACAGTAAAGAGATAGCCGTCGCTCAATCGTCAAAAATTCGTGCTCAGGTGCAGTTTTGTCTCAGTGGAAAAGGCTCAAATTTTAGACATAACTGGAACGGCTCGCGCCTTCAGGCACGCTTGCCGCCAAAGTGCGAGATTGGCAGGGCAGATCAAACTGCCCTGAGACGCAATCGCGCGAAATGGAGAAGTGGCCATGCATCAAATGACGTTAGGCGACAACGACACCGGCTCCGACTGGGAGGCTCCGGTGGGTTTTGAATGGCCTTTGCAACCTAATCGTTTGGCCGCTTGCAGGCGACTGGAACATTTCGCCGCCAGTGCCGGAAGAGTGTATCAGACCCACAGAAATACAGACCGCGGCATGGGCTGCCACGTCAATGTTTCTGCGCTTTCACCCTATTTACGTCATCGCATGATCGAAGAGACGGAGGTTTTGGAGACGGTGCTGGCCAAGCATTCTGAGAGTGCCGCGTTCAAATTTGTTCAAGAGGTGTTTTGGCGCGGCTATTGGAAAGGATGGTTAGAACACCGCGGCCAGCTGTGGCCGGAGTACCAGCGTCAGCTGCCTCAGTGCCTGCATCATACCCAGCAAAACAAACGTCTGTGGGAGCTCTACGGGCAGGCGATATCTGGCACGACGGCCATTCCGCTGTTCAATGAATGGTGTTTGGAGCTGCAGCGGACCGGCTACCTGCACAATCACGCGCGTATGTGGTTTGCCTCTATATGGATTTTTACCCTGCGACTGCCGTGGCAGTTGGGGGCTGATTTCTTTGTCCGTCATTTACTTGATGGCGACCCCGCCAGCAATACCTTGGGGTGGCGCTGGGTAGCTGGCCTTCACACACAGGGCAAGACCTATTTAGCGACAGCGAAGAACATCCGAACCTGCGCTGAAGCGCGTCTTGATGGACGCAGTGACCAGCAGTTAGGGCTTCATCGTCTCGCAGCTTCGGCGCACCAAGTGCAGGAATATTTGCCAGCCAAGGCGCTGCAGATGACGGCGGTGCCTTGGCCGAAACCAGCGCAATGGGATGAGGAAGGTTATCGCTGCAACCGGGGCCGGACGGCCCTGCTGTTGACCGAGGAAGACTTAACGTGGCTGCCCGAGACGCAGCTGTTCTGTGTGGCGGCTCTAAATCCGTCACCTCGAAGTGTGTTGGCGCCTGCCAGCGAGCAAGTGCAGGCCTTTGTGCACGGTGCCTTAGTCGATGCCTTGAGTCGAGCCGGGGAGCGCTATGTGGGGCCAAAAGATGCGGCCACCGACGTGGTCGTTGCGCCAGAACCAATGGAAGAAGCAGATTTGATGACCTTCCTAGTGGCGCAACGAATCGATCAGGTGGTCTGTGCTTACGCGCCGATCGGTCCTGCTCGGCTACGATTAGAGCTATTGGGCGATCAGCTTGCGGCCAAAGGTATCGAGCTAAGGTTTTGTATGCGCGACTACGACCGGATGGTTTGGCCCCATGCGACCAAGGGTTTCTTCCAGTTGGGCAAACGTATCCCCGAATTTCTTGGGGCGATGAATTTCGCGCGATGAAATTTACGTACTGAACGCGACGCCTTGCAGCGACTCTCAATCCCTGACAGAGTTTTTCAGTGGTTTCTCGGCAAGCGAGAAACTGGAGGAGACGCGTGAAGTGAACAACGAAACCTCAAAAACGCCGTGCAGGGGAGGTAAGCCTTGGTAGGACCAATAAAACGTCGTCGATTGTTGCAAGGTCTGGGACTGGGCGCCCTTGTGGCGCGAAGTGGTAGCGTCGGGGCGGCTTCAGTCCACTTCACCCACGGTGTTGCCAGCGGCGACCCTCTGACGGATCGCGTCATTCTTTGGACTCGAGTAATGCCAGTTGTGCAGGCTGGCACCGTAGGGGTGACGTGGCAGGTAGCATTAGACTTGGCCTTCAAGCGTATTGTCG
>JAYNPH010000143.1:0-1975 GCA_038113685.1 Gammaproteobacteria bacterium
GTGCTGGGTTTCGTGGGACTCGCTATTCCGCTGATGCCGGGATTCGTGTTTTTTGCCATTGCCGCCCTCTGCTTTTCCTCCGCGTCACCAACCCTGCATCGAAAGCTCTCTCAGGTGCCTCAAATTGAACAGTTTTTGCAGAGCGTTGAAGACAGCCGACATATGCCGCTGCGACAGCGTATCACCGCAGGCGTAGCGCAAGCCGCGAGATTACTCAAAGGCCGCCGACATGAGTGAATCACCCGCCCCTCAAATCGCCGTAATGGGGGCCTTGGCCTACGATCAAATCGCCAAAACCGACAAAGTTTTCGGTCCTGAAGGCCCCGGCCTGAACTGCAAAGTTACCGCCCAGCAAGAATTTTTCGGCGGCTGCGCCGGCAACATCGCCTATGGCCTTGGCTTACAGCAAGTTCCGACAATTGTCGTGTCCAGTGCAGGGGGCGAGGATTTTAGACGCTATGCCCAGCATCTGAATCTGGATCTAAGCGGCATTCTGGTGGTGTCCGGCGCCCAATGTGCGCGGGCGAACATCATAACCGACCCGAACGGTCAACAGTTTACGGCCTTTGCGCCGGGACCCAGCATCGACCCCGAAACCTGGCAGGTCCATTTACGCAATCAGCCTTTGCAATCAGTGTCCATTTTCGTCTGTGCCCCCTTCCCCGCCAACTTGATGGCCCTTGCGCTGGCGGAGTCACGCCAGAGGAACCCTGACGCCTTAAATGTCTGGCTACCCGGTCAGTATGCGGACAATTTACACTCTCACGATCTTGAGCAAAGTGCGGCGCACAGCGACGTCATCATCGGCAACAGCCATGAGATTACCCATATTCGCAGAACGGCCCCTCAATGTTTAGCTGGCAAGGTAACAATCGAAACCAACGGCCCTCGCCCAGTTCGGGCTCTGCTACCTGACGGGAGCCAGCGGACTCTGCCTGTGCCTGCGGCGCCCAAACATTTGGATCCCACTGGCTGCGGCGATGCCTTTGTCGCAGGTATCCTGCCGGAGATGTTGAACGCCTTGAAAACAGAAGGTCGTTCACAATGGCATACCGCGATTAACGGCATTATTCGGGCGGGCAACCGGCATGCCGCTAGGTGCCTGGGCAGACAGGGATCCCAAACCTACAATTTGAGCATTAAATCATGAGCAACAACGACTGGCTGGCGACAGTGCCTCGGATAGAGCTTGGGCATGGTCCAACGCCACTGGAACCGATGCCCCGTTTGAGCCGGGAACTGGGCGGCCCCATGATTTGGCTAAAACGCGACGACTGCACCGGACTGGCAACCGGCGGCAACAAAACTCGAAAACTCGAGTACCTGATGGCTGATGCGCTCGAACAAGGGGCCGACTGCATCGTCACCTACGGAGCTGTGCAATCGAACCACGCTAGGCAAACCGCCGCCGCTTGCGCCAAATTGGGTCTACCCTGCCACCTTCTCCTCAGTCAGCGCGTGGATTGGCCCCATGAAAGCTATCAGATTCAGGGTAACGTGCTGCTGGATCAGTTGCTGGGCGCCACAGTGCACACCAGTTCGCTGGAGGACGCCGCCACAGCGCGTAAGGAACTGCTTGAAAAATTGCGCGGGGAAGGCCGCCGGGTGTATGAAATTCCTGCTGGTGGCTCCAGTGCTGTTGGCGCCCTTGGCTACACCCGATGCCTGCAAGAGTTAATGATCCAATGCGCGGAACAGGGGGTAAAAGGCGACCTGATCCTCCACGCCTCAGCCAGTGCGGGAACCCAGACAGGCCTAGTTTTTGGCAAGAGCGTCTTAGATTTGAGTTCAAAAATTTTGGGCATCAATGTATTCCATCCAGACCCACAAACCCTTAAGGACCGGGTGGCGCACTTGGCAACCAAGATGGCAGAGAGTTGGCCGCAAGCTAAATTAAAACAGCCCTTCGATGTTCAGGTGAATCATGCTTATTTCGGCGAGGCCTATGGCAAACCCACCACAGCCTGCGTCAGGG
>JAYNPH010000143.1:1985-4203 GCA_038113685.1 Gammaproteobacteria bacterium
CGATCAATATGGCTGCCCAGCTTGAAGGCGTTCTGTTTGATCCGGTGTATTCGGGCAAGGCCCTGGCTGCCCTGATCGATCAGATCAACCTAGGTAATCTCAACCACTTGGACGACGTGATTCTAATTCACACCGGCGGAGGCGCCAGCCTGGGCGCCTACATCGATGCCTTCTAACTCATGGAACCATCAAACGGTTAACAGCGAGCCGTTGCAAAGCGCTTGAAAAACGCCTCTGCCCTTATCCGACGAACATCCCGCCGTTCGGGAATAACGTTTGGCCGTTGAAATAACTGGATTCCGAACTGGCCAGAAACAGAGCGGTGTTAGCAATCTCGTTGGCTTGGCCCATGCGCTGCATGGGCGTCATGGCCATCACCGTCTCCATCCACTCCGGTGACTGACGAATGTTCGCCGTCATCGGTGTTTCGATAAAACCCGGACCGATCGCGTTCACTCGAATGTCGCTGGTGCTGTATTCGGTTGCCACGGTCTGCGTCAACATGATGACAGCGGCTTTGGAAACGCAGTAGTCAGAGGCTCCGGGCAAAGGCCGCCGCCCGGCGATGGATGCTATGTTCACAATGGTGCCTTGGGTCTGTTTCGCCAACATATGACCGATGGCGATTTTGTTGGTGAGCATAACGCCAGTCACATTCACGGCCATGACTTTTTCCCAGTCCGCCAATTCGCGATGATGGAACATACGCTCTTCTGGGTCGGCCTCTACTTCGCTGACCTCACCGCTTATGTATCCTGAAGAGGACACCCCCGCCGCCGCCAGTACGGTATCAACACGACCGTAACGCGATACTACGTCAGCAAACAGCGCTTCCTGACTGGCTTGGGAAGTAACATCGACTTGAACAAATTCGATGCTTGCGCCATTGGCCGACATCTCAGCAGCAGCATTCGCGCCGCGCTCCGCGTTGATATCCGCAACCACAACCTGTGCGCCCTCAGCCGCATAGCGAAGCGCGCTGGCGCGGCCAAGCCCGCTGATACCGCCGGTAATTACCGCAACCTTATCCGTTAATGCTCCCATAACCTTCCCTCCCGTTGTTAGTGCGCGACCACAATTGCTTCGTTAAAGATGCGTCGCTCCTCAGGTGACTCGCCGCCTGAGCCTCGGCGCGTTCCCCTATGGCGTCATTCACTTCTGGGGTGTATGCGACGAACAAACCAGCAATCAAGGTCATCCGCTCCCCAGTGCCTATACCCCGACGCCCCCCTGCAAGGCCGTGGCCAAACCCGGATAGCGGGGCTGATCAATATTGATCTGGTTGACAATAGCTTCTCTAAGGTGATCAGCCAACCCCGGAGCATCCAGCGCCACACTGCCCTCGCGCAATCCATTGACCAGTTGCCAACGCAGACTCTGCAAGTCGGTTTCGTCACTGTGGCAAAAATCGCGCAGACGTCTAACCTCTGCGTCAGCGGCAGCAGGCCCTAGGGCCATTTCGCGCTGGACAATTTCCAGTGAATTGCTCGCCACGCGAGCCAAAAATTGAGTTCTTCCTTGGGTGTCCGCCATTACCTGTTCACGCAAAAAAGTTACCACGCTAGCCAGCAACTCGTCGGCCCTTGGCATATCGACCAAATCCGACCCGCCGTCACCGGCAACTAAGGATACTGGCCCGGGAATCAGCAGATTGACGCAATCCACCTGGCACTCAGACGAGCGACGCCCGATTCCTGGACGCTCTACGCTTTGATCGGGACCGTTGCGGTAGTGCTCGGCCATGCCAAGACACCCCACAGCCCACCAAAATGAACCGAAAACCTGCCAGAACTTCACTGCCTCCCGATCAACCGTTTGCCCCGTTACCGATTCGTAACCGGCAAAAAAGTCTTCTGCCTCGCCAAAGCCACCTACCGGCAAGTGGGCCCTACCGAAACGCCAAGAATGGCATAGCATCCAGCCCAAATCGCGCATGGGATCGCCAATATGAGCCACCTCCCAGTCAAGAACGGCGACCATGCCCGATGCATCTACCATCACGTTACCGTTGCGGTAATCGTTGTGCACCAGACTGGGCGTGTAGTTCTTGGGCAAATGATCCAGCAGCCACCGGGCAGTGAAGTCGATCATCGGTTGAGGCGTCTCGTAGGCCTGATAACGCTCCCAAGTTTGACGCACATAGTCTTCCGGACTTAGGTGTTGAAGGTGCTGATCCAAACCGCTGGTTTGCAGGTCGAGTCCGTGATTACGGGCTCGG
>JAYNPH010000143.1:4247-4880 GCA_038113685.1 Gammaproteobacteria bacterium
CCCCGGAACCCCGGATCAGGATTCGATAGGTTTCGTGACTGGCGCCGCCGGACAATCGTTCAAGCTGAATTAACGCCTCGCAATCGTCAATAACCTGAGGCAGCAGCGCAGCCAAGGCCTCAGTCAGTTCGCTGTGAGACAAGCTCAAGACTAGCCCTCCTTGACACCCTTGGGCGCACGCTGGCCCATAAAGCCAAAGAGATAGCCGGCTACACGACGCATTTGAATTTCCTCCGCACCCTCGGTAATGCGATATCGACGGTGATGACGATAAATGTGCTCAAAGGGCTTATGCCGGCTGTAACCCAAACCACCATGGACCTGCATGGCTCGATCCGCCGCCTCACAGCAAAGTCGATTAGCCCAGTAATTACACATAGACACCTTGTCAGATACCGAGAAAGCCCCGTAGGTGTCCATTTGCCACGCGGTTTTGTGAATCAGCGCCCGCAACATCTCGCATTGCGTTTGCAGTTCAACCAATGGGAACTGTATCCCTTGATTGGTGGAAAGCGGTTTGCCGAATGGTGCTCGATGTTTGGCATACTCGATGGATTCATTGAGACAAAACTGTGCCGCCCCTAAGGACGATGCTGCCTGGCGAATACGGTTTTCGTTAAAGAAGTGCTGAAC
>JAYNPH010000144.1:0-4871 GCA_038113685.1 Gammaproteobacteria bacterium
GCCTATTGGTTGGAGCGGCTAGATGCTGAAGGAGAACCCTCAGCCCCAGTGCTGAGCAGAGAAGAAGTAATCAATCATCCCCAGATTCAGGCCAACGATCTGATACACGAATACGACCACCCCATTGCCGGGCGTATCCGGCAGCCGCGTCCCGCCGCGAAATTTGATCAAACCCCGTCGGGTATCCAACGCCCTGCGCCGGGTCTCGGCGAGCATAGCGCCGAAATACTGGCGGAACTCGGCTACCGCCCGGCCGAGATTGACGCGCTGGTTAAGCAGGGTGTGCTGGGTGTCATGCCTGAATAAAGCGCCCGGCAGGTTGGCGGGCTAACTTTGGCTCGTCTGCCCAGGTCTCTATGACGCTTGGGTGTTGGCAGGAACCACGTTCTCAAGGGTCCAGCGTTGTTCGGTGCCACGCTTGAGGTAGTTATAGGCCGGAAGATTCGTGCCGCCCTAACGACTCTCATGGTCCGGGCTTTCCTCTGTATTCCTTTCTGGAATCGATTAATGTCGAAAAAATCACCAATTCGGTGATGCAGTTCTCAAAACAAATACTCACCACCGATTGTTAATTGCCACCGTGTTTCGGTTGCCTTAACGTCGCCAACAAATTGCATACGCCATACGCGCTAAAGTTGTTTCGTCAGAAGATTTTTTGTCGAAAAGTTGCTTGATTGAAGGATATTGGGGAGAAGGACGGCTTCTAAACGTGTTCGGGGCTTAATGCTCCGCTCGTCTTTGTGGTTGTCGGCCTGATTAATTTTCTCTTGCTCTTGCCGCTCCTTCTGGAGAGGTGTCGGTAAGCCAGTACCTAGGCTCGTTGGCGTTTCGTTTCACAGAAGCCCGGAGAGACCCGTTGTCTGCCAGTCATCGCCACAGACAGGCCTGCCAAATCTTGCCGACTCCAAGCCGTCGATTCGGGTTGGTGAGCGAAAAAATTAAACAAAAACCCAAACAACGACAGCTGCGCGCGATAAGCGGCGAAGGTGCTGTCAGCCACTTCATTAACCGAGGGGTGAGCAAATGAATTCTGTATCGCTATTTGTCAATGACATGCCAACTGCGTGTCCGCGGTGAGCGTAGGGAATAACCGGGCCGTGATAAGTCCAAAAATTGATGTTTCTTTCAAGAAAGCCAAGCCCGACTACCAACAGCATGCGATCAAGGTGCTCAGAGTTTTCGCCGTGATCGTCCGCTGAAAATCGTCAGGAATCGATACGTATACGTGCCAAAAACTGTAATAACGAAAATCGAAATTGAATATCAAGTATTCGGATATCACCGACTAAATATTAATTAGTAAATATTATGGGGAATTAAAAAATGAAGCTCAGAAGGATTCGGGGGCTGCACATCTCTGCGGCCCTTGCTGTCGCTCTATGCAGCGCTTTTATGGTTGGCTGTGGAGGGAGTGGCGTTAGCGACGATGCAGCAACCCGCACCGATACATCGCCATTTCAACCTGATCAGCCAAGGTCAGATTGGCAGCTTGTATGGAGTGATGAATTTATCGGCAGCCAAGTTAATACCAGTAAATGGAATTTTGAAATTGATTGCAGAGGCGGGGGTAACCAAGAAAGGCAGTGCTATACCGACAGTGCGGACAACGCTTTTGTAAAAGATGGTGTGCTTAACATTGTTGCTCTGCCAGCCAAGGAAGAAAATGGTGTAAAGCCTGAAAAACCCTATACCTCGGCCCGCATCAACACGAAAGGTAATGGCGATTTCAAATACGGTCGTTTTGAGATTCGGGCGCAAATGCCTGAGGGTCAAGGAGCTTGGCCGGCTATTTGGATGATGCCGACCGACGAGGTTTATGGCGGGTGGCCACGCTCCGGTGAGGTGGACATTGTGGAGGCTGTTAATCTCAAAGCTGACAGGGCAGACGGGACGGCCGAGAGCCACGTTTATGGCACCCTTCATTACGGCAAAATCGATGCAAACGGCAGGTACTCTTCGACAGGCAAAGCCTACGCTCTCCCCAACGGCGTTAATCCTGCTGACGATTTCCATACCTATGCGATCGAATGGGACGAGGGCGAGATTCGCTGGTACGTCGATGACTACCTCTATGCCACTCAGCGAGCCTCAGATGTCGTTAAGAATGCGAAAGGACAAGCTGTTGGATTGCGCCACAGAGGCTGGTACGCAGAATACTACAGCCCTGTAACCGGTGAAGAGGAAGCGAGCTACACCGGCGCCTCCTTTGACCAAGAGTTTTTCCTGATTATGAATTTGGCCGTAGGCGGTAGCTGGCCAGAGAGCGTCAACGAAACCGGTGTGGACGCCACTGCTTTCGCCAACGGTCAGACGTTGAAAATTGACTGGGTGCGTGTCTACGAGTGCTCCATTAACCCAGAGACTGGAAAGGGTTGCGAGACTGTGCGTGCCGGTTACGACATGTCGGAAGACGAACATCCGGCCGGCGCCTTGGTAGAAGGCGCCGCACCTACTCCCGTGCCACCTGCGGGACCCTCAATTGAGACCTTGACGATTTTCGCCGGCACTGCCAACCCAAATTGGGCGGCATGGGATTGCTGTGGTGGTAGCACTCCCGCTGTTGAAAGTGACCCAGACCGTGGTGATGTATACCAGTTTGAAATTGGCGCAACGGCGACGGTAGTTGGCTTTATTAGCCGTAAGGAGTTCCTTGGTGATGGCGGTAAAGCAACGCCTTTCGATGCGACCGCGATGGCAGACAGTGGAACGGTGAGCTTCGACATGAAAGTTGTAAGTCCGCCCAACGCCACAAGCACTCCTTGGTTACTAAAGATTGAAAGTGACGGGGCCGCTACAGCAGTTGAAGTGGGTCTGACGACCAGTCGGGAGGGCGTTGCACCGACCACTGGCCAGTGGCAGACCTACACCTTTGCCTTGGCCGATCTGCAGGCTGCTGGTCTCGATCTCAGTGCCATAGATGTCATCATGGTGTATCCAACCTGGGGCTCAGGTGAAGGCGCCGTATTCCAACTCGATAACGTGAAAATATCGTCACCCCTAGCCTCAAGCCCCTCTTTGGACATCTTCGTTGATGCCGAGAACCCGAGCTGGCCGCTGTGGGATTGCTGCGGCGGATCAACGCCAACGGTGGTTACGGACGAAGATTCCGCGCATGGGGCGTCGGCGGAATTTGCGATCGGTGCAACTTCGACGGTCATGGGCTTCATTACACGAAGCGAAAATACTGCCGCTCCAAAGCCTTTTGATGCCAGCGCCATTCTGGCAGACGGCGTTGTTCAGTTTGACCTGAAGGTCATAACCGCACCCAACGATTCCAGCGCCGAGTGGCATTTTAAGATCGAGAGTGACAAGGCCCAGTCGGCAGTAGAACTTAAATTGACGGATAGTGTCGGGGGCGCAGCGCCCACCGTGGGTCAGTGGCAAACCTACACATATAAAATTTCGGACCTTGTCGCGGCTGGGCTGGATCCCAGCATCATTGACGTGTTGATGGTTTTTCCGACTTGGGCCAAAGGTGATGGTGCCGTATACCGCTTAGACAACGTCCGTATTTACGATCCAACTGCTGCCCCCGGTGCCTTTGTCGGGCACGTGCTGTTTAAAGACGGGGCGCTGGAGGCTTGGCCGTTGTGGGATTGCTGCGCAGGTTCCACACCTACCGTGGTGACCGATGATCTCGACCATGGTGCGGTAGCGCGCTTTGAGGTTGGTGCAACCCCGACAGTTATGGGGATTATTTCCCGAAGCTCTTATACGGCCAAACCCGCGCCGATTGATGCAAGTTCATTGCTTTCTAATGGGGTGGTTCAATTTGATTTGAAAGTTGTTACTGCGCCGAACGATGTATCAGCTACTTGGCTCTTTAAAGTTGAGTCGGCCGGAGCTAGCACAGCGGTGGAACTGGCCTTGAGCGCAAGCAAAGAGGGCAAAGCACCCGTTGTCGGCGAATGGCAGACCTACACCTACAGTCTTCAGGATTTGGTGAATGCTGGTTTGGACGTTAGCGCCATCGATGTTGTGATGGTATTCCCCAAGTGGGGGACCGGTGAAGGCGCGATTTATCATCTCGATGACGTGATGATTTATGACCCGGACACCCTGCCGGCCAGAAAAGGCATTGCTATTTTTGAAGATGGTCAGGGTAGTTGGAGCCTCTGGGATTGCTGTGGCAGCACTACGCCAAGCGTCGAAATAGATGATGCAGCGCATGGTGTTGTGGCCGAGTTCGTTGTTGGAGCAACACCGACGGTGTTGGGCTTCAATACGCGATCTGCATTTTCCAGTGATCCCTCACCCTATGATGCCAGTGCTTTATTGGCCGACGGTTACCTTCGCTTTGAAATGAAAGTCGTTACTCCCCCGAGTGACACGACGGCTAGCTGGTCGATGAAAGTCGAATCCAGTAATCCGGCCACAGCCGCAGAACTCTCCTTGGTTAAAAGCAAACAAGGTCAGGCGCCGGTTACCGGTGATTGGCAGACCTATACCTACAGCCTTCAGGACTTAGTAGCGGCCGGGCTGGATCCTAGTGCCATCGACGCTGTGATGGTTTTCCCGGTATGGGGAAAAGGGGACGGTGCCGTTTATCGCATCGACAACGTCGTTATTTCAGCCCCGTAACTTCAATCGTAAATGTCCGTCTTGCAGGTTTTGGTGACCTGCAAGACGGCAGCAAACAGGTATCAATTTATGAATAAGTCGTATTTAAGACAAAAATGTATTGCTGTTGGCGCCGCAGTTTCAACAGCCTTTTTAACCGCCCCAGCATTGATGGCAAACGAATCTGCTGAAGGCGAGAACGCCGACATAATAGAAGAGGTAGTTGTTTACGGTATTCGAGGCAGTTTGCAAAGATCTATGGAAATGAAGCGCAATGCCACCGGCGTTGTGGATGGAATTTCCGCCGAGGA
>JAYNPH010000145.1:0-4870 GCA_038113685.1 Gammaproteobacteria bacterium
CTGCAGAAGTCTTGCGTTCCGATCGAGCCAAAAAAGTGCGCATCATCAAGTTTAAGCGCCGTAAAGATTTTCTGCGTCGTCAAGGACATCGTCAGTGGTTCACCGAGGTGAAGATAACCGGTATTTCCGCATAGCGTCGTTGCGCCTTTAACGCGAAGCGAAAGAACCGGTAAAGCGGCATCACCGAAGACGTACTGAAAAGCGGACAAACGAAAGTACAGAAATAGAAAGTACAGAAATAGAAGTACTTAAAAAGCATACAGAGATAAGTAGACAGAGTTATGGCACATAAGAAAGCAGGCGGTAGTACCCGTAACGGACGCGATTCCGAGTCGAAACGACTTGGCGTGAAAAAATTTGGTGGGCAGAAGGTGTTGGCGGGCAACATCATCGTTCGACAGCGTGGCACGAAGTTCCACCCCGGCGAGAACGTAGGCTGCGGCCGCGATCACACGTTATTTGCTAAAGCCGACGGTGAAGTTCAATTCACGGTAAAAGGACATCTTCGCCGTAAAACTGTCAACATCGTACCGGTTGCCTAAGAGACGAGAGCGCCTGCTGGCACTTATCAGCGGGTCCAGCAGATCAGCGGCAACAGTTGGAAAGAATAAACCCCGCTAATGCGGGGTTTTTTGTATGCGCTGAGAAATTTTGTAGGGTCCCTAGAGATCACAGGCCAAGGTTAAACATGCAGTTTATCGATGAAGCGAGCATTCGGGTGCAAGCCGGCAAGGGCGGTAATGGCTGTCTGAGTTTTCGCCGGGAAAAATACGTGGAACGCGGAGGTCCGGACGGCGGGAACGGTGGTGACGGCGGTTCGGTTTATTTGATCGCGGACGAAGCCTTGAACACCCTGATCGACTTTCGTTACCAGCCTGCGTACCAAGCGCGCAACGGTCAGGGCGGCGGTAGCCGAAACAAAACCGGAGCCGGCGGTGAAGACATTTATGTGAAGGTGCCCATGGGCACTACCGTCGTCGACGAAGAAACTCAGGAAGTGCTGGGTGACCTCAGCGCACCTGATCAGACGCTATTAGTGGCGGAAGGCGGGGCTAGAGGGCTGGGTAACGCAACGTTCAAGTCCAGTACTAACCGTGCCCCCAGAAAAACCACGCCGGGCCAGATGGGCGATATTCGCCGCCTGCGTCTGCAGTTGAAACTGTTGGCGGATGTGGGGCTTTTGGGCTTGCCGAATGCGGGTAAGTCTACCCTGATCGGTCAGGTGTCGGCGGCTAATCCCAAGGTGGCGGACTATCCCTTTACGACGCTGGCCCCCAGTCTGGGGGTGGTGCGCATCGCCGCTGACGCCAGCTTTGTGATGGCAGACATACCGGGCTTGATTGTCGGCGCCGCCCAGGGAGCTGGCCTCGGTGCCCAGTTTTTGCGGCACCTGTCTCGGACCAAGGTGCTGCTGCATCTGGTGGATGTACAGCCCGAGGATCAAAGCGACCCCATTGAAAACGCCCTAGCCATCGAACAAGAGCTGGCGGAGTATTCCCAAGCACTGATTGAGCGGCCTATTTGGCTGGCTCTGTCGAAGGTCGACCAGCTCGATGATGCCGATTTGCAGGACTTGATGGCGGAAATGGCGGAAACCTTTCCCGACCGCCCGGTGTACGGCATTTCGGCACTCGGGGATGTGGGTTTGGACGAACTCAAGAATGATCTGATGCAGTATCTGATTGATGAACGCATGCAGGCTGCCGAGGATCCGGACTTTGCCGAGCATTTGCAAAGTTTAGAAAAACGCATCAGTGATGATGTGTTTACCCATTCAGAGCGTATGCGTCAGCGTCGGCAAAGTGAGGCCGGCGCGGATCAAAACGAGATCGACGAAGATTTTGACGACACGCTGGACGGTCCAGAAACTGAGGTGATCTATGTCAGAGATTAGCGGTAGCCAGCAGACGCAAGGTCCAGTGACTCGCAGCGCGCTGACCGAAGCGAAACGCATTGTCGTCAAAGTTGGGAGTTCTTTGCTGACCAGTCTCGAAACCGGTTTGGAGCACGCTAAAATCCAAGGCTACTGCGCGGACATTGCCAAGCTAACCAAGGCGGGTAAAGAAGTGATCTTGGTGTCCTCTGGCTCCATCGCCGAAGGCTGCATGCGGCTGGGGTGGAGCAGCCGGCCGCAAGAAGTCCATCGCCTTCAGGCCGCAGCAGCGGTGGGTCAGATCGGCCTAATGCAGGCCTACGAGCAAGCACTGAAAGCACTAGATTGCGGCTCAGCCATGATCATGCTGACCCACGAGGACTTGGCCGACCGTCAGCGCTATTTGAACGCGCGGGCGACATTGAAGACCCTGACCGATATGGCCGTGGTGCCCATCATTAACGAAAACGACACGGTGGCCACTGACGAGATCCGATTTGGCGATAACGATACCTTGGCAGCCCTAGTGGCGAATCTGGTGGAAGCCGATTTACTGGTAATTTTAACGGATGTCGATGGCCTTCTTAGTGCTGACCCTCGGGTGGACAGGAATGCTCAGCGCGTTCCCTCGGCGGCAGCCACCGATCCGTCTTTGTCAGAGCTGGCAGGCGAGGGTGCCGGAGTCTTGGGTCGCGGTGGAATGGTGACAAAACTACGCGCGGCTCGATTGGCTGCCCGATCCGGCGCCCATACGGTCATCGCGCCGGGCCGGGAAGCTCACGTGTTGGCGCGAACAGTCCAAGGGCACGATGTCGGGACGCTGCTGTTTGCAGAGATGACGCCGATGGCCGCTCGCAAGCGTTGGATCGCCGGTCATTTGCGCGCCAAGGGCGACATTGTGATCGATGCCGGCGCGGTTCGGGCCATTGAGCAGCGCGGGGTTAGCCTGCTGGCGGCAGGCGTTATCGGTTCCCGAGGCGATTTTAGCCGTGGCGATGTGGTTCGATGTGTGGATCAGTCAGGCAGAGTCATCGCCCAAGGGTTGAGCAATTACGCCAATGCTGAAGTTGACGCCATTAAGGGTCTGACCAGCGACCGGTATGCCGAGGCAATCGGTTATGCGTCAGAGGCGGAGGTAGTGCACCGAGACAATTTGGTGCTCTTATAAAGAGAAGGGTCGGAGCTGCGGTTACCGGGCAGCTCCGGCGTTCGGCTGCAGGCCGGGGTTAGCCTGTGGCAGACAGGGCTTTGACCCGCTTGTTCAGACGTGACTTCTGACGCGCAGCTTGGTTTTTGTGCATGATGCCCTTGGAAACCATTTTGTCTATGATCGGCACGGCCTGAGCCAAGGCTGCGCTGGCGGCTTCCGCGTCGTTGGTGTCGACGGCGCCGTGGACGCGCTTGATGTACGTGCGCACCATCGAACGTTGACTGGCGTTGTGTGCTCGGCGTTTTTCTGACTGCTTAGCGCGCTTGCGTGCTTGTGGACTGTTAGCCAAGGTAGCTCCTAGTGGGGACCAAAAAAATGAGGCGGGAATATGCCGCTGTGTCGATAAGATGTCAACCGCGTAATCTGGAGAGCTAGGGATCAATCAAGATCAACAGAGCAAGCAAGGGCAGAATCAAGATTCAGCACCCTTGAATCGGCGAGCCGGCACCGTTGCGGGAATGACCCTACTGTCGCGCATCAGCGGTCTTGTTCGCGATGTGGTGCTGGCCTACCTGTTCGGCGCCTCGGCAGCGGCAGACCTGTTTTTCGTCGCGTTTCGCATTCCCAATTTTTTTCGGCGTCTCTTCGCCGAGGGCGCCTTTAACCAAGCCTTTGTGCCCGTGTTGGTTGAGTACAAGGCCAAGGGTCATGCACAGCTGCGGCTGTTTTTGGCGGATCTCTCAGGGATCTTTGCCCTCGCCTTGGTGGCGGTGACCATCGCCGGTATCGCCTTGGCCGGTCCGCTGTCGGCCCTGTTTGCGCCGGGTTACTTGGATCAACCCGAACGATTCCAGCAGTTAACCGAACTGCTCCGAATAACCTTTCCGTATCTTGCGTTTATTTCGTTGACCGCCTATGCCGGGGCCATTATGAATGCCCATGGTCGGTTTGCGCTGCCGGCATTCACGCCGGTGATGCTCAACGTCTGTTTGACGCTGGCCGCTCTCGCTGCCTTAAACGATTTATTTGACGCTCAACCCATCGTTATTTTGTCCTGGGGAGTGCTGATCGCCGGATTGGTTCAGTGGTTTATGCAGCTTCCCACGCTGTGGCGCATGAAGTTGTTACCGACGCCGACAGTCGGCAAAGAGCATCCGGGAGTGCGGCAGGTGGGGCATTTGCTGGTACCGGCAATATTTTCAGCGTCGGTGGGCCAAATTAACGCCCTCGTCAACACCATGATCGCATCGACCCTGGCCACCGGCAGTATCGCCTGGCTCTATTACGCGGATCGTTTGTTGGAACTGCCGGTGGGTTTGATTGCGGTTGCGCTGGGGACCGTGATGTTGCCCCACTTGTCGCGGCTGGTGACCGCCGGCGATCAGCAGGGTTTCCTGCGCACCATGAACTGGGGGCTTGGTCTCGGTCTGATGTTGAGCCTGCCGGCAGCCACTGCTTTGTACCTGCTGGCCGAGCCCTTGCTGGCGTTTCTGTACATGACCTTCGCGGGCAGCGCGATGACGGACCGGGATATTGTGATGGCTGGCCTCGCGCTCGAAATGTTCGCCGTTGCCTTGCCCGGCTTTGTGCTGGTGAAAGTGCTGGCGCCTGCGTTTTTTGCGCATCAAGATACCCGCACTCCGTTTCGCTACGCGGCCATAGCCGTCGCGGTGAATTTGTTGGGCAGTCTCTCCACCTTTCAGTGGCTCGGGCATGTCGGTTTGGCGCTGGCTACCGCCCTGTCTGCGTGGACCCACGCAGGTTTGTTGTACATCGGCCTGCATCGGCGGGGCTGGATCGCAGCCGATGCCAAAGTGGTCTTTGTCTTATTGCGCACTGCCGTGGCC
>JAYNPH010000146.1:0-490 GCA_038113685.1 Gammaproteobacteria bacterium
GAGCAACTCCACCACCTGTTGTCCGCTTGGTCATTGGCGGCGCTTCAGCTCGAATTACTGAGCCGCGAGGAAAGATAGTGAAAGCCATGATCCTGGCCGCTGGCAAGGGGACGCGACTCGCGCCCTTGACCGATACAACGCCGAAACCGCTGCTGCCAGTGAAAGGCATACCACTGATACTAAGAATCATTGAAAAGTTGCGCCTTGCCGGTGTCGGCGAGGTAGTCGTGAACACCTACCACCTCGGCAACCAGATTGAGGCGCTGCTGGGCGACGGTGCAGCCCTTGGGGTTTCAGTGACCTACAGTCGCGAGCAGACTCTGCTGGAGACCGGCGGCGGTATTAAGGCGGCGCTACCCTTGTTAGCAGACGACACGTTCATTCTTTGTAACGCCGATATCTACAGCGACTTTGCAGTCGAGAATCTCCCAAAGCGGTTGCTGCCGGAGGATCTCGCCCACTTGGTGCTGGTACCGACGCCACCGAGTCG
>JAYNPH010000146.1:500-4736 GCA_038113685.1 Gammaproteobacteria bacterium
GTCGTAAGACCGGCGACTTTTCCTATGCCCAGGGGCGTGTTGCTGCCCGCGGCGGCGACTTCGTCTACAGCGGTATCGCCATGCTCCACCGGCAGCTGTTCAGGGATTCTCCTGACGGCCCCTTTTCTTTGCGAGACCTCTTGTTCCACGCCACGGCCCAAGGGCGTGTCTCTGCCCAAGTACATTACGGTTTATGGTCTGACATTGGCACTCCCCAAGACTATGCGGCAGTAAATGCCTAAGCCAACCGCGGCGGGTTTCTCCGCCTCTCCGAAAAAAGCATGCATCTAAATCTACCTCGGTTAACATGCGCTTTTCGATGTAGCGAGCACTTATGAATCCTTGGATCTGCCCCTCTATTCTAGCCGCAGACTTTGCCCGGCTTGGTGAAGAAGTATCAGACGTCCTCGCCGCAGGTGCTGACACCATTCACTTCGACGTAATGGACAATCACTACGTACCGAACCTATCTGTTGGGCCCTTGGTGCTCAGTTCCCTGCGCAAAGCAGGCATTGACGCATGCATCGATGTGCACCTGATGGTGAAACCCGTGGATCGTCTAGTCGAAGACTTCTTGGCTGCGGGAGCGGACTACATCACCGTACATCCAGAGTCCACCGAGCACCTGCACCGAACCCTGAGCGTTATTCATGATAGCGGGGCAAAGGCGGGGTTGGTCTTTAATCCTGCGACTAACTTAAGTGCCTTGGAACCCGTCATCGAACTGGTCGACCTCGTTTTGATCATGTCTGTAAATCCTGGTTTCGGTGGCCAAGCCTTTATTCCGTCGAGCTTAGAAAAGCTTCGACAGGCGCGACGCCTGATTGATGCGTCAGGGCGCGACATTCGACTGCAAATTGATGGCGGCATCAAGATCGACAACATTGGGGCTGCAGCGGCGGCAGGTGCCGATGCCTTTGTCGCCGGCACAGCGATCTTTGGCGCCGACAACTACGCTGCCACCATCAATGCCATGCGCGATGAAATCGCCGACGCGTAACTGTGATCGATAAAAGCTACCGCGCGTATTTATTCGATCTGGATGGCACCTTGGTTGATACTGCACCTGACCTCGGTCAAGCGCTGAACGCCAGTTTGCAAAATGCCGGCTATCCGGGCGTCACAACGGCTCAGGCCCGAAACTGGATTGGCCATGGCGCCAAATTCTCCCTCACCCAGGCCCTTGCTCATCACGACTTAGAGCTGCAGCCAGCCATGGTGGAAACCTTGCTGCAATATTTCTTGGACTACTATGCAGATCACGTTGCCGAAGAAAGCACCATTTATCCAGGCGTTATAGACACCCTCGACCACTTAGTTGACCAAGACAGAAGACTGGCCGTTGTCACCAACAAACCAACCCGATTTGTCTTGCCTTTGCTGGAAGCCATGTCCTTAGACGGCTATTTCGCCTCGGTCGTTTGTGGCGATACCGCCGCGGCACCGAAGCCTGCTCCGGATCCCATTGATCTATGCTTGCAGCAACTAAGGGTCGCTCAAGTAGATACTCTGATGGTGGGTGACTCCACAACCGATGTCGAGGCAGCCAAGGCTGCTGGTGTTGACGTGGCCTGCTTTCGTTACGGCTACAACCACGGCGTCGACGTTGAAACGTTGGATGCAACTTATTTGTTCGACCAGATGGATCAGATTTTGCCCGCTGGCACGACTGGAACGGCTTAAAGGTTTTTACTTTCGCAAATCTGTGAGTTCCTGCGCTCCACATGCGAGAAATGTCATGGTAGCCTGCGCCTTTATTTCCTACAGATCGAAGAGGTCTTGTGTGAACCTGAACAGAAATGAAAAACCTTGGCGAGGTTGCTGGCGACGTTAAACGCCTTAGGCCTGCGTTATGCCTCGGCCCGTGCCGGTATGCCAGAACGCCTTCCCTCGACTATTTTTCATTTTTCTGGAACAACACATGACAACGCTACAACCCTCTTACCGCCTGAAACCCGTGGTTCATGAAGCCCTTGCTGACTTGGACACCCCGTTATCTATCTATCTAAAGCTCGCCAAAGGTCCCTATAGCTATCTGCTGGAGTCTGCTCAAGGCGGAGAAAAGTGGGGCCGCTATTCCATCATCGGCCTGCCCGCGCGCACTGTGGTTAGGGTCAATCTTCGGCACGTTCAGGTCATCACCGATGGCGACGTGGTCGAGGATGTAGAAACCGATGATCCTCTCGCTTTTATCGAAGCATTCCAGAACCGCTTTGAGGTTGTGGAAGTGGACGGCCTGCCCCGCTTCTTTGGCGGACTGGTCGGCTATTTCGGCTATGACACCGTGCGCTACGTGGAGCAACGGCTGCAGCCGGCCATTGCCGGCGACCGTCTGGACACGCCCGATATTTTACTGATGGTCAGCGAGGAGGTAGTCGTCATGGACAACCTCGAAGGCCGCATGAAGATGATCAGTCTGGTCGATGCTGATGACCCTCAAGCCGAGGATGAGATGCGCAAGCGCCTCAGAGACCGCGAGGAGACTCTCACCCTGCCAGTGCAGGGCCTACAGCACGGCAGCGCCAATCAGCCGGTGCGCGAAAGCGATTTTATCTCGGAGTTCGGCGAAGAAGAATTCAAGGCGGCCGTAGAAACCATTAAGGAGTACACCCGTGCCGGTGACGTCATGCAGGTGGTGCTAGCACAGCGCATGCACATTCCCTTCCAGGCGCCACCAATTAACATGTACCGGGCATTACGCAGCCTTAATCCCTCGCCTTACATGTATTTTATGGATTTAGGCGACTTCCAAATCGTCAGTTCCTCGCCGGAAATTCTTGCCCGGGTAGAGGATGGCGTGATCACCAACCGTCCACTGGCCGGTACCCGCCGACGCGGACATACCGAAGAGGAAGATTTAGCCTTCGAAGCGGAACTGCAGTCAGATCCAAAGGAATTGGCCGAGCACTTAATGCTCATTGACCTGGGCCGCAACGATGTAGGTAGGGTCTCTCAAGCAGGTTCTGTCAACGTGGTGGAGCGCTTTGTAATTGAGCGCTACTCCCACGTTATGCACCTGTCGTCTACTGTTGAGGGGAAACTACAGCCGGACAAAAGCGCCATTGATGTGCTGCGAGCAGCTTTACCGGTTGGCACCTTGTCCGGCGCACCCAAGGTGCGCGCCATGGAGATCATTGATGAGCTGGAGCCGGTAAAGCGCGGTATCTACGGAGGCGCTGTAGGCTACTTAGCATGGAACGGCAACATGGACACCGCCATCGCCATTCGAACTGCTGTCATCAAGGATGGCTACCTCTATATTCAAGCAGGCGGTGGCATCGTCCACGATTCTATCGATCGCTTGGAATGGAAAGAAAGCCTTAACAAGGGCCGAGCTATTTTTCGCGCTGCGGCCATGGCAGAAAACCGTATGATCAATCCAGACAATTAGGGGTAGTTTGCGATGATTCTAATGATTGATAACTACGACTCGTTTACCTTCAATGTTGTCCAATACCTGCTGGAGCTGGGCGCCGAAGTCACCGTCAAACGTAATGACGAAATCAGCATTGCTGACATCGAGGCCATGAACCCTGAAAAAATTGTGGTATCTCCGGGACCATGTACCCCCAACGAGGCAGGTATTTCACTCGCAACCGTGAGCCACTTTGCCGGAAAAATTCCGCTGCTGGGCATTTGCTTGGGCCATCAGAGCATCGGCCAGAGCTTTGGCGGCCACGTGGTTAGAGCAAAAGCAGTCATGCACGGCAAAACCTCTATGATCCATCACCGAGGTCAAGGCGTGTTCGCAGGCCTAGACACGCCCTTCGAGGCCACCCGATATCACTCCTTGGTCGTCGATCAAGACCGTTTGCCTGACGCACTGGAAGTCACCGCCTGGACAGAGGTTAATGGGGAAATGGACGCCATTATGGGGCTGAGACACCGGGAGCTGGATGTGGAAGGTGTGCAATTCCACCCAGAATCGATTTTGACTCAGTCCGGGCATCAACTGCTAAATAATTTCTTGCAGCGATAATGAACTAGGCAGCTGCAGCACAAGAGGCCATAACATGCAGATACCCCAAGCATTGACAAAAATCGTCGAAGGCAACGACCTCACCCAAGAGGAGGCTGCCGAAGTTTTCCGACAAATCATGTCAGGGGAAACTACAGAGGGACAGATCGGCGCCATGCTTGCTGCCCTGCGCGTCAAAGGTGAGACACCGGCGGAAATTGCCGGCGCGGCGATCACTATGCGTGAGCTGTCCACCAAGGTGCGAGTTACCAGCGATG
>JAYNPH010000147.1:0-4713 GCA_038113685.1 Gammaproteobacteria bacterium
AAACGCGGACTTTCGACCCTTCCACAGCCTCGCCTGAGTCGAGGCATCGTGGGCTTCGTCGATTTGGTAGGCGCCGTTCGCCTTAAGCAATCCAGTGACCTTATCGGTAAGGGCGCCAAGCTCGGCAGCCGACCCGTCCAACTCAATGATCAGAATCGCTTCGGCGTCTAGGGGATAACCGGCCTTGGCAAAGGCTTCCGCCGCTTGCACCGCCAGCTTGTCCATCATCTCCATGCCAGCAGGAATAATGCCCGCGCCAATGATTTGCGCAACGGCGTTGCCCGCATCCACAACCTTGGCAAATCCCGCCAGTAGCACTGCCTTGGTTTCGGGGGTCGGCAGCAGAGCCACGGTTACTTCGGTGACGATCCCCAACATGCCCTCTGAGCCACACAACAAGGCCAATAAGTCCGGGCCGGGGTTGTCATATAGCGTGCCACCAAGTTCAACAATGCTGCCATCGGCCAGCACCACTCGGGCGCCCAAAACATTGTTCACCGTTAACCCGTATTTGAGGCAGTGCACGCCACCGGCGTTTTCCGCCACATTGCCGCCAATACTGCACGCAATTTGGGAGGAAGGATCCGGCGCGTAGTACAGGCCGTACTGTTGAGCCGCCTGACTGATCGCTAAATTTCGAACCCCGGGCTGCACAACTGCAACGCGATTCTCTGTGTCGATCTTCTCAATGGCGGACATTTTTGACAGTCCCAACACGACCCCTCGAGCATGAGGGCGGGCGCCGCCGGACAATCCGGTTCCAGCCCCTCGGGCGATCACCGGCACGCCATGTTCTGCGCAGCATCGCACCACCTCAGCAACTTGGGCTTCGGTTTCGGGCAGCACTACAACCCATGGCATTTCACGAATGGCGGTCAAGCCATCTGTTTCGTAGGGGCGCAGGCCCGACGTGTCTGTAATCACGCTGGCCGCAGGCAGTAAAGCTCGTAAACGCTGCAGAACCGCCTGATGCGGGGCGCTTTGTTCGGGCGCCCAGTGGCCGCTGTCGATATTTGGTTCACGTGGACTGTTCATGCCCCCATTATGCCGCAGCCATGGCTGGCGGAACATGACCTGCATGAGACAAGCCCTAGCCAAATCTTTGTGCGCCAAACCTGCAGCTGGGACCTTGCATCAGGGAATCCTGATGTAAAGACCCACTCGGGACCCTGATTCAACACTGGGATTCCAACTCTGATTCGAAACTCCGATTTAAAACAAAGATGTAACCGTTAAGGGAACCTTCTATAGTGCTGTTCAAGGTCGCAGAAATCTGTAACCCGCTAAATCTATCTCCTATTGTTGAGAAGCCTACATTGAGTATTGAACAGCGCTTGAACGAACTGGGCCTTGAACTACCAAAGCCTATGAACACCGCTGCCCTACCCTTCAACTTAGTCAGGGCTGATGGGGACCATCTTTATCTGTCCGGACACGTGCCCACGGACCTAGGCGGCAGCATGTGCGGACCATTCGGCAAAGTCGGTGAGCAGGTCAGCGCCGAAGAAGCCTATGATATTGCAGCTAACATCGCCCTAGGCCTGTGCGCCAGCCTGCATGACTATTTGGGTGACTTAAATCGAGTAACAAAATGGCTGCGCGTTTTCGGCATGGTTAACACAGCGCCGGGATTCAACAAGATCCCGGGCGTCATCAACGGCTGTTCGGATCGGATTTTGCAGATTTTTGGCCCCGATGTTGGCGCCCATGCTAGATCCGCCGTGGGCATGGCCGAACTGCCCTTTAGCGTTCCTGTAGAAATTGAAGCCGAGGTGAAAATCCAATCATGAATCAACGAATCGTAAACGCACGTATCGTCAACGAAGGCGCTATTACCGAGGGCGACCTTGTTGTTGAGGGTGAGCGCATCAAGGGCATCAACGTTCGGGCGCCAGACGACGCTACAGTCATTGACGCCCAAGGCGCCTATCTGATTCCCGGCATGATCGACGACCAGGTGCACTTCAGAGAGCCGGGCTTTGAGCACAAGGGCAACATTCGCACCGAATCAGCCGCCGCCGTGGCTGGCGGCATTACCAGCTACATGGAAATGCCAAACTGCAACCCCCTTACCATTTCTGAAAGCGCTCTGATCGATAAGCGCGAACGCGCGGCCGGCTGCTCCGCTGCCAACTACGGATTTTATTTGGGAGCAACAAACGACAACCTAGAAGCCGTAAAAAGCGTCGATCCCAGTCTGACCTGCGGGGTCAAGATTTTCATGGGCGCCAGCACAGGCAACATGCTTGTGGATGATCGCACCACTCTCGAAGGAATCTTCGCAGCTACGGATCTGCTGGTTGCCACCCATTGCGAGAATACGCCCATGATCCTAGAGGCAGAGGCTGCTGCCGCTGCAAAATACGGCGAGGACATACCATTCAGTGAGCACCCGAATATCCGCTCGGAAGAGGCCTGCTATGCGTCGAGTTCATTGGCCGTTAGCCTAGCCAAGCAATATGGTACCAAGCTACATGTCCTACATTTAACCACCGCCAAAGAAATGGAGCTGTTTGAAACCGGCCCCTTGGAAAACAAACGCATTACGGCGGAGGCCTGCGTCCATCATTTGTTCTTTAGCGCCGAGGATTACGAGCAGCGCGGTGCCTTCATTAAGTGCAACCCTGCCATCAAGACAGCCGCAGACCGCACCGCGCTGCTACAAGCCGTTGCAGAAGATCGAATCGATGTGATCGCCACGGACCACGCGCCTCACACTTTGGACGAAAAGAGCCGCAAATACGCTGGCGCTCCCGCAGGCCTGCCCCTCGTCCAGCACGCCTTGGTATCGCTGATGGAGCGGGTAGCGGATGGCACATTCAGTATTGAACAGGTTGTGCGCAAGACCTCTCATGCTCCGGCTATTTTGTACCAAGTGGCAGAACGCGGTTTCTTGCGCGAGGGCTACTACGCTGACTTCACGTTAATCGGCGACAATCCAACCGGCGCAGAAGAGCCTGTGCTCAGCAAGTGCGGCTGGAGTCCTTTCGGCGGCTATCGGTTTAAACACCGTATTGCCGGCACATGGGTCAACGGACACCAACGCTACGATGGTCAGCAGGTACTAGAGGGACCCTACGGGCAAGCGCTGACCTACCAACGCTAGGCGCTTGCCGGCTAAGCGTTACCTCAAAAGCAAGCGGCTTGAGGTTCCTTCCCCGATGACCTGCAAAGGCGAGTCGGGGTCTCACCCTCCTGCTGCTGTACTACCGGCCATGTCTAGGTGCTCCGACAAGAACGACAGCAGGGCTTCGGAAAACGCTTTGCGGTTATCTTGCCGAGACAAGGCGTGATCTCCCCCGGGAAGTTCAACCAATTCCACGTCCTTTTTGGCTTTCTGCAAGGCCTTGTACAGGCGGCGGGTTTGGCGCGGATTTACGATCCTGTTTTTTTCCGAAACCGCCAACAACACCGGCACCTGCACTTTGTCAGCATGAGGTCGGGGTGAGTTTGCAAGCAGGTGCGGACGTTGCCAAAGACGCCCGACGTGTCGTCGATAAAAAAAGCCCCCAACGTACTTACGCCCTTCGGCAACTAAAGAAAAAAGATCCCCGACAGCATTGAGGCCAGCGGCGCATCGATAGAGCTCTGGGGATTTCACAGCACTCATCAAAGCCGCATAGCCACCAAAGGCTTCGCCAACAATGCATATACGGTCGGCAGCAGCGATCTTTTCCTCAACCAGCCAATGAGCACCGTCGGTTATGTCATCGAGCATCACCTGACCCCACTGCTGGCGTCCAGCTTTCTCCAAAGCAGTACCATAGCCAGTAGAGCCGCGAAAATTCATTTGCAGCACCCCATACCCCTCATTGGCGAGCATCTGCGTCACCCAGTCGAAACGGCGAAAATCTCGTGCGTGGGGATTACCGTGAGGCAGCACGACAAAGGGCAATCCGCGAGCGGTGTCCGGGGACAAGCCATTGGGGAGCGTGAGATAGGCAGGTAGTTTCAGCCCGTCTCGGGCCTGGTATTCGACGGGGTATACCTCGCCAAGGGCTGACCCCTCCAAACCCGGATATTGAATGCTCACCCCCTGCAGCTCCCGAGCCTCGGCGTTATAGAGATACAGCGCACCGGGCACGCTCGGTGAATTAACACCAAACAATGCGCTGGAGAGATCGTCGCTAACGTCGTATAGGAAAATCAATCCATCCTCAAAGTGCGCGCTCAGGGCTTCATATATTTCTTTCAGCAAGGGGTGAAAAATTACCGGAGGCAAAGTTTCGTCCTCATATTTCACTAGGACAACATCTTCACCCTTGAGGTCCATCAAAACGCTGGCGACCTCGCTGTGGTTGGCTTTATAGACCAGCTGTTCCGTACCCGTAGACGCATCGTAAGAATAAACATGACGCAGGCTTGTACCGTCCGCTGAGTCTTTGGGCAGCATAAGAATCAGGTACACGTTCAGATCCCGGGTAGGCAATGCCAGCACGAGCGCTTCACGATCAAGGAGAGCGCTAACATCATGCCAATCCCCTTGGGCATCCTTTAGCTTTAGCACGCCCCGTTGCTGATTTGGGGTAAACCCGTGACCAACCCGCACATTGCCCAGTCGGTCCGCCTGCCAGTTAAAGACATCTTTTTGGGTTGTCTGCACGGCTCGAACCGGCAGCTTAGACGGCGTACCCGACACCGCATAAACTGACGTGTTTTCGGGATTTTCGCCCGTGGTGCCCTCCAGCAAAAATGCACCGGGTCGCTCTGGGA
>JAYNPH010000148.1:0-4701 GCA_038113685.1 Gammaproteobacteria bacterium
GACCAAGCCACCGACGCAGCCGGTGGCTTTAAGGCAGAGAGTTTAGGTATCGCCCTGTTTGAGTATATTCGTGCTGACGACCCCAGCGCGCTCATCGGCCTGCCACTGATCGCGCTAACCAGCCGGTTACGGGAATTTGGCATTAATCCATTGGCGCACGCTGGCTCCGAGTAATCAAAGCAGCGCAGATATTCCCAACGAAGGTCAGGCCCTAGACTTCTTTTGCTGAACCTTCCGGCGCCATGCGCGCCCAGATTTGCGTCATGGTCTGCTCTAAGGGCACGGAAAAATCCAGTCGCGTGTTTCCTAACGGCACGACCAGTCGTGATGCATGCAAACACAAGCGCTCAAATTCGCGATCCGCGCTTTGCTGAGCGCTGGGCAGCCTGTATTTCGTATCTCCGAGAATCGGGTGCCCCTCAGACTGAGCGTGCACCCGAATCTGATGCGTGCGCCCAGTGTGCAGAGCCGCTTGCAGTAATGTTGCCTGAGCCGCCTGCCCAAGCACTTGAAAATCGGTGCGGGCCACCTGACCGCTTTCGTCTACCCGAACCCGACGCTCTCCCCAATCCGTTGAATAACGCAGCAGCCGATGCTGAACCACTCGAATTTTTTTGGGCCATGTACCATGGACGATCAAGGTATATTTCTTCTTTACCATTCGGTCGCGAAATGCTGCTTGGACCTCTTTAAGAACACTGCGCTTCTTGCATAGAAGCAAGCAACCGGAAGTATCTCGATCCAACCGGTGCGCAAGCTCAATCTCAGGCTGGCTCTTAATCACGCGCATCATTTCTACCACGCCAGCGTTTACGGAACTGCCGCCGTGAACCGCGAAGCCCGGTGGTTTATTCAACACCAAAAGATCGCTGTCTTCGAAAACGATAGCCGCTTCCAATTCCTCGTAGGTGTCGGTACTCAATCGGACCGGCGCTTGGGCCTTGGTAAACAAAGGCGGCACCCGGACCCTGTCGTGAAGCTGAAGGCGGTAGGTTGGCTTTACCCGTGCGCTGTTAACTCGCACCTCACCTTTGCGTAAGATCGAATAAATTTTTTGCTTAGGCACCCCCTTGAGGGTCCGCATCAAATAATTATCAACGCGCTGACCCACATCATTGAGGTTTTCGATGTCGACAAAAGTTACGCTCAACGGATCAGACTCAAAAAGGAAAAAATCAAAGGTTTGAAGGGCTTAGCAATCACTGTTAACATCCGCCCGCCGTTCTAGGTTAGTTTTCGTTAAAGAATTCTATATTACTGGAAAGACAAGACGATTGGGGCGCTTGAATACATTCAATTCTCCCGATCGAACGCGCCAACAATTGGGCCGCATTCAACAACACGTTACGCTGCGAAAATCAGCAAAGCGTGTTCTTAACAGGCGGCGAATTAGGCAGCAGAATTTGGTAAACATTTTAGGGTTTGCCACGAACAGATGAAGACAAAGCGATGTCCGGCTGATGAGTGTGCCGGGCCTGATAAACAAACACGCAAACGAGAGTGTTGAACGGACCGACGTTAAATCGACCGCACTTCGTTTAGCGACCGTTCAGACGGACTTACATTCCCGATGAACACATTATTTTACGTATAGACGCATATGAGGCGTTATCGGACGCATTTGCCAAAGTCCGATCAGAGAAAAGTTAATCGCCCTCGGCGCAGTCTCAGGCAGTTACTGAGACGGGTTGGGGCAACATTCGGCGGCATGATTCGCTGAATACGGTACAGAATCGCAGAGCGTACGCTGCCCTTAATGGAACAGACATACATCTGCCAAACGCAGTGGTGTACAAGGTTGTTAAAGACGACCCACCGCGCGAGGGAGCAAGGATAAGAAGAAGTCGTTTAGAAAAATTAGCAGTAGTGGCAAAAATCCGTTGTGGCCGAGCACCTGAAGACAGTTCATGACTGGGAAGAACTCTAGAATACGCCGGACACTTGTAAGCCGCCTTCAACGGTGGCGACGCCTTTTTACTCTATCGCTATTTGAACGACCCGCCCTTCTGCACGACCGCTCTTTCTGAACCACTTTTCCCCTCTGCGTCCTTTGATAGCGCCTTGAGCCTAGGCAAGCTCAGCGCGTAAGGACAAAACATGAAAAGAATGCTGATTAACGCCACTCAGACCGAAGAGGTGAGAATCGCCTTGGTCGACGGCCAGAAACTGTACGACCTAGACATAGAGAACAGCGCTCGCGAGCAGAAAAAGGCGAGTATCTACAAAGCAAAAATCACCCGGGTGGAACCAAGTTTAGAGGCAGCGTTCGTCGACTTCGGCTCCGAGCGGCACGGATTTCTGCCGCTAAAAGAGATTTCACGCAACTACTTCAAGAAAGGCGCATCCCAGCGCGCGCCCATTCAAGAACTGGTGCGGGAAGGTCAAGAAATTTTAGTTCAAGTGGAGAAGGAAGAGCGCGGTAATAAGGGTGCAGCCCTAACCACGTTTTTGAGCTTGGCAGGCCGCTACATGGTGCTGATGCCAAACAATCCTCGGGCTGGTGGTATCTCGCGCCGAATTGAAGGCGAAGAACGCGACCAATTACGCAATGCGATGTCGCAAATGGATATTCCTGAGGGCATGGGTGTCATTGTTCGAACCGCTGGTGTTGGGCGCAGTTCAGAAGAACTGAACTGGGACCTCAACTACCTGCTGCAAGTTTGGCAGGCTATTCAAAGCGCTGAAGAACAAGAACCTACTCCATCTTTGTTATATCAAGAGAACAGTGCGGTATTGCGCACGATCCGCGACAATCTTCGCGCTGATATTGGTGAGGTCTTGGTGGAAGGCGAGACGGCTTATGAGGAAGCATCAGCCTTTATCTCCCAAGTCATGCCAAATTATTCCGACAAACTAAAGCCCTACAATGATTCCATACCGCTCTTCAGCCGTTATCAAATCGAAAGCCAAATCGAAACGGCTTTTGAGCACTCGGTTAAATTACCTTCCGGGGGTAGCATCGTCATTGATCCGACGGAGGCCCTAGTTTCGATCGATATCAACTCGGCCCGCGCCACTAAGGGGCATGACATCGAGGAGACGGCCACCAATACGAACTTGGAAGCCGCGGATGAAATTGCTCGTCAGCTACGCATCCGTGATATCGGCGGCTTGGTCGTAATCGATTTCATCGACATGATTAATCCCGCCAATCAAAGAGCGGTAGAAGCGCGAATGCGTGCCGCTCTCGAATCCGACAGAGCGCGCATCCAAACCGGACGCATCTCGCGCTTTGGCTTAATGGAGATGAGTCGCCAACGTTTGCGTCCATCTCTGGAAGAAATCAGCACAGGTCTTTGCCCGCGCTGCAACGGTCAGGGCCGTATCCGCGACACTCGATCCTTAGCCTTAGCTATCTTACGCGTTATGGAAGAAGAATCTCTGAAAGAGCGCAGCGCCGTCGTTCGTGTGCAGGTTCCCCTCGCCATTGGCGCTTTCTTACTTAATGAAAAGCGTGGAGATCTTGCCGACATCGAAAGCAGGACGGGCACTCACATTGTGATCATTCCGAACGTGAATCTGGAGACGCCTCATTATTTAGTCGAGCGTCTGCGCGCCGACCAAGCCAAGGCCGAAGGTGAAATTCCAAGTCACTTGCTTTCTGATCTGGCAAATCAAGCCCAGCAGCAAGAAATACCAGAAGAGCAACAGGCTTCAGCAAAGCGGGAAGCAGCCGTTAAACCTCAGTTCAGTCAGTTGCCACCGGCACCGGTTGTGCAGGAACAACCAAAGCAAGAGCCTAAAGCAGCTAAGCCGGGGTTTTTCTCTCGACTGATGAAGGGCCTATTCTCCGACGCCCCTGTAATCGAGGAAAAAGATCGTAAAGAAAAGTCCACTAACAATCGAAGCCGATCGCGAAAAGAGGAAGAGCAAGGCGGTCGGCGACGCGGCAAGAATGGCAATGAGGCGCGGCGCGGACGTAGTGAGAGAACTGAGCGCGACCGCAACAGCGAAAGTGACGCTAAAAACAACGAGCGATCTCGCCGTAACAAACCTCAAACGCCTGCAGAGAACGGCAAGTCCGAACGCGCAAACGGTGATCAGGAAAAAACGGATCGCCGTAAGCCGCGACGAGAAGATCGCCGGCGCGGCAAAGAGTCAGCTCCGCAAAAACTGTCGGATACAACGGCTACGGAAACCGAACCCTTCGTGGCTGTATCACCCGAAGAAAGACAACCTTCAGCTGACGCCTTAGCCAACAGTAAACGGCAGCCAAAGCGTGACCGTAACAACCAACGGCAACCCAAGGCGGAAAAAGCCAAGTCCGTGGAGTCCAACGCCACCGTCGTCATTCAAGAGAACCCCAAACCGGCAAAACCGGTGGTCTCTGAAGAAGCGTCCAAACCGCGCGTAGGTCGAGCCAGCAACGATCCGCGGAACCGCAGCAAGTCATCGGATGCAGCAAATAACGCCGCAACGGTAGCAAGCGTGGATCAGCAAACGAGCCAAGAAGAACGCCAAGAAACCGTTGAAGAAGCGAATCAGGGTGTACAGACGGTCAGCGCGGGTTCGGTGGAAACCAAGGCAATAGAGCAAACCGAAGACCAAGCCCCCCTCGACACAGTGGAGCCAGTAGTAGAGACAGACCTGACCCCGTCCGCCACTGAGGCGCTCGGCTCTGAACGCGCACCGACGGTTGATCAAGGATTATCAGCGGACCAGGCGACTACGACCAGTGTTTCGAGGCGGGCACGGACAAGA
>JAYNPH010000149.1:0-4628 GCA_038113685.1 Gammaproteobacteria bacterium
TCCAGAGACAGTCCTTACCAACGAAGTGTTATCGCAACGCGTCGATACAAATCATGAGTGGATCGTTGAGCGTACAGGTATTCATCAGCGACATCTGGCCGCGCCCCAGGAAGGTACCGGAGATCTCGCCTATTTCGCGGCTCAACAGGCGATTGAAGCCGCGAATATCGATCCTGAGACGCTGGACTTAATCATCCTGGGCACCACAACACCCGATCGAGTTTATCCGGCAACGGCATGTCAGTTGCAACACCGTATTGGCGCCAATGGCTGCACGGCTTTCGACGTACAAGCGGTGTGCAGTGGCTTTGTCTACGCTCTTAGCGTAGCGGATAACTTCATCCGATGTGGTGACGCCCGGCGAGCCCTAGTTGTCGGTGCCGATGTACACAGTCGCTTGCTGGATTGGGAAGATCGTGCCAGTTGCGTATTGTTTGGCGATGGCGCTGGTGCGGTAGTTCTCGAAGCCGATGAAAACCCTGGGATCATGTCCACCCATTTACAGGCAGACGGCAACTATGAGTCTTTGCTGTATATTGAGGGAAGCGTTGCAGACGGCTATGACAACGCCGCAGCAGGCCCGGCCAAGGTTCGAATGGAGGGCCGCGACGTGTTCAAACTGGCCGTTCAGCACCTGACAGCAACAGCTCGAGAAACCCTCGCAAAACATGACTTGGACTGCACTGACCTGGACTGGTTGGTTCCACATCAGGCCAACCGCCGCATCATTCAGACCGTGGCCAAGAAACTGGATCTGCCGCTAGAGAAAGTTGTACTTACCCTAGACCGTCAGGGTAACGCCTGTGCGGCATCGATACCCTTGGCGCTCGATGCCGCCGTGCGGGACGGACGAATCAAACGCGGCGACCTTCTCCTGCTGGAAGCATTCGGCGCCGGCTTTACATGGGGATCAGCTCTCATTCAATATTGATGCAGCCTAGTTGAACCATAAACCAAAGAATCACTTACCAAAGATTCATTGGCTCCCCATCAGCTCTTCAAGCAGCGTGTCCTGGTCGACTATCGTCTCGTCAACTGCCTCGATTACCAGATCGACAATACGCCCAGTGAAGGTAAACGGTACCTGGTAATGATCATCCACGGGGGTCTGACTATCACGCCCCACTTCAAACGGCTCATTACAAAAGCTGACCTGACGAAATGGATTCAGCGTGCCGGCGCCGGCCTCTTGGTGGTCCATAAAGAAACGAGCAGCCCCCTCATCCACATCCGTCTTTACCACATCAACACGTAAGGTTACGTTGCCACTGGGAATCGCCTTCGAGGACGACACCCGACATTGAACCCCAAAAGTATTCATCGTGTAATGCAATCGGTTGTCTTTAATGAACAGACTCCAACCACCAAACTGCCCGCCGTCCGCTGCGATGACTCCCGAATCCTTGGTTGAACACCGGTGAATTCGAGCGATTAGGCGGTGTGATACGCCCCGCACTCGCGGCGCGGCCCGTGAATGTTTAGGTAAAACCGCATCTTGATAGAGTGTCCATCGTTTTGTCAGTTCCGGCCACCACCCTGCCCCCCGCGGGCTGCTCATATCATCAAGGGGCAACACGCCATTTTTTTCAGCTTGTTGCCACCACAGACGAATCAGCTGCTGGAGTTTTTCCGGATGCGTCTCGGCCAGATCATGAAGCTCAGCCATGTCCTGATCCAAATGGTAAAGCTCCCACTTTTCCGAATGGAAATCATCGCCTTTGACGTGAAAAGTGAGAGCCTTCCAACCTTCGTGCCAGATCGCTCGCTGACCGCTTGTTTCAAAATATTGGATCTTCTTGCGCGTATCAGCCAGATTGTCGTTAAACGTATGCGCCATGGATGTGCCGTGCAAGGGAATCTGCTCGAACCCATTCACATGGCTGGGAATATCAAGGCCCATCAGGTCCATCAGCGTCGGTGTAATATCCACCGCATGATAAAACTGGTTTCGCGTCTCACCTTTGGCAACGATACCCCGAGGCCAGCGGATCAACAGTGGAGCCCTCACCCCACCTGCGTGAGTATTGCCTTTGTAGCGTTTGAACGGAGCATTTCCCGCCATGGCCCAGCCGAAAGGATATACGTTGTAGGCCAGCGGGCCTCCAAGATCATCAAGCCGTGCTAGATTTTCCTCGACGCTTGGTCGATGCCCTGTTCTTGCGCGCTGATGATCGTAGCTGCCGTTGGCGCCGCCCAGCGCGTCAGCTCCATTGTCGGAAAGAGCGATTACGATGGTATCGTCGCTCTTGCCCAATGCATGGATTTGATCAAGCAGCCGCCCGATCTGCGCATCCGTATGCTCGACGAAACCAGCAAAGACTTCCTGGAATCTAGCGGCAATTTTTTGCTCCTCTGCAGTCAGTTCGCTCCATGGCTGAACGCCACTGTTACGCGGTGGAAGGCTCAGGTCTGCCGGTAAAAGCCCCGAGCGCTTCTGACGTTCAAGGGTTCGCTCTCGCGCCACATCCCATCCTTCATCGAAATATCCTGCATATTTGTCAGCAAACGCACGGGGCACATGGTGTGGCGTATGCGCTGCACCAAAGGCCAGGTAAAGAAAAAACGGCTTATCAGGGGCAGCAGATACGAGCTGGCGTAACCATTTACAGGATTGATCAACGATGTCTTCCGACAAATGGTAGTCAGGATCCTGCGGTACCTCGATTCGCTCGTTGCCTTGGATCAGCTCCGGGTTCCATTGATTTGTTTCGCCAGCAAGAAAACCGTAGAATCGATCAAAACCCCGTTGCAGTGGCCAATGATGATACGGACCGGCCGGGCTGGTTTCGTCATTGGATACCAGGTGCCACTTGCCTGCCGCAAGGGTCTGATAACCTTGTAGCTGCAGCATCTCTGCTACCGTAGCGGCTTCTCGCGCTACGAAACCGCGGGTATTAGGAAAACCATTGTTACTCTCCGGTATCCGCCCCATCCCCACTGCATGATGGTTTCGACCTGTTAGCAGACAGGATCGAGTCGGCGAGCATAGCGGAGTAACATGAAAATTAGCATAGCGTAACCCATCTTCCGCAAGGCTATCCAGTGCCGGTGTTTTGATAGCCGAGCCGTAACAACCAAACTGTGAAAACCCAACATCATCGAGCACGATCATAACGACATTTGGGCTGCCCTTTGTCTCGTTGGTCTTTTTCGCCCAGGAAGACATTGACTCGTTCATCGTACGGCCAATCAGACCATCGAATTCTAATTCGTGCTCCAAAACAGGTTTCTTCCTAATTCATGTTGATGAGATCTATTGCTTCTAACTCGGCTGGCATCAATTTCCAAGCCACCGCTTCCGCGTTCTGTCTGATCTGCTCGGCAGAGGTAGCTCCGGCAATGATGCTAGGAATGAAAGGCTTAGCAGCAAGCCAGCTCATCGCCAGCTCCAATAGGGTGCGGCCGTTACTGTGTGCAAATTTACATAGCTCGTCGATCCGGTTGAAGTTGGCATCGGACATGACCCTTTGTCGGCGCCGCTCCCCCATACTTGCTAGTCGGGTACCTTCTGGAACCCGGCGACCTCGCTCGTACTTGCCCGTCAGCATGCCTCTAGCAAGTGGGAAGTACGGAATTATGGACACATCAAAGTGATCGCTTGCAGGAATCACATCCCGCTCGATCTGCCGCGCCATAAGGCTGTATTCGTTCTGGGCGGTGACAAAGCGACTCATGCCGCCACTTCGTGCCACCCAATCCGCATCGGCAATCTGCCAGCTCGCAAAATTCGAACTACCGATGGAACGCACCTTGCCCTGCTGCACCAGATCGTCGAGAGCGCGCAGCGTCTCGTCTATTGGTGTACTCGGATCAGGCACATGTTGCTGATATAAATCGATGTAATCAGTTCCCAGACGGTTCAGACTCGCCTCAACAGCTCGGACAATGTAATCACGTGAAGCTCCTCGACAGTTACCATCGTCCGACATCGGATTGGCGAATTTGGTGGCAATGATCACACTATGGCGACCAGCGACTTTTACAGCCCGACCAAGAATTTCTTCAGACCTACCCCGGCCCCCATAAACATCTGCAGTGTCAAAGAAATTTATACCCGCATCCAGGGCAGCTAAGATCACGTCGTGACTGGCCTTTTCATCGCAGGTTATGCCGAAGTTATTGCAACCCAGCCCCACTGCCGACACGCGCAAATTGGTACCGCGTATTTCGTTGAAGTGCATATGCTACAACGCCGACGAGATCATGACGCCTCATCTCGCAACAGGGCATTACGCAGTTTTTCCTGCTGGGCATATATCCCCTCTCCTGAAACCCGAGGCAAACTCAGGCGCACAGGTAGGTCTCTCATGCGCGGCATGATCGTAGGCGCGCCCCGGACAACTCTCTCATTCATCGTTTCCAATGAATCTTCTCCGGGTATCAACGGCCATGCGTCGGTTGCGCAGAAACCGATAAATAACATCCGGCGCGGCGTGTCTGACCGGTTGGGTTTTGACCCGTGGAGAATACGAACATGATGTAGGGTAATGCCGCCAGCTTTAACGACAACGGGCTTGGCATTTTCCGGGTTGAATTTCGAATCTGTCACCGCACCAACAAACATTCCATCCTGGTGATGATCCCAAATTTGACCGCGGTGGCTGCCGGGTATCACCATTAACGGGCCA
>JAYNPH010000150.1:0-4623 GCA_038113685.1 Gammaproteobacteria bacterium
TGATCGCCGGCGAAAACCGCCGGTGACCATCAACGGGATCGACACCTCCTTCTGCATCGCCAGAGCGAAATCGACGAAGTAGGCCTCCCGAGCCACCGTACTTGGCGCGACCTCTTGTTGTTCTACTTCTTCCACGCCCTCTACACCTAGGAGCTGAGGTTGCTCGTAGGTGCCACCGGATATTTCCAGCATGTCAACGCTGGCTTGCTCCAACCACTTAGCTACTTGCAGGCTATCGGCAAAATCGAACCCGCCTTTTTGAAAGTCTGCGCTGTTGAGTTTGACGCAGATCGGAAAGGCCGGGCCAACGGCGGCGCGAATGGCATTTACGACATCCAAAAGCGCCCGCGCCCGATTTTCCAGCGAGCCACCGTATTTGTCTTGGCGCAGGTTTGTGCGTGGGCTCAAGAATTGGGACAACAGGTAGCCGTGGGCGGCGTGGACTTGAACGCCGGTAAACCCAGCTTCCTGACACGCCTTGGCGCAAACCGCGAAGCGTTGCACGATGTCCTCTATTTCGGCCTCGGTGAGCGCAACCGGTTTGCCGAACTGACCGCCTGGCAAGCCCAGAGTGACCGCGGATGGCGCCTTGGGGTGCTTGTTCACATTGGTCTGAGTTTGCCGGCCCGCATGGCTGATTTGGGCCCAAAAATGATTGCCGTTGCGTGTGCCAACGCTTGCCCAGCTTGCCAGAGCCGACTTCATTTCGTTGTTCGGTACGCCCGCTACAATGACGTTGCCGGGTCTTTCCAGATGATCTGGATCCACCTGTATATTGCCGGAAAGCAGTATGCCAGCGCCGCCATCGCTCCATAGCCCGTACAGCCGGTTAAGTTCGTCGCTTGGCAAACCCTCCGGTGTTGCCAGTCCTTCGGTCATGGCCGCTTTGCAAATGCGGTTGGGAACTGTGACGCCGCAGGGGAGGGTGAGACTGCTGGTGAGTCGTGTATTGTCGAGGGAATTAGGCATGACTTGCTCTTCTTTTCGTTGGCTAGGTGGCGGCTCAGGTTAGCTGATCGCTAGGCGCGGCATCATACACCCACCTCAGTGATTGGCGCAGGTAGCGCGGAAAATGCAGAGACAGGAGCGGTGAGCAAAAGCGGACGGGTGTAAAAGACATGACCCCAGAGAAACAGGGGTCACATCATCGAGAAGAGTTAGTCTTGGCCCATTGACCACGTTTTGCTGGCTTGGCGGGCGCGTTCGAATTCGGATAATTCCTCATCGATTTTGCGCAGAGGCAGACTCTTCTTAATTTCGGGGACTTCCACCTGGAACTGCTCGGGAAGGATCTTTTCGTTTGCCGGCTTTTGCATGATTTTTCCTAACGATAATCTGGGTAGTTGTTTCGACGCAGGGAAGTAAACCGAATTCCCAGCTTTTGATAAAAGGAATAAATCAAAAGAAATATATTCCATTTAGGAAATTTTAGTTGGTCGGTGCGCAGGCCGGCAATTGGGTCTGGAAGACAGCGCCAGACAAAGGTTGCAAAGGATTGCTATTGGGTTTTGGTTGCTTTGACAGTGGCGCCACCCGCACAAAGCCGTGCTAGTCTTGTTGCCGCGAAAAAGAAAATGCAGGAGCAGACATGCCCGAAGGTATTGGATACAGCGATGCAGCGGCTCGCGGAGCGGCCAGCCAATCAGCTCAGCGCCCAAGTGCGGCGGAACGCGGCGAGGCGCGGCCTAGCGAGGAACAAGAGGGTCGCCGAGCAGCACAGGCTCAGACTCAGGGAGTAGAGGTCAGACTGAGCGAGCGTGCTCGCGGCGGAGCCGAGGAGCCCGAACAAAGCGATACCTATTCAGACCCTCGCAGCCGACGCTGAGGTTAGGCCTTGGCGGGCGTCGAGCACCGATTGTCAGCTGGTTCGGCCCGCAGCGGCCTCGCGCTAATGATCGCGGGCCATTGCTGAGTTTGCTTCGCTGGCGCTTACGGTAGCGTGGTCGTCTCTGGCATGGCCTGCATAGGCGTCTACTAATTAGGTGTCTACTGATTAGGCGTATAACAATTAGATGTATACCAATCAGACGTATACCAATGCGACGTATACCAATCCGCCATGACCAAGCCCGCTCTTGGATAATGGCCTGCAACCTTTTCTTGGCGCCGCGCCCGCGCGCAATAGGGCCATGTGAACCAACGGCAAGTGATTCACACATGCTGAAACAATGCCGAAGACCCAAATTGACGGTAAACACCAAGGCCAAGACCGTGAATAGCGTGTCGTCGTTGCCGGCCCAAGGCATGAGATGACCTCGATTCGCCAACTTTCCTTTGCGTGATTGAAACCCTATCATTGCCGGCCACTACTAGTGATCCCCGCCGCTCCTTTGATAGCGCGTCGGCAGTAAAACTGCCGCGGAAAAGATTACCACTGAAAAAAACAAATGAGGAAAAGGGCTCATGCACGACAACTACAAAATCCTTTTAGACGAGAGTGAGATGCCAACTCAGTGGTACAACATCGTTGCTGATCTTCCGGAGCCGCCTCCGCCAGCGCTGCATCCTGGAACGCATCAGCCCGCAACTGCAGAGGATTTTGGTCCGCTATTTCCCAAGGCGCTGATCGAACAAGAAATGTCCACGGACAGGTACATAGACATTCCTGGGGAGGTGCTGGACGTTTACCGTCTGTGGCGTCCCAGCCCCTTATTTCGGGCGCGTCGGCTCGAGCAGATGCTCGATACGCCTGCCAAGATTTATTACAAGTACGAGGGCGTCAGCCCGGCGGGATCGCACAAACCCAATACCGCGGTGCCGCAGGTTTGGTATAACGCGCAGGAGGGCGTGCGCAAACTAACGACGGAAACTGGTGCGGGCCAATGGGGTAGTTCATTGGCTTTTGCCTGTGCTCAGTTCGGCCTTGAATGTGAAGTTTGGCAGGTCGCTGCTTCTTACCTCGCCAAACCCTACAGACGCACGATGATGGAAGTGTGGGGCGGCAAGGTACACCCCAGCCCGTCCACAGTTACCGAATTTGGTCGCAGCCTTCTGGCTGAAGACGCGGATCATCCCGGGTCGCTTGGTATCGCGATCTCTGAGGCAGTTAGCCAGGCGGTTGAAGACCCCCAGGTGCGCTATGCGCTGGGTAGTGTTTTGAATCACGTGCTGCTGCATCAGACCATTATTGGTGAAGAAGCCCTGCTTCAGCTGGCCAAGGTAGATGCGGTACCGGATGTTCTTGTGGGTTGTACCGGTGGCGGCTCAAATTTTGGCGGGCTGGCGTTTCCGTTTTTACGCGAAAAGTTGGCCGGGCGAATGAATCCGACCATTCGCTGCGTTGAACCTGCCGCTTGTCCGACGCTGACCAAGGGCGAGTACCGCTATGACTTCGGCGATACCGCAGGTATGACTCCGCTGATGAAGATGCACACCTTGGGTCACGGGTTTATTCCCGAGCCCATACACGCCGGCGGCCTGCGGTATCACGGCATGGCCCCGCTGGTATCCCATGTGTACGAACTGGGCTTGGTTGAAGCCATTTCAATACCGCAAAAAGAGTGCTTTGCCGGAGCCTTGGATTTCGCCCGCATGGAGGGCATTGTGCCTGCGCCGGAACCGACCCACGCCATTGCCGCGGCAGTAAGAGAGGCGCTGGCATGCAAGGAGTCGGGCGAGGAGAAAGTGATTCTGACAGCACTGTGCGGCCATGGTCATCTGGACTTAACGTCCTACGACAAATACCTAAATGGTGAAATGGTTGATGCCGATTTGTCCGACGATGTTATCGCACAAGCCATGGAGTCGGTGCCCGTCATCAACCGCTAGGCCGACTGGGTTTTCAGCCAATGCAGTAAAAAATCGCAAGCACAGATACAAACCAGAGAACGAAACAAAAACAGCTTTAAGACGAGGAGAGACGTTATGTTAAAGCGATGCTACACCTTGGCCTTTGCCGCAGGTGCGATGACCGTGAGTCTTGCCGCTTCGGTAAGTGCAGATGAGGTCGATCAGCGCACAGGCGCCGATGCGATCATGGAAGAGGTCGTGGTCACGGCCCGACGACGGGAAGAAGGCCTGCAAAGTGCCCCCATAGCCATATCAGCCTATACCGGTGATTCACTGGATTACCGGGGCGTTACCAAGCTGGATCAGATTGCGAAGTTTGCCCCCAGTCTCACGCTGGAAAACAACCCAAGTTTTGGCGGCGCTTCGAATTCTGCTGCTATTTACCTGCGCGGGATCGGCCAAAAGGAATTTTTACCGACCACGGAACCCGGTGTTGGGCTGTACGTGGACGGTGTTTATGTCGCACGGTCTGTTGGAGCGATTTTAGATATTGTTGATGTCGAGCGCGTGGAAGTGCTGCGCGGTCCTCAAGGCACACTGTTTGGTCGAAACACCATCGGTGGTGCCCTGTCAGTGATTACCCGTCAGCCAGAGATCGGCGCCGATGCCTCCGGCAACTTGGCCGCTAGCGTGGGGTCGGACAGTCTGTTGCACCTTGTTGGCAGTGTGGAAGGCACTTTGAGCGATACCGCAGCAGCGCGCCTTAGCATTGCGTCTTTCACCCAAGACGGTTATGTCGATCGAACCGATGGCAAGGACTTAGGGGATGATGACACGTTGACCGCGCGTCTTGCCGTTAACTGGCAGCCAAGTGATGTGCTTTCTGGTCAGATC
>JAYNPH010000151.1:0-4591 GCA_038113685.1 Gammaproteobacteria bacterium
GGATGGGGGTCAGTGAACTAATCATTGGATTGACTATTGTGGCGATCGGCACAAGTCTACCCGAGCTCGCAGCAAGCATTGGCGCTGCCCTAAAGGGCCACGCCGATATTGCGATTGGCAATGTTGTCGGGTCGAATATCTTGAATATCCTGGCGGTCTTGTCTATTCCTGCCCTTATAGGTCAGCCGCAAATCAGTCTCGATGCCTTACTCAGAGATTATGGCACGATGCTTGGGTTAACCCTTGCACTTGTGGTATTTGCCCGCGCGTCGGGTTCAAAAAACATAATGACTCGCGTTGAAGGCTTGGTTGCCCTGAGTACTTGGGGTGCCTACACCCTCTTTTTGGTGGTTTAGGTCGATCCAATTCAATGAAGTAGCAATTGGAGAAGTTAGCGCGGATACAGCAGTTGCTGGTGAGATCTTTAATGCGGTAGCAGACTTGGTTCAATGGCCCGTTGGCTACGCCTTTTGTCAGTCTTTGCATGCGTCCAAATTGAGGTATGAAAACTATGAATAACGCGGATGTGATGGCAGGCATATTGGTACAAGAGGGCACTGAGTACCTCTTTGGTTTCCCCAACAACCGCGTCATTAACTCAACGGCGACTTGCGACATACCCCCGATCATTGCGCGCACTGAGCGGGTAGCCATTAATATGGCGGATGCTTACACACGCATGCATAACGGCCGTAAGATAGGGGTGGTTGCTGTCCAAGACGGTCCGGGTATCGAGGCAAGCTTTGGAGCTGTTGCCCAGGCATATGGCGATAATACCTCGATACTGATATTGCCGGGCGCTCATCCGCCGCATATGCAAGACTATGAGCCGCAGTTCAGTGCCAGCCGATCTTTTCGGGACATCACTAAAATTGCTCAGAGGATCGATGCGCCTAGTTCCATAGGCCGGAAGTTTGAGATGGCTTTTTCCGCTCTCAAAAACGGCAGAGGTGGTCCGGTATTGTTAGAGACCGCGACCAACGTTTTGATGGCTGATTCGGATGGTGAAAACACAACATACCAAGAACAGCCGCGGGTGCGATCTCGGGCGGACGAGGTTGATGTGCAGCGTATATTGGACGCAGTATTGAGCGCCAAACGGCCTATTTTGGTTGCCGGTCATGGGGTGCACTATGCTCAGGCATACGAAGAGCTTCGCTCGTTTGCTGAACTGCTGCAGTTGCCAGTCGCAATGACACTTTTGGGAAAAAGCGCGTTTCCGGAGAACCACGAACTAAGCCTAGGGTGTGCCGGGCGAACCATCACAAAAGCAGCAGGCCAATTTGCTAACGAATCAGACTTCATACTCGGCGTGGGTACCAGCTTTACGATCAACTACTTCACCGCTCGAATGCCTGAAGGTGCCGTACTGGGCCAGATTACCCATGCGCCTGAGGACATTGGTAAATGCAGATCGGTCAGTTGTGCAGCACTTGGTGATGCCAAGCTTGTATTGGAACAATTGATTGAGACTGCCAAGGCTAGGTTGGGGGAGAGCTGTAAGCCTCGCAACGAGGAAACGGTTGGCGAGATCGCGCATTTGCGGCAGACATTTTTGCAGGATTGGTCTGAGCGATTACTTTGCGACGATACGGGACTCATTTCTCCCTATCGGGTGATTCACGAGATGAACACGTTGTTTGACAAAAACGCCACTGTTATCACCCATGATGCTGGCAATCCGCGAGATCAGTTGGTTCCGTTCTATGATTCCGTAGCGCCGCGCAGCTATCTTGGGTGGGGTAAATCGACTCACTTAGGCTCATCACTTGGCATGGCCTTGGGCGCCAAGGTTGCTCGGCCCGATTGGCTGAGTGTTAACTTTGTTGGTGATGCAGGGTTTGGTCAGACGGCGAATGATTTTGAAACGGCGGTACGCTGCAGAATTCCGATTTTGACGGTTTTGATTAATAACGGATGTATGGGCGGTTATGGTGCGTACATGCCCGCCGCGGTGGATAAATACCAAGCCAGCTCGCTGAGCGGTGACTATACCGGCATGGTAAAAGCCATGGGTGGCTACGCGGAGCGTATTGAGGAAGCGTCGGGCATTCGTAACGCTCTAATTCGCGGCATCAAGGAAACCCAAGCCGGTAACCCGGCAATGCTGGAAATCATGACCAGAGAAGAACCCGTATTGGCTATGGCTAAACAGTGGGGGATGTAACCAACGAGCCAGATAACACTAGCCTGGAATGCTGGTGCCCGCGGCGTTGAACGGCACCGCGGATTGTTTGACTGTTGGAAATATCTCACGGAAGAGGTTGAGCATGGCCAGTGTTGACCGGCGATCAGCTGCCTCATGCAGGTGTCCGGGAGCGCCCAGGGTTGTGGGTAACGCAAACCCATGGGGTGCATTGGCGTAATCGTTAAAGATCCAGTCGACGCCGGCTCGATCCATTTCTTCGAAGAACCGCTGGCGATTGTCTAGCGTCACCAAGTGGTCATTTGCACCATTCTCGATTTGCACGATAGTGTCGCTATTATGATTGTCCTCACAGGGTATTGATGGAGGCCGCTTGACCCCAATGTTTTCTGGGCCTGCTCCCTCGCCAGTTTGTAGTAGCCCGTGGTAAGAGACTACTGCCGCTAGATTCAGGCCACCGCGCACGGCTTCTAGCACGGCCTCGCCGCCGAGACAGTAGCCGATGGCCGCCGGTTTTACAGTTTGATCTACGCCATTTTGGCGCAAGCCTTCATCCAACCACGCTTGCAGTAAGTTGCGAAAGTATCCCCGGTCTGCTTCAAGCTCCACCATGGCCGTAAAGGCCATCTTTACGTTATGCTCCCATACCTGCGGATCGGCAGACCACAGCCTGTGCTCCGGGGCGACGCGATCGCCGTAAAGGTCGATGGCGAAACCGGCATAACCGAGCCGCGCCAGATACTCGGCGACGTGAACGTCGAAATCTTTCAAGCCTTGAAAGTTGTGCACCACCATCACTAGCGGTCTTGAATCGTGGGCGGACGACGGTGTGACCAAGTGGCCGAGATAATCTCTTTCTTGGATATTTAAACGCACTGGAGAATGTTGCAGGTCTGCTACCTCTGGCCAAAAATCGGGGGAGCTATACGTCGTCATATTGTTTTCTCATTCAGCCGCGGCCAACAAATGGCATCTCGTTTGCCATGATGGTGGTCGATAGCATGTTAGTGTCTAACGGCAGGTTGGCGATGTGCAAGATGGTTTGAGCGACATGGCTTACATCCATGCGGGCCTCTGGAAGGGTAGAGCCGTCGGGTTGCAGTGCGCCGGAAGACATGCGCTGGGTCATTTCGGTAGCCGCGTTGCCAATATCGATTTGGCAGCCGCAGATATTGTAAGCCCGCCCGTCTAGCGCAATGGATTTGGTCAGTCCGGTGACACCGTGCTTAGTGGTGGTATAGGCGACTGACATTGGGCGAGGCGTTTGAGCTGATATTGACCCGTTGTTGATGATGCGCCCACCTTGGGGTTTCTGATCTTTGAACCTGCGAAAGGCTTCTTGGGCGCAAAGGAACATTCCATTGAGGTTGGTATTTACCACCTCAAGCCAAGTTTCGTACGGCAGATCTTCAAAGGGCATAGCCGGCGCGCCTCTGCCGGCGTTATTGAACAGCAGGTCGAGGCGGCCGAATGTCTCTTGGGTACGGGCAAAAGCGTGTTTCACTGATTCAGGGTCGCCGACGTCCATAACTACTGCAAGTGTCCGGGCCTGATCGCATTGGCTGACCACCTGCTCGAGCACCTCCCTGCGCCGTGCAGCAAATACAACGTGCCAGCCCGCATTGAGGAGGGCTATGCCGGCGGCTTTGCCGATTCCCGCAGAAGCGCCGGTGATTAACGCTACTTTTGCTTGGGTTGTTTTTTTGACCATATTAACCACCTGCTCCTCGTTACTAGCGCCACATGTGCGCGCCGCCGCACACTGTCAGCGCTTGACCGGTGATGTAGGCGCTGGCATCGGAGGCAAGGAAAACTGCGATGCCCTTAAGATCGTCAGCTTCTCCTAAGCGGCGCAATGGAATCTGCTCTTTGGCCCGTTGTTCAGCTTCTGGATTGTCCCACAGTGCCTGCGCGAAATCGGTGCGAATCAGTGCTGGGCAAATGGCGTTCGCTCGCAGGCCCTGGGGTCCAAATTCGGCGGCTAAATTGCGCACCAGGGCGATCAATGCCAATTTCGATATGTTGTAGGTGCCAAGTGCCAGCGATGGCGTGAACGCACCTACAGATGATGTGAACATCATAGAGCCTGTACCCTTTGCAATCATGTCCGGAGCCACCATCTGGGCCAGCCAATGATTGGCTTTGACATTAGTAGACATGATCTTGTCGTAGGCGTCATCGGAGATTGCCTTCATGGGGCCTTGAAATGGGTTCACGCCGGCGTTGGCGACGAGAATATCAATGGAGCCGATGTGTTCGTGTGTTGCATCCACTAGTGCCTGTAGCTGCTCCTTATACCCGGCATTACAGGCGAAGCTGTAAGCCCGTTCGGCGCCGCAGCGCTCGTTGATTTGTGCCGCAACGGCCTCGCACTGGTCGAGTTTGCGGCTGGAGATCATGACCTTGGCGCCTTGCTCGGCAAGGGCCTGGGCCATGGCTTTGCCC
>JAYNPH010000152.1:0-812 GCA_038113685.1 Gammaproteobacteria bacterium
AAATGCAGCCCCAACTGTTAAACGAGTCACACAGGAACTAGGCGGCAAATCTGCAAACATCATATTGGACGACGCAGACTTCGATACCGCCATTACCCGCGATGTAATCGCGATGTGTGCAAACTCCGGGCAATCCTGTAACGCGCCAAGTCGTATGCTGGTTCCAAATACGCGAATGGCAGAGGCGGCAAACATTGCGAAAACAGCTGCAGATAAAATTCAGGTGGGAGACCCCAGGACTGAAGGCACCCAAATCGGCCCCGTCGCATCAGCAACCCAATACGAAAAAATCCAAAATCTGATTCAGGCAGGTATCGACGAAGGTGCTACGTTAGAGACCGGTGGAGTAGGCAGGCCCGGAGGGCTGAACACGGGCTACTATGTTAAACCCACCATTTTTTCCAGCGTTAAAAACGATATGAAGATCGCCCAGGAAGAAATATTTGGACCGGTTTTGTGCCTCATTGGCTACGACGATGATGATGATGCGATACGCATTGCCAATGACACCCCCTATGGACTGTTCTCCTACATTTCATCCTCTAACCCAGAGCGGGCCAAGAGGGTTGCTCGGCAGATGCGCAGCGGCGGCGTGAAGCTAAACGGCGCTGGCACCAACGGAACAGCTCCTTTCGGTGGCTACAAGCGTTCAGGCAATGGCCGCGAACACGGCAAATACGGGTTCGACGAATACTTGGAGATGAAATCCATTCTTGGATACAACAGCAGCAACTGAACCCCCTGGAGCTAAGGCTGTTTGACTTAAACGACACCCTCCCCAAGAGAAACCCTTCACTGGCAAGAGCACACTG
>JAYNPH010000152.1:822-3184 GCA_038113685.1 Gammaproteobacteria bacterium
CCAGCTTATTTGTTTAGCTTGTCGGGCTCTGACCTTGTGGTAGGTCTTGCGCGAACCATTGAGGCTCTGGGGCACATACTGACGCCAATGCTGGCTGCTTCTATCATTGGACATAGAACCCGGATTTTGGGTATCACGATGCTCACCAGCCTAGCAGTCCGCTTACAGATACTCTTCATTGCACTGGTCGGCTTGATATATGGTGCAAGTCAAAGCAGTACCTGGCTAATCCTGCTGTTCATGGCAGCACTGGGCATTTTTCAGGGAATGTCGATTATCATGATGAACTCACTGAAAGCTAAGGTCATTCCCGTTAAACGGCGAGGGTTCGTCTCCGGGTGGCAACAATTCTTGTCCGGGATCGCGACAGCCTTGCTTGCCTATTTTGCAGGCAGTTATTTTATCGATCAAAACATCCTGGGCAATGGCTACGCGGCACTGTTCCTCCTTGCCTTTCTTGTTGCCCTGGTTGGAATTGGCGCGCTCGGCTTCACCAAGGAACCAAGCGCAACCTCTGTGCGTAAAAAAGAAAACTACAAACAAAGCTTTAAAGCACTGCCGAACCTACTTCGAAACAACAGAACCTTCGCAAACTTTCTGGTTGTTGCTGCAATAGCGGCCACTGGGCGCATGGCGGCGCCCTTCTACATTCTGTACGCGGGATTGAAGATAGACCTTACCGGCAGCGTTTTGGGGGCACTGACAACCATCTGGCTGTTGTCCGGCACCATAACCAACGTCATTTCCGGCAGTATTGCTGATCGACACGGCTACCGACTTGTCTTAATCGGCTCCTTAGCACTGTGGGCGTTGGCCCATTGTCTGCTGCTGTTTATTGATAGTTTTTGGGGCTTCACCGCCTTTTTCTTTCTTTTCGGCACCGCATCAAACACTTTTAATCAGGCAAGGCAAAATATCGTCATGGAGTTTGGTGACACCCAAGACATCCCATTGAGGCTGGCCACGTCACACATGACCTTCAATACGATAGCCGCGCTGGGCCCCTTGGTGGGAGGCGTTATTGCTTTCATGTTCGATTATTCAGTTATCTTCATTATCTGCACGTTCATGCAAATGCTGGCCACCGTGCTTATGATTAAACTGATACCTGAACCCAGACAAACAAGCAACGACCTCACTGTCGCTGTCACTAAAGAGCAATGAGGGTAGCCTGGCTAACAGCGTCTATCCGATGAGTAAACAAAGAAGAATCCACGTTCTGAATCGAGATAATCCATGGAAAGTAGCTATCTAAATGACCTAAAGGTTCTGGATATCTCCCAAGGCATTGCTGGACCTTTTTGCACTAAGTTGCTGGGAGACCTTGGCGCCGACGTCATCAAAATTGAGCCGCCCGAGGGCGATATCAGCCGCCGCTATGGCCCCTTTCCACCGGGCCACCACGACACACAGCACAGTGCAGCCTAGTTCGTCTTCAACACCAGCAAGCGCAGCATTGTACTGGACTTACAAACTGCTGAAGGAAAGCAATCCTTAGCACGCCTGGTCAGCGAATACGATGTGGTTATCGCTGGAGAATCTGAGGAAACGCTCAAACATCAAGGCTTGGGATACGAAACTTTTCGCCACTGGAACCCCGGGGTAATTCTGACAACCATATCGGGCTTCGGATCCTTCGGTCCGCATTCGGAGTATAGCAGCTCACATCTGATCGCCTGTGCCATGGGGGGCTGGGCTAACCTTTGTGGTTTACCAGATCGCGAGCCCTTACAAACCGGCGGAGCAACCTCGGAAGCCCTGGCCGGCGCCTTCGCCGCGGCTGCCACTTCGTTGGCCATACTAGGAAGATATAACCATGGAGGTGGAGAACACGTAGATGTCAGCGTCCAGGAGGCCGTTCTCACAGGCGCCTCTTTTCCCACCATGACCTATGAATACCACGGCGTTTCACGCGAACGGTATTCCAGCGTTGGCGGTGGCGCTGGTGCCTGCTATATGCTGCCGACTCGTGACGGCTACGTCGGCGTCAACGCACTGACCCGAGAGCAATGGCACAGTTTGTGCGGTTTTCTCGATTGCAAGCAAGTTGCCGAAGACCCGTACTACCATGGGGTCAACTGGAACCGACCAGATCACCGCCTGGAAGAGATCCGCGCCCTATTTAGCGATGCTGTCAAGGACAGGTCGGCAATGGAACTCTTTCATCAAGCCCAGCAACAACGTGTGCCATTTGGGTTGGTGCCAAACATGGAACAGTTGCACTCGTTTCCTCCCCACTTAGAGCGCGAATTCTTTCAGAAGGTGGAGCACCCGGTGGTCGGAAAGGTGTCCATTCCCGGTGTCCCGTTCAATGTTGCGGGTCGTGCCAGTGTTCCAAAAATCAAGCCGCCCCCCCTCCTCG
>JAYNPH010000152.1:3273-4572 GCA_038113685.1 Gammaproteobacteria bacterium
ATATCCTAAACCGGCTACCATCGGCTCTACAGACAGGCACATCCGGCACTCAGAGCAATGCCTGCGGCCAGTCGCTACCTTTAACCGGCGTTAAAGTCATTGACCTTTCCATGTTCTTTGCCGGCCCGGTTTGCGCACAAATCCTGGCAGATGCCGGAGCGGATGTAATCAAAGTAGAGTCGGTTCAGCGCATAGACGGATGGCGCACCAGTGGCGCACCAGAAAACAGCAACGCGCCAAGCTGGGAATCTTCACCTCATTTCAACTGGGTTAATCGAAACAAACGAGGTATTACGCTCAACCTGAAAGATCCGCGCGGCGTCGATATCCTTAAAAATCTGATTCGTGATGCTGATATTGTCATCGAAAACTACACGCCTCGCGTTATGGACAAATTCGGTTTGGGTTTTGATGTTTTGTGTAACATTAAGCCTGATCTGCTGATGCTCTCGATGCCGGGATTCGGCGCTGATGTTAGCTGGCGAGACTACGTGGCTTTTGGAATGCCCACGGAACAGATGTCCGGTGTAGCTCATCTGACCGGATACGAAAACGAATCGCCTCTCTTCACTGGCACAACCGGCGGCGACATCTACGCTGGTGTTGTTGGCACTCATGTCTTACTCGCTGCCCTGCAGGAAAGACGTTTTACGGGTAAAGGCCAACACATCAATCTCAGTCAGATGGAAGCGTGTAACCTGTTCGTAGGAGATGCGATGACCGGTTGGTCCATGGCAGGCGTTGATCCCGAGAGAGTTGGCAATCGCCACAGCCTGTTCGCACCTCAGGGCATTTATCCATGCCAAGATAATCGCTGGATCGGTATCAGCTGTAAAACCGATGCGGAGTGGCATAAGCTGGCTAACCTGATTGACCCGCAACTTACTGGAAAATTTTCCGACATCCTCTCTCGGCAGACACCAGCACTCGACGATATCATTGGGAAATGGACGCAAACGCGTCACGCTGCCACTCTGATGACCCAACTCCAAGCCCTGAAAATCCCAGCAGGGGTTGTACAGAACGGCTCGGATCTACTCAGTGACCCACAGCTCATAGCTCGAAACAGCTTCTTAGTACAAGACCGGCCTGGTCTTGGCGAAAAACACTATCCTGCCCAGCCCTACCGGTTTCGCAACGCCCAGGTACCCCCTAATGAGCGTGCTCCTATGCTTGGGGAACACAGTATTGACGTGCTCACTACCGTTGCTGGTTTAAGCGCTGAAGAAGTAGGCGAACTGTTCATCCACGATGTGATCGGCATGGATCCCATTTCGTCACGTTAGAGCAAGGGCGAAC
>JAYNPH010000153.1:0-4522 GCA_038113685.1 Gammaproteobacteria bacterium
TGTCTCCTTCACCATCATCGCAGAACCCCAATTAGCGCAAATCTCGCCAGAGGAGCGCCTGCAACCACTGGTTACAACACACTTTACTTTCCCCGATGGCCCAAGAGATGCAGAGGCCGTAGCCGTGGATACTCAGCGCCAAGAACTGCTTGTGCTAAGCAAACGAACGGTGCCGCCTGAGCTTTTCCGGGTGCCTTTGAATATGGCGTCTCTGCAAGCCGGCGAGTCCGCAGGGCTTGTTGCGAGTACAGGCAGCAGTAATGTGGTTCGGGCAGAGCTACTTGCAGCGCTGACAGATTTTCGTCGGCCGACTAAGAGTCAGGTGGATTTGTACGGTCCAATTTGGCCCTTCATCGGGATGCCAACGGGTATGAGCCTCAGCGGTAACCGGTTGTTAGTTAGCACCCTGGAACACGCCTATCTGTTTAACCGACAGAATCTGACTGAACCCGCGAAGCTTATCCAACTGCCCCTTGCTGGTCAGCGCGAAGCCATCGCCTTCGCCAAAGACTCCTGGGATACGGCCTACGTGACCCACGAGCGGGAGGATGGTCTCCGTAAAGCCGCGGTTTACCGAGTGCAGTTCCAGCACACCGACCGATTGGAGTAAATATTGCGAGCCTGTGTTAGCGAGATTCTAGGGCACGAAATGCCTCTGCCGGCCGCTCCATACGATCAATGATCTGTCGAGCAACGTCAGCGGGTTTTGCATGGCTGGTGTCTACTTCCAAGTCGTAGGTTGCGCCATGGGCATGGACCTGCTCAAAGTGCGAAATTGCGGTGCCGGGAAAGCGTCCAGGCCGCAAAGCTTCGCGCTCTTTGACCACTTCAAGACTGCATTTAACGCCGATAAACCACGTTGTTTTGGGGTTTAGGACTTCAAGGTAATCTTCCAAATAGGCGGGTTTGAACAACAAGTCGTCGACAATGACGTTGCAGCCCAGTTCGGTCAGCGTGGCCACAGTACGGCGCATACCCGCAAGCACCCGCTCGCCGTATTCGCCGAATTGAATGTGAGTCACCCATTCGTCATTGATCTTGCCGGGTACGACATTCAGACCCGAAGCGCCCGGATCTCCCTCGGGGGAATTCAGGCCGCGAACCCTACCGGGCATGCCATCTCGAAAGTGGTCCAATGCAACGTGTTGATAGGGTTCTTTCAACAGATTTTGCAGGGTCCATGCAAGGGTTGTCTTGCCCGCACTTGAGCAGCCGTTCAGCAAGATGACATTGGACATTTTACGTTTCTCAAAATTCAGGTTACTGCAAAGACCAAACTTGTGCCGCAAATGACTCGGCGCATAGGCCCGAAAGCGCCGCAGGATACTGATCCTTGCCGGTTGGCGCCACTATCCAAAAAGTCAGCATGGAATTACTCTTGGGCCTTGTCATGGCACCCACAACGAGTAGGGGCACTATGTGTTTAACGTCAAGCAGAGGAGGCTCGTGTGCACTGGCACTGTGATCCACTAGTCCGAGATGCTCAGGCGTTAAGCTGGCCGGAGATAAAGGCTACCGCCTTAGCGCTAACGTCTAAAATGAACTCCGACGCCGCGTTGTTGCCTGAAGAGACCCGCTTGGTCGCAAGTATGGGGTCAAAACGGCTTAGCGACTTTACTTGCGGGCGCTACAGTGCCCGTCTTGCCCAAACCTTGTTGGGCCTTCCGGAGCGCCCAGTGATGCAGCGCGGTCGAGAACCCATCTGGGGAACAGGGTTGTGCGGCAGCATCAGTCACAGTCAACAGTGGGCCTTGGCTGGGGTAACGACGCTTTGGCGCGGTATCGGCGTGGACGTAGAGCTGGCTGATCGCGTCGTACCCAAGCTACACAAAAGCCTCTTCCTGCCCGCAGAATTGGACGCACTCGCTCGCCTACCAGCCGTTGCAGCAGCCGTGGCCTTTTCCGCCAAGGAGGCCGGCTATAAAGCCATTTATCCCTTGGTCGGTGAGTTTATTGGCTTTCACCAAGCCAGCATTGATCTCGATTGGGAAAAACAAGAGTTCCAGATCCGTTATCACGGTGCTCACCCTGGTAACAACGCGCTAGAATCCGGTCGAGGACATTGGCGCATCGCCGGTAGTCACGTAATGACTCTATTTTTAATTCAGGACTAAATACCGCTATGCAGGCAATCCTCGGTATCGGCGTGCTTCTTGTTTTAGCTTGGCTTTGCAGTGAAAACAGATCCGTCGTCTCCTGGCGTTTGGTCTTGGTCGGTCTGCTGGTGCAGGCTCTTTTGGCAGGCTTGTTTTTGTATAGCTCTTGGTTGGGGGCGCTGCTAATCGGGATCAGCAGTTTTGTGAACGCCATAGGAGAAGCCACGACCGTTGGCACTATATTTCTCTTTGGTTATTTGGGTGGGGGAGAGTTTCCCGTTCAGTCTGTAATTGAAGCACCGTACCTTTTTGCTTTCCGAGTGCTTCCCCAAGTGACAGTGTTTTCCGTTGTTGTCGCCCTGTTGTGGCATTGGCGTGTGCTGCCGGCCATTGTTCAGGGCCTGAGCTGGGCGTTACGGCGAACCTTCCACGTCAGCGGAGCCGTGGCAACCGCCGGTGCTGCCAGCTTGTTTTTAGGCATGATCGAGACGCCACTGGTGATTCGCGCCTATCTGAATCAACTGACCCGTTCGGAATTCTTTACGGTAATGGCCCTTGGCATGTCCACGGTAGCGGGATCAGTAATGATCCTATTTGCCGTTCTGCTGGATTCGGTGCTGGAGGACGTTGTCGGGCATATCGTTGGCGCGTCCATGATCAATGCGGTTGGGGCGCTTTATTTGTCTCGCTTGTTTGTACCGGAAACTCAAACCGTCTTAGATTCTTCATCGCAAATTGAGCTTAAGTACAATTCCAGCATGGATGCGCTAACCCGTGGTACCCAGGATGGATTGGCCATGGCCGTAAACGTCGGTGCCATGCTGCTGGTTTTGATTAGTTTTGTGGCCCTTGGCAACTTGATCTTGGCCGGTGTCGCGGGCGACGACACAATTACGCTGCAATCTTTGGTGGGCTTTGTCTTTGCACCACTGGCTTGGCTAATTGGCATTCCATGGGACCAAGCCGAAGCGGCTGGGTCGCTGCTGGGTACCAAGATCGTCTTGAATGAAGTCATTGCCTACGTTGACTTTGCGGCCAATACCGAGGTTTTTTCCGAGCATTCGCGACTGATTATGCTCTACGCCTTATGCGGTTTTGCAAATATTGGCAGTCTGGGCATCTTGTTGGGAGGGCTGACGATCCTAGTGCCTGAACGGAAAACTGAGTTTTTGAGTATCGCGCCGAAATCCGTGGTCTGCGGTACCTTGGTGAATCTGATCACCGGAGCCATTGTCGGCTTGGTTAACCTGATCTAAAGAGCCTCAGGTCGCTTCATCGTCCCGTTTCCACCTGCGCTCGGTCTGATTCCCTTAACCGCTAACGAAACTCTGGATCCCATCGCAGATCTGCTGCACCTGTGCTTGGGAAATGTCCCGATGTAGTACCCACCTAGGTCGACCAACCAAAATGCCAGCCTCAGCCATGTGCGCGGCCAAGGCGTCGTAAACATCTTCCGGCAGCTGCAGATGAACCATGTTTGTTGCCCATCGAACGGCGCTTTCACCAAAATTATCGACGATGGCCGAAGCGATAAGATCTGCGTGCAGATGGTCCTGCGTCAGGTCTTGGGCATGATGTTCTAGGGCATACAGTCCCGCTGCCGCGATTACTCCGGCTTGGCGCATACCGCCTCCAAGAACTTTGCGCCAGCGCCTCGCCTCGTCGATGAACACCTTGGAACCCGCCAGAACCGATCCAACGGGCGCACCTAGCCCTTTGGACAAACAAACCGAAACTGAGTCAAAGGGGGCCGCTAGGGCTGCAGGGGTTCGATTCTGAGCCAGAGCCGCATTGAACAAGCGGGCGCCGTCTAGGTGCATGGCGAGCCCATAGCGCTCGCTGAGGACCCCGACGGCTTCGGCATAGCCCAAGGGCAGGGGTTCCCCCGCGTGAGTGTTCTCTAAGCAAATAAGACGACTGCGGGTAAAGTGAATGTCGTCGGGTTTTATTGCCGCTTCTATGGCCTCTAGCTCAAGCGTACCATCCATGGCCATGGGAACGGTTTGGGGCGGGATACTCCCAAGAATCGCGGCGCCGCCGCCCTCAAAGCGAAAGGTGTGCGCCGCATCGCCTACGATATATTCATCGCCGCGCTCGCAGTGAGCAAACAGGGCAAGTAGGTTGGACTGGGTACCGCTGGGGGCAAATAAGGCGGCCTCTTTTTCCAACAGGTTGGCAGTGTATTCCTGCAGGACATTAACCGTTGGATCCTCGTCGTAAACATCATCGCCGACGGGGGCGTCCATCATGGCTTGCTTCATCGCATCAGTCGGGCGAGTAACCGTGTCGCTGCGTAAATCGATATTAAACTGGGAATCTTGCATGGCGGATTTACGTGTTATGCAGATGGCCTTATCCATCAGGTCTGGGTTAGGCGTATTACGTCTCGCCGCCGGCTAGAAAGGTAAGTCCGACGTCGGCTCGAA
>JAYNPH010000154.1:0-4466 GCA_038113685.1 Gammaproteobacteria bacterium
GTGCAGAGTGCTGCCGGAATACACAAAACCGCTGATCGTTTGTTTATCAAGTCGGCAGATGAGCCAGCCGCACTCTATGGGCTGTTAGCTGACGGTGTCGCACTGTCATCAGATCGCAAGTCGCTTTATGTGAGGCTTCACGAAGCGGCACGATGGCACGATGGAAAACCGCTGACCACCATGGACGTCCAGTACTCGTTTGATGTTTTGGATAAGACAGCTTTGCAAGTCAGCTTTTTGGTAAAAGCTTGGTTGGATTCCCTCGAGGTACTCAATTCTCGTGAGTTTGTGTTGCATCATCGTAATCAGTTCAAACAAAAGGATCTTGATGTCCTCACGACCGTGCACATTCGTCCTGCCCACTACTACGGTGATCGAGACCCTAGCAAAGCGACACTAGAGCCTCCTATCGGCAGTGGTCCGTATCGTGTGGCTGGTTTTGACCGTGGCCACGTTGAATACGAGCGGGTGGCGGACTATTGGGGTCGAGATTTGCCTGTGAATCGTGGACGTCACAATTTCGATACGATCCGTTATGATGTTTATCGGGATGCAACCGTCGCGCGTCAGGCAGTCAAAAAAGGATTGTTCGATGTCTATGTAGAAGGCAACAATATGCACTGGCATAACTCCTACGAAGATCTGCAGGAGCGGGGCTTAGCCAAAGACACGCATAGATCCGATTCCAGTATAGGCCCTCGTTGGGTGTTAGCGTTTAACCTCAACCGGGAGAAATTTCGCGATGTGCGAGTTCGCGAGGCGCTGGCCTTGATGTTCGACTTCGAGTGGCAGAATCGAATATTCCACTACGGCTCTCAGCGCCGGGCGACGGGTTATTTTGCGGGTTCGCCCTACAGTACACAGACGTTGCCTTCACCAGAAGAACTGGCAATTCTCCAACCATATCGTGATCGGCTGGACGAGCGGGTGTTTAATCAGGTTTTTGAACTTCCTGTTTCGGAAGGAAGGGGCATTAACAGAGTGGCTCTGGAACGCGCTCATAAGCTGCTCTTAGATGCTGGTTGGAGATTGGACGAAGGTAGATGGAAAGATGCCCAGGGTCGGCCATTGGTTGTTGAGGTTGCTACGCAACACGGATGGGCTAAGCGGGTGCTTCTGCCTTACGTTGAAGCGCTGGAAAGGCTCGGCATCGATGCACGCCTGCGTTTTCTTGAGAGCGTTGCGGCTGTAGGCTATAGAACAAATCGTAGGTTCGACCTGTATTTAAAAAATTATGACGTGCCTAACCCGCCGTTTTCGCTTTTACCCATGGCTTTCTCTTCGACAGCCGCAGAGGCGACTAATGGGAGCAACCTCAATGCGATCAGTGACCCCGTTATTGACGATTTAATTGCGCAAGCGCAGCAAGCGCCCGACCTAACGGAAGCAACGCCAGTGTTGAAGTCGCTTGAACGAGTATTATCTTGGGGGTTTTACGATATTTTTCTTAATGTTCCAGATGATGAGCGTTTCGTCTACAAGAAAAAATTCGGCCGGCCGAGCAATGGTGATGCAAATTTTGTTTTGTTCTCTGATGGTTTCGTTTCAAGCCTTGACAGCTGGTGGGCGCTAGAGAGTCAGGAAGCTGGGTGAAAAGAAGCGGGGAAAAGATGAAAGCGTGTGCCTAATGGCTTCGAGTTCAAAAGATATTTACGGCAATGGCGCTGTTACACGTCACCCAGTTGCTTTTGAAAAAATAGCCTGATGATCTCAAGGGTCACAACACCATAAACTGCTGAGGGGTCGGCAACGTCGACCATGCCGGCTTGGGAATTGCTTTGGCGGTCGAAGGCGTGTCCTTGCGCAGCGAATAAATGCAGTTCGGCTGTTCTGTCGCTGCGACGGAGTTTCTCGTAGAAGTTGGTACTTTCCTCAGGCAGTACAGCATCGTCGTCCGCGCCATGAATAAGCAAGCACGGCGGGAAGTCAGTGAGGCCATAGTCTATGGGGCTTGCAGCCTCGCAATCATAGGGGGAAGCGTCAGGGCCGATAAGGCCCTTGGATGCCTTGCTGTGCAGAGGTATTCGGGAGGGAGCGTACATAGCGCAGATAGCCTGCGGCGTGCTGGAATATTGGTGATGACCGCCCGTGCCTTCGAAATCTGAGACGACACCTGTCATCAGCGCTAGATGCCCGCCTGCAGAATCACCGAGAACCCCGATGCGCTCTGTGTCTATGCAAAAGGCCTGCTGATTGGCCCGCAGGTAGCGAATAGCACACTTGGTATCTTCGATCTGGGCCGGCCAGAGTGCCTCCGGAGCAAGCCGGTAATCAACGCATAGACAAACGAATCCCGCCTCGCTGAGGCGTATCCCGAAGCCTTTGACGCCTTTCTTGCTGCCTTTGCGCCACCCACCACCGTGCAGGATCACAATTGCCGGTCGCTTGGAGCCGGCACCATTAGGCAGGTACAAGTCGCCGCTCAGGTCACGTTGGCCGGCTTTGCCCACAACAACGTTGGTTTGAATTGTGATCGCAGGTTTTGGTGCGGTACTCATTTTCGCTGCCCCGTGTGTGCGTGTTAAAACACGATGCGACCGACGCTCTCGGCAACGCAGGCTGGTTTTTCGTGACCCTCTATATCGACGACCAACTCTGTCACCTGCTCAATCGTGTTGCCCTTTATTTCTACGCGTTTTAGTGTGCTGGTGGTTCTTATCTTGGCGCCAGACGGCACTGGTGATGGGAATCTGATTTTGTCAAAACCGTAGTTGATACGCGCTTTTTGGCCTTCGATTTTCGGTGTGCCGGTTGTTGCATCGGCGGGACTGGGCAAATGTCCCATAATGGCCAGAGTGAGTTGTCCATGGGCTATCGTCGTTCCAAAAGGACCGGATTTTGCCCGTTGTGGGTCAACGTGTATCCACTGTTGATCCATGGTCACATTGGCGAAGTCATTGATGAGGCTCTGACTAACTTCAAACCAATCACTTTGCCAGATTCTTTGGCCCAGGCTTCCCTTTAGTGTCGAATAGGCTTTGTTTAGCGCATTTTCAGTCATGGTTTTAACCCCGCAGACGACTTTACTGAACCAACAAACGTGAGGTCTGTTGACTTCCTCAGCCCGCAATTCATGATTTCTCGAGCGTTCGCGTGATTCGGCTTATAGCGCATTAGTACTAATTGCTCGGAATCGTGATATTCGTGATTCCAACGTTAAGCGGCTCGCTGGGATAAAAAAGGTTTCTACAGCGGACGATTTTCCGGATCAAACCGGTAATCTAGTCAGACTCACCTTTCATCGATGCTCCGGATTCTGGAAATTCCGAATCCGGAGCATCTCTATGGCGTAGATGTGGTTTGGGGAACGCCAATGTCGTCAACGCGTGTGCTTGAAGGAATTTGGTTTACTCAAAAAATACCGAGGATGAGGGTTTGTGATGGGTTAACGTCTTATGAGACTCCGGGGGAGTCTGTGCGGTAGTTAATGACTAAAGCAATGAAAGAAGCAAAGATTGAGAAGCTAGATGCCGACTTGTTAGCGAGAGAGTACAAGCCAGCGCTTTTGCGGTTTTTTCGCAAACGAGCGGGGCAGCCGGCAGACGTAGATGATCTTGTGCAGGAGGTTTTACTGCGAATATGCGTTCGCGGAGAGGGTCGCGCGATTGAGCAACCAGAGTTCTATATGATGCGCACCGCGACTAATGTTTGGCGCGATTATTTACGCAAAAAGAAGACCCATGCAGGGGATGCTCACGACGAGTACAGCGAAGAGCGGCACGCGCGTGAGGATTATGGTCCGCTCGACGTCATGGAGGCCGACCGATCGATCGAGGACGTGCTTGCTGTTTTGCAGGAAATGCCACTGCGTACGCGCCAAGTTTTTGTGCTTTGTCGTGTAGAGGGCTTGCGGCAAAAAGCGGTAGCGGAAAGACTCGGTGTTTCAGTCAGTTCTATTGAAAAACACATGATAAAAGCGATCGCCCATTTGGCTAGAAACCTAGGACGAAAAAAATCCAATGAGGATAGGAGATGAAGCTAGCTATGTTTGCCAGTGTTCCGAGTGCCCCGACGGACGGGGCCGCGTACTGGATTATCCGTTTAGAAGCTCCAGGTTGTGGGCCTGCAGACCGGGCAGCGTTTGAGGCGTGGCGAGCTGAGAAGCCCGAGCATGGCGAGGCTTACGCGATAGCCAAGCAGGCTCTCGGGCGGATTGATCGTCATTTGTTGGATCCCAGAATTATTCAACTAGGGGAAGAAGTCTACCAGTCGACCCGAACAACGCGGCGATTTTGGAGGCGCAATGTGGCCGCTGGCCTTGCCGTCATTTGTCTAATGAGTACTTGGATGACTATGAGTTGGCAAAGCGTTTCGCTGATAGGTTCGCAAGAAACAGCGGTCGCACAGACTATGCATCACTCGGCGGCTACCTACGAAACTCGAGTTGGTGAGCGCTCCACGTTTAGTTTGTCAGATGAATCGACAATAACGCTGAACACGAACTCCGAAGTGAGGGTGTATTACAC
>JAYNPH010000155.1:0-4440 GCA_038113685.1 Gammaproteobacteria bacterium
GCAAGGGCCTGGGCCATGGCTTTGCCCATGCCTTTGGAAGCACCTGTAAGTAAGGCTGTCTTGCCGTGCAGATCGAAAAGCGTACTAGTGGTCATATATTTTTCCTCGCACTCCGTGTAAATGATCGGTGATGCCTAGATTAATTAAACAAAAACGTGCTGTTCGTACTTTTCCTCAATTCGGTCAAGACCCAAAAGATGCGTCGGGCTTCGTTTTGATGAGGGTTGTTAGATAATAGGCGTCATAGACAAAGCGACCTTGCCGTCTCTCCGCCTTAAGTACTTACTTAGGAAAGACCGTGACTGACGTACCCTTATTAGATAATAACGCACTTGAAACAGAGGTCGTGCGCTTGTGGGATCAACAGGCGCCCGCTGGAACCGGCGATAGTCTGTTGGATCAGCCGCTTTTATCTGTGCATTGCCCGGCCTCAGGAAACGGCTGTGGTGTCATCGTTTGTCCTGGCGGTGGCTATCGAACGTTGGCATCCGATCATGAAGGCCTGCAGGTGGCGCGGTGGCTGAGCCGCTTGGGCATCGCTGCATTTGTCCTACGTTACCGGCTTGGTCCTGCTTACCATTCCTCAGTATCTTTGCTTGATGCAAAGCGAGCTATGCGCTTTGTGCGCGCCCATGCCGCACAATATCGCCTTGATGCCGATCGTATTGGTATGTTGGGCTTCTCTGCCGGCGGTCATCTAATCTGCGCAGTCGGTGTCGACTTTGATCACGGCGATCCTGCAAGCGACGATCCGGTTAAACGCTACGGCTGCAGACCGGACTTTTTGGTGCCAGTATATGCCGTAACCAACGGCAAAAAACGTGGTCGGAAGGTTGATGAGTACCCCGCCGTTGATGAAGCGGTGACCCCGCAAACCCCGCCAAGTTTTATCGTAGCGACTCATGAGGACACCGTGGTGCCCGCAAATCAGTCGACACTCCTCTACGACGCATTGCTGGGGGCGGGTGCTGATGCAGAACTGCACATATTCAGCAACGGCGAGCATGGGCTGGGTTTGATGCCTGGCGACCCTGATTGCGCCACATGGACCGAGCTGTTTGCGCGCTGGGCCCGGCAACAGGGATTACTGGCGAACGCGTCACGAATTGAGGTCAGGGGCACGCTCCTGATTGATGGCATGGTACCCAGCATGGCATGGATCACCGTTGTTCCCGAGGATAAGAACTGCCCCATAGCCCGAGTTCGGATCAATCGCGCAAGTGCAGGTAACTTTTCAGTACCTCTGGCGAAGGGGCCCACCGTGGGGTGGCATGAAATACAAATCCATCATGTGAGCGACCAGTTTCCTTATACCGGAACGGGCCGCTATACACTTTCGGACGCCATGCAATACCGAGCCTGAGTGTATCTCGATGTGGATGGGCCTCTTGATCTTCACTTAACGCGCAGTGATTTCGAATCCGCTTTTGAGGAAACGGGCGTAACGCGCGTCTAACTTTTTACGAATCGAAAGGGTTCGGGCGGCGTTGCGAATCAAGGGCGGGTTGGATGAATGAAGCGCATTTTGGCGGCAAAATAGGTCCCACATATAGGGAGTCGGACCCTGAGTTGTCCGAGAATACTAGCTCAGTGGGCTCTCCTAACGTACTGATCATTCTGCTGGACGATACCGGATTTGGAAACTTCGGCTGCTATGGCTCTACAATAGCCACGCCAAACATAGATGCGCTGGCTGCCGATGGCCTGCGCTACAACAATTTCCATGTAACGCCTCTGTGTTCTCCCAGTCGGGCATGCCTGCTGACGGGTCGCAATCATCATGCTGTGGGCATGGCGACCATTGCTGGAGGAGGTGATGCCGGGTATCCGAATCAGCGCGGACGCATCAGTCGGCACGCGGCCACGTTACCGGAAATGCTGCGAGAAGACGGGTTCGCAACCTTTGCTCTGGGTAAGTGGCATCTCAATCCCGGCCCTCATAACTCTGCAGCTGGGCCGCATGACGAATGGCCTTTGCAGCGAGGCTTTGATCGCTTTTACGGTTTTCTTCCGGGCGCAACGGATCAGTTTGTTCCGGAGCTGACCTACGATAACCATCCCGTTCCTCCGCCAAAGACGGTTGAGAAGGGTTATCACCTGACTGAAGATCTGGTGGATCATGCGATCGAGTTCGTAAATGATCTCAAAGCGGTGCGATCAGAAACCCCTTTTTTCATGTATGTCGCGCCTGGAGCCATGCACAACCCCCATCAGGCGCCGCAAGCCTACATTGACAAATACCGGGGCTGTTTCGACGAAGGCTGGGATGTAATTCGACAGAGATACTTCGAGCGCCAGAAGGCACTTGGTATCATTCCCGCTGATACGCGCCTGCCGCCGCGAAATCCTGGCGTGCAACCTTGGGATACGTTGAGCCCTAATGAACAGGAATTCGTATGCCGTCTGCAGGAGGCTTGGGCTGGCTTTCTTGAGCATACCGATGCGCAAATAGGCCGTCTGATAGACCACCTGCGTAGTATCGGCGAGTTAGACAACACTCTGGTGGTTCTAACCGCGGACAATGGCACGAGTCAGAGCGGCGGTCCTTACGGTGTGACGAATCTGGGCCCCAACCCGCGGCGAAACGCAGCAAATGATGGTCGAACCGTGGGTGAGCGGCTTGGCAACCCGGTGCCGGAGGAGGACTTTGAGGCCATCCAGGATAAACTCGACGACATTGGCGGGCCTCACAGCTATACCGATATCCCTTGGGGTTGGGCGCAGGTAGGTAATACACCGTTGCGCTGGTACAAACAGGATACTCACGCTGGGGGCGTGCGGGTACCGATGATCATTCACTACCCTGAGGGCGTTACCGACCCAGGCGGAATCCGAAATCAGTTCCACTACGTCAATGACATTGCGCCGACGATCCTGGAAGTGCTGCAACTGGAGCCGCGCTCGAGCTATGGCGGCTATGAGCAGATGCCGATTAGCGGCACGAGCCTAGCCTATACCCTGAGCGATGGCAGTAAACCGACCCGAAAGCCGGTGCAGCATTTCGAGATGACTGGCAACCGTGCCCTATGGTGCGATGGCTGGATGGCGGTGGTGCGGCACGAAACGGGCAATGACTACGATAGCGAGGCCTGGGAACTCTACCACTTGGACGAAGATTTCTCTGAGTCCAACAACCTGGCTGCCCGGGAGCCAAAGCGGCTGAAACAAATGGTGGAGCGTTGGTGGGCCGAGGCGGAACGTCATGGTGTCTTGCCCCTTGATGACCGTATCGGTGATCGTGGCCCGAAGACTGTTGGCACCCCTGCAATAACGGGTGCTCCCGACTATCGGTTTGTGCCGCCTATGGCGCGGCTTGCCTCAAAGCAGTCGCCAGGCGTCAACGCCCGGGAGTGGTCTTTGATAGCTGATTTGGAAATACCAAGTTGTGGCGGTGATGGTGTCATCTATGCACAAGGCAAGTCCTGGGATGGTATCTCACTGTTCGTTCAGGATGGTGTGCTGAGTCTGGCATGTAACGTCCTTGGCACAGAGAATATCGGCCGAAGCTCTGCCCCGTTACCGACGGGTCGAGTAACCGCCGGTTTGGCCTTCGCCCGAAGTGGCGATGGTACCGGAACCTTCACCTTTATGGTGAACGGCAATGCCACCGGTACCCTCGAGATTGCCGATGCCACTCGCATGCAGAAGATGCGCGGAGTCGAGATTGGTCGAAATCGGCAAGCGCCTATTACTTCGATCTATCAGGCGCCTTTTGAATTCAGCGGCACGATCCGCTCGGTAGAAATCAGGATCGGCGGTAAGGGGTGATTTACAATAGTCTTGAATTTCATAATGTAGCAGAACTCTACGATGATGGTGTTGGCGGTTTGCGTTTGCAGCGCCTGCCGGAAGCCGTTCGCTGTCAGCTAAACGAAGGTGCTCAAGAGAGAACTTTGGCGGCCACCGCAACCGAGATCCGTTTTGTGACTTCTGGTGATCGGATCCGTATTACCCTTTCCTCGGCCAGCGGTGACGCTGAACTCATTCCGTTTTATGGTCCTTTGCAGAGCAGGGAGCGGTTTCTTGTTCCGTCTGAGCCGACAACCTTTGACATTGTCCGCCCACAACATCCCAGACGTCGTTTTGAAGATGTAACCCAGTCTGCCTTTGCCTTCTCGCCTGATGTGTGGAGACTCACCCTGCGCGGGCCTGGTGTTCGCTATCACGGTATTGACGGGGACGGCTTGTGCCCTCCGACCAAGGCTCAGCTCCCGAATTTACGATACTTGTCTTACGGTACGTCTATTACTCAAGGTGTGGCGGCTTCTGCCGGTCATTTGACCTATGCTGCCCAGACTGCCAGGCGCCTGCGAGCAGATCTGATCAATGTGGGGATGGTTGGATCAGCTTGGTGAGATCCGGAACTCGCAGTTTATATTGCAGCGCGAGACGACTGGGATTTTGCGACTCTGGAGTTGTCGGTGAACATGATCGGCGCTG
>JAYNPH010000156.1:0-4162 GCA_038113685.1 Gammaproteobacteria bacterium
GTTCTCTTTTCCGCGTTATCGCAGCGTTCGGGTCGCGATAACGCGGAATCTTCCTACTACCCCTAAGCCTGTTGGTTAACCCAACCGCCCGCGGGTTGTGCCGTTTCGATGTTGAGCTGGCCCGCCAAACCCGCTTCTCTGTGCACGGCGGAGGCTTGATACTCTGGCGACATCATCATCTCCATCATGGCCTTGCGAGAGGGGTACATGGCAATGGCAGCGGTATCCCACAGTTCTTCAACCTCACCCAGCATAAGACGCTCAATTCGCGCGGAAAACACCAGCGCGCCGCCGACCTTGGCAAGGTGGCCAACAACTTCTTTGCTGTAGATGCCATAGGCTTCGGCCCCGGTAAGATTGGTTTCCCGGCCGTCCGGATACTCAGCCATTTCTTTAAATTTGATTAAATTCAACATGTAAATGGGCGAATCGTGGCCGGATTCCATAAAGCCCTTCATTTGCGCTTCGTTAGGCGTAACTTTGTTTACTACTTCCATGGCTTAACTCCTCTTAGCACTCACCAAAGCAAGCGCGTAAAATTAATGGGTTACATTATACCTTAATTTGCCGGTCTAGGCTAAAGCCGCCCGTTTAATTCTGAGATTCTAGGGCCTGCATGTGCGCAGCGGTTTCGTTTAGCTCGATCCCAGGTGGGGCAGCGCATCAGGCTTAGAGAATAGTTTCCATCCGATAGGCTCGAGCTGCGGCGCCAGCAAAAAGACTTGTTTTCTCTGTCGCCGACGCGCCGGCAGAAATGCGCTTAAACGCATTCCAACATACCTGGTAGCTACACCAACGTTTCTGCACCGGAAAGTTCGATTCGTACATAGATCGCTCGGCGCCAAAAGCTTCGATACAGGTTTCCATCCAAGGCCGCCAAGCATCAGCGACTTCTTCAGAACTGGGAGGCAGTGTTCGATCACCCTCGTAGCTGGGCATTCGAATCGGCAAGGCGCCAAGTTTTACATACACATTGCCGCGCTCGCTGACCCGAGCGATATCCTTCTTCCACTGAGCAAAAACTTCGTCGTTTTTACCTCGGTAAGGCCCACCCAAAATCGGGCTACCCACATGATTGAGAATAATCGTTAAGTCTGGATGGGCATCAGCGACCTGAGCCACTTCATCCAGTTGGGTGTGATAGAGCCAACAATCCAAGGACAAGCCCATACGTTGAACGACGGCCATGCCTTCTTTCACCCGGGGATCAATAAGCAGACCGGGCTGATCGGCAACGTTATGAATGCGAGCGTCCTTGTGCCAGCCACTGGATATGCGAACACCTCGAAAGCGTCCGCCCGCTGCTTCAATATGTTGGTCAAACACCGCTTCCGCAGCTCCGCCCAATCTAAGATCCACATTGCCGAACATGACATCACAGGCCCGAGCTTTGCCAAAATCGCCGCTGACACTCATGGCCGCCTGCCCCCGAACAAACTCGGTTTCACCCAGTGCCCGCAGCTCTTCGAGTCCGCTGGGGCGGTACATGGAGTGACATTCAGCGTAAACGGTACCCACAATGTTGTGACCACTGGCCAAGTCTGACGCCAGCTCTGGCATCAAGTAGGTATAGCCGTTACGTACCCACAGGTGATGGTGCGGATCAATGATCGGCAGCTCGGGCTCCAGCACTTCTTCGTCCAGACTCCCTATCCAACTGTTATCTGGGGCTGAGTGGCCAGTATTTGCTGCCATGTGGTTCTCCTTTGTTGTCGATCTGGGTCTTTGCTGAGGATCCCAATGAAGTTAGCGATCCGTGCCCTTCGCGGAGCATTGCTGTCACACCGCGGCTAAACTCGGCGAAACGCCTACTGGACGACCCAGCCGCCATCGATGGGCATGGCAACGCCGCTGACGTAGCTCGACTGGGCGGACAGCAACCAAGCCACCACATCGGCCACTTCACTCGCCCTTGCGACCCGGCGCATGGGTATGGTGCGCACCACTCCCTGCAAAACCTTGGCATCAGCGCCGGCCCCTTTTGCCAGCATGGGCGTGTCGATAAAACCGGGACAGACCGCATTCACGCGAATGTTTTGCGGCCCGTACTCCAGCGCGGCCGATTTTGTTAGGCCGACGATTCCGTGTTTTGCGGCGTTGTAGGCCGAGGCATGGGGCAAGGCCACCAAACCGCAGATCGAGGCGGTATTGACAATGCTGCCGCCGGTCTCTTGCCGAACCATCTGCGCGATTTCGGCTTGCAGACAGCTAAAGACGCTAGTGAGGTTCACGGCAAGCACTTGGGACCACTGCTCTGGCTTGATATCTAAAAGCTTGGTCGTAGGCCCAACGATTCCCGCGTTATTGAAGGCTCCGTCTAATCGGCCGTGAGTGGCGACAATGGCGGCAACTGCCTCCATTCCTTGCAAGTATCGCTTCCATGCGCAACTGCCTCTGCTGCTGCGCCCTCCGCCGCAACGTCTAGGTCGCATACCTCAGCGCTGCCGCCATCGTTTTTCACCTGACTCACGACCTCTTCAGCTAACTCGGCTTGAATGTCGGCAACAACAACGTGGGCGCCATCTTGGGCAAGACGATTCGCCGTCGCCCGACCGATACCGCTCGCACCGCCAGTGACCAATACCACTTTGCTGTCTAAGCTCATGTTCTTTGCTTCCTAAGAGTCATCGTCGCGATCGTGACTGTTGGTTAGTTTGCGCAGGTCGTTATCGGCACCGGTTGAACCCTTTGTGACTCCGGCGTAGCGCGAATTTCGTGCCGACGTCTTGGGAAATTTGCGTGAACGGCCCGGTCCTTCCGCGGTAGATCCTCCATCCACCACAATCGATTCACCGGTAACAAATGAGGACTCATCGGAGGCCAGAAAAAGCGCTGCCCCGGCAATGTGCTCACCCCGGCCATAATCTGGCCAAGGCTGGCTTTTCGAAAATACTCGCTGAATTGCTTCCGGGTCATTTCCTTCGGTTAAAGGAGTAACGATGAATCCTGGACAAATTGCGTTGACTCGAATGTAGTCAGGCGCAAGTTCCACTGCCGCAGACTTCGACAAGTTGATCACCGCAGCTTTTGCCGCCGAGTAGACCAGCGGGCCGCCATCACCGCTCAAGCCCGCGATGGATGCTGTGTTGATGATGGAACCACCTTCACCCTGACCACGCATAACTTTGGCCCCGTGCTTGATACCCAGAAACACACCCTTTGCCATCACATCGAAGGTGTAGTCCCAATCCTCGACAGTGGTTTCGGTCAGAGGGCCAATGGCGCCCCCCACCCCTGCATTGTTAAACAAAATGTCCAGTCGCCCGAAGGTGCTCACCGCGTGCTCGCACATGGCTTCTACATCCGATTCCTTTGCCACGTCAGTCTTGATAAACGCCACGTCGAATCCCTGCTTGGTTGCAGCATCGACGGCCGCAGCGCCAGTCTGTTCATTGAAGTCGGCAATCAACACCTTGGCGCCCTCGGACGCGAACTTCATAACCGACTCAAGCCCCATGCCGCTTGCGCCACCGGTCACCACCGCAACTTTGCCCGTTAACCGCATAGTTATCCCCTCTGCTTATCCCCGTTGTTTGTTACGAACCCAACCTTCAGACATACCGCAGCGGTCGCGCCGCCGTTGGGCCGAAAATTTTTCGCGTCACGTCGCTATCGCCGCCCAAGTAAATGAGAGCCAAAGTTACTGGAAATGCAGCCCCTCGTAATCCTTGCTGGCCACGTCGCTTAGCATGTTGGCGTACTTGGGGCCTCCACCGTTATAGATGTTGTAACGCATATTGCCGTACTCATGTCCCTCGAGATTCGAGTTGTAGCCGGTGAACCAGCTACGCGCTTTGCGCAACAGCATGCCTTGGTACAAGTCCTTTACATGCTGGCACCACTGAGCCTCGGCGGTGTCGTCGACGTCGAAGCGTTGGTAGCCGTGATGCCACATGTATTCCATCAAAGGCGTTACCCAATCGACGCTCAGCTCGGCACCCCGGGGAAAGTTCGACGCCGCTGTTTGCGGCCCCACCAACATCAAAAAGTTGGGAAATCCCCCTACCGTCGCGCCAAGATAGGTTACAGGCCCCTTCGCCCACTTATCACGAAGCCGCTCACCGTCTACACCTTGAATGTCGATTTGATCGAAAGCGCCCGTGAAGGCGTCAAACCCCGTGGCATAGACGATGACATCAAACTCGCGTAACTCGTCACTGGT
>JAYNPH010000157.1:0-4074 GCA_038113685.1 Gammaproteobacteria bacterium
TCCAGACCTAAATTCCTGTCTGTCCAGTCTGAACATTCTGCTCAAGACGCTTGGGCGACTTTCGAGTTCCTATTCCCGATCGACTGGTAGCGCATCGGTAGGCTCTGGTCTTGCGGGAATTTGCTGCGCTGGATGCCCCTCACCTGCAGGCGCTGCGTGCTGAGATTTGTCGCAGCCGCGTCAAACAGAGGCAGCCGAGGATACTGTTGATCGCTAATCTGATTCCAAACATAAACCGAGCTGTTGTGTCGCGCGGTTGACGGTACTAGTCGATAAATTCACACTCTCGCGGAACCGTTTTGGACACTGCCGAGCGAGCGCAAGATGATCACATCACCCTATATTCTGACAACTGCCGATCGGGTTGAGATTCACGAACTTCCCGGACGATATGGAGATGCGATCGATGATCGAGATTGGGCCAGACTCGATACCGTATTCACACAGGACGCAGTGTTTGATCTAACAGGTGTTGGCTCTCGGGTCTGCAATGGGCTCGACGACATAAAGGCGTTTATGGAATCGGAGGCCGCTCATCCCCGTACCCATATGATGACCAACATTTATGCCGAATCGGATGAGCGTGGCATTGAGCTGCGTTTTCGCATCGTTGCATTAATTGGCAAGGGCTTAACGTCAACTGGCAGCTACTACGACAAACTGGTTAAAACCGACGACGGTTGGCGCACCTATCACCGATATGTTTCGAGCCGCCGTCGTGACAAGCGTGAAGCGGAAGTTGATCGCAAAGGTATAGCACGCTAACACCAAATAGAGCGGCGGTGAGTGCTGGCGCAGGCTGACCAGCCAATGGACGAGTTGCCTACTCGTCGAACGGATCCGCGGAAGTTCGTTAGCTGGTTTAGAGTTCGCTGAGAGACCGTAGACGCATGTGGCCAATGGGCCTACACCCCAACGATGTTGCCTAGGGAAGTGTTTTCCCAACTCAGAGCCGATGACAAATTAGGTGGTTCGAGATTCCTCGATGTGTCTGCTCCCGATCATCCGGTAGGTTGTCGGAAGGCTTTGAAATGAGTGGCACTCTGGCGACGTAAAAGTGGCTTTCATTGCGGTGGCCTTCATCAGCCTGCGCTTAGCGGGCGTGTGTTTTCAGGTGCTCTAGCAAAAGCGAGGTTAGCGTATCCGGGGCAGCCTGTAGAATCGGCTGGTGCACGTCTTCCAGCACTTCAAACCGATAAGGTCCCGTTACTTGGTTTTCATTCAAACGAGCCGCCTCTGGCGATATGTTGGCTGATCCGGGTGGCCAGACGTAGAGGGTTGGCATAGGACACTTGGGCAGTCGATCCCTCTGCCACAAAGGCAGGGCCCGGTAGTAGTTGTAGACCGCACGCAGCGCCTCATCGCTATCAAGGGCCTTTCGATAAGGCTCGGTTTCCTCAAGCGGCATGCCCTGTTTTTCGAGCATGCGATGGAACATTGCTCTTTCGTTCCCTTCCTTTCTCGAATCATCGAAATAACGAAAACGCTCGCGCTGATCACTGGCATTGGCCTTAGATTGCTGCGCTGCTTCAAAGAAGGCGCCTTGATGCGGAATGTTCAGACAAACCAATGTCAGAACGCGGTCAGGGTTGAGTGCTGCCAGCCTCCAAGCCATGGTCGCGCCGATGCTGGTTCCCATCAGATGAAAGCTGGCGCCTTCGCCCTTGATGACGTCAGCAATCTCAAGCACGTCATCGACGTATTCCTGTATGTGGTACGCCTGTGTTTCGCTAGGTCTTGCGCCCGCGCAAAAGCCGCGCAAATCAGGCGCTATCACATGAAACCCGAGGGAGGCGATGGCTGGGATCTGATGATGCCATTCCCAACAATTTCTAGGCAGACCATGAAGCAGCAGGACGAGCTCACCATCTTCAGGTCCGTCGGTTAACGCCTCAAATTCGAACCCTCGGGCTTTGATCGTCGTGTATTGCAAAAAATCTCCTCCCGAACATGAGCGGCTAGCAATCGCGCTAAAAGAGCGGATAGACAAAGGGTAGCATTATGTCGCGCGCGGGCGTTATCTCTGCGCATCGACGCGACAATGGGTCAAGAATTAGCGTCAACAGCCTGCAACTACGATAAGCTAGCCAGTGGAGGGATCGAGCTAGCGCCGCCATGTTTAAAACCGAAAGAGATAGATCGCAAATGTTGATCTTCGCAGCGTCGTGCGTGAGCAGGTGATGCAGGCTCCTTTGATTCACAGGTGACATGAGTATTCGAGCCTCGAAGCACTTGGCGATATGCCACAGGAAATAGGAAATATATGTTTGGGTTAAGTAGTAAAAAAGAACAAGATTCAGCCGGCACAGTTCCAGCGGGTGGCGAAGCGGCGGGCCAAAACACAGGTTTCGGCACCAAACCCTACCGAACCTACGTGCTTTCAGCCCTGACCCTTATCTACATATTGAACTTTGTCGACCGCGGCCTGCTCGCCGTAGTCGGCCCTGATCTCGTGCCGGAGCTTGGGATTTCTGATACCCAATTCGGTTTGCTGACTGGTTTTGGCTTTGCCCTTCTCTACACCATTGTGGGGATTCCTCTGGCACGTTATGCGGATGCCGCGCATCGCGTGTGGATCATGAGCATCTGCGTCGCGCTTTGGTCGCTGATGACGGTTTTATGTGGACTTGCAACCGATGTCACCATTGGGTCTGTCACCATTGGCGCGTTCTGGATTCTGCTGATGTGCCGCGTCGGTGTTGGCATCGGCGAGGCCGGATGCACACCGCCGGCCAACTCGCTGATCGCGGATTACTATGCGCCACGAGACAGATCTCAGGCCCTTGGCGTCTACTCCATGGGCGTAACCCTAGGCACCATGTTCGCTAATCTGATTGGTGGCTGGGTGACTGACGTATTCGATTGGAGAACTGCTTTTTTTGTCGTGGGGCTACCGGGCATATTGGTTGCCGTGGTGTTTAAGTTGACGGTCAAAGAGCCGCCGCGAGGTTATACCGATCCCAAGGGAGTCCAATCAAAAGAGCCGGTGGAACTACGCGAGGCTATTCGGGAACTGATGACCAAGCCTGCCTTCTGGTGGATGACTGCCGGCGCCACGGTAGCCGCCTTTTGTGGCTACGGCATTTCGTCATTTCAGTCCATATTCTTGGTGCGCGCGCATGAAATCACAACGGGTGAAGCGGCCATCTGGATTAACGCACCGGTGTCTTTGTCATCGGCTGTCGGGACCTTTGCGACCGGATGGCTGGCAACCAAACTCTACCAGAAGCACCCAGGAGCGATCGCTTGGGTGCCTGCGCTGGGCTTAGCCTTGTCGGTGCCGTTCTATGTCTTCGCCTTTACGACCCAGAACTTACTCTTTGCCGCCATGGGCTTGATCATCGCCGGATTCGTAAAGTACGGCTACATTGCTGCCCAATACACCATTGGCCAAGGCGTCGTCAGCATGCGCGTGCGCGCTACCGCAACTGCGGTACTGTTATTCATTGCCAATCTGATTGGCTACGGTTGCGGCCCGCTCTTTATTGGTTTCACATCCGATATTTTCTTCGTTAACGGCATAGCGGAACTTGGCGTCGCTGCGGAGGAGCTGACCCGAAATCAGTGCCACCCCCGGGCTATCGGCGAGCTAAGTGAAGGTCTGCAGAACGTCTGTGGCGCGGTGTATGCCCAGAGTTTACAGTCCGCCATGGTGATTATGGCGCTGCTGTATGGGGCAAGCTCACTGTTCTTCCTGCTGACCTGGCGTCGGCTGGACAAGGATATGGTCGATCGAAATTAGGGGTTCGCTATCAACACAGGGTGGTCTGCGGTCGATGTTATTGCCTCGACGACGATATCGATCACCCGTTGAACTGACAGATCAATAGGGCGGCCATTGCCGCTGGTGTTGCAGGCTCAGTAGACGTAAGGCTCGATTTTATTAGCGCGAAGCGTGTATGAGGCGGTTGCTAATTCTTCTTCAACTTTTGACGCGGTCAGTGTGCCTTCAAACCAAAATGGATCCCACAGGCTTTCGACTTTATAGCCGGGCTCAAATTCCGCGTAGATCGTTTGATTCGGCGGCGGCGCGGGCTCGTGGTCGTCGCGCCCGGCGTCGGAGCCTTTCCGGAA
>JAYNPH010000158.1:0-3961 GCA_038113685.1 Gammaproteobacteria bacterium
TATGGCAACGTGCAATCAAGCTTCAAGTCCAGTGCAGCCTGATTGAACCAGTCAACGACCTCACGATGATAAGGGATGCCGTTGCGCCGCCTTTGCTGGGCTTCTTCATGCTCAAGCAGGCCCGCATAGTAGACCCTGGACTGCCCAGATATGGGTTGCATCGTCGATATCTTCTTTAAAAGATGATCCATATCGGTCTTGAACTGGAGCGCGTCAATGAACGCATCTATACGAATCGCCATCACAAACAGCGAATTGCTGTTCTTTTTGGCCATAAAACCCGGCTGATTCCCGGATAAAACCCCTGCCATAATATCTGCGATAGCGGCAAACCCTGTTCCTTTATGGCCACCATTCTCCCGGGTGCCACCAAACGGCAGTAGAAAAAAATCTAGATAATCCGGGCAATCTTGAGCACTGAGGATTGGTTCGCCATCCAAACCAGCAATCCAGCCAGGTTCGACTTGCGAACCAACCCGGCGGGTTAACATGCACTTATTGAGCGCGACCTGGGTCGTTGCAACATCAAATAAGAAATGCGGCATAGAGGCCGCCGGCGCCCCCCAAGCTATGGGCTGGGTGCCGAATACCGGTTCCGTTCCCCATAAGGGAACCTGAATCTCTCCGCCGGCAGACACCATGGCTATGCCAATCATATCGTGAGGTAACGCCTGCAACACGTAGTAAGCAAGCATGCCAAAATGACCCGCATTACAAACCGTAACCGCTCCAATGCCCGTTTCATTGGCTTTGTCGACAGCCATTTGCATCGCCTGCGGGCCAACCTGAATGCCCAGGCCATTGTCTCCGTCCAGAGTGGCACTGACGGCAGATTCGCGTAATGCGGTTACGTTTGGCCTGGGGTTCAAGAACCCGGCCTGGTAACCCTCAACATACCTACGCAGCATGTTGGAAATTCCATGACTTTCGCAGCCACGCACATCGCTGGTAATCAAAACATCCGATGCGGTTTCTGCATCTTTTGCCGCCATACCCATTTTCAAAAACAGAGCGGTCGTCGCCTCACGAACCGCCGATTCGCTGACCAGTACTTGCTCTTCCTCGGGCACTAAAAATCGTTTAAGCACAATAAGTGATCTCTTTACCAGGTATTGATATACGGGTACTTCTTCTCGCTGCGCGGTGCTGGAGGTGGTAGCCGACTCATACTTTGGGCAATCCATTCCCGGGTGTCGGCTGGGTCGATTACATCATCTAACCCGCCTCCCGCCGCAGCGTTAACCGCTTTAGCGCCTTCGTATGCTTCATCAACGCGCCGTTGAAATTCCGCCAGGCGCTCCTCGGGATCTTCTATCGCTTCCAGTTCCTTGCGATAACCTAACTTAACCGAGCCTTCAACGTTCATACCGTAGAACTCGGCTGTCGGCCAGCCCACGTTGAACATTCCTACCTGGGTGCTACTTCCAGCCATCGCATTCGCGCCAAGACCATAGCCCTTGCGTACGACAACGCTAAAGAATGGGGCGGTCATATTGGCACCCACATTGAACATTTTTGCACAACGACGGACTAATGCCGTTTGTTCAACGTCGGGTCCCACCATCAGTCCCGGACAATCCATCAGGCTTAGCACAGAAATATCAAATGCATCGCAAAGCTGCATAAAGCGGGCGCCCTTGTCTGCCGCATCAGAGTCGATCGCGCCGGATAAGTAATGAGGATTGTTGGCTATGACGCCCAGCGGCCTACCTTCGATACGAATGAACGAGGTAATCAGGCCAATACCGAATTTCTCACGAATTTCCAGCACGCTGTCTTTATCCGCAAGGGTGTCAATGACCTCTCTCATATCGTAAAGGCGCAGCCGATTCTCAGGTACGATATGTCTCAAATTTCGCTGATCATTCACCTCCCACTGACTGAGATTACCCTGGAAATAGGAGAGGTATTTTTGTGCTACCTGGACCGCTTCGGCTTCATTCTTAACAAGAATGTCGACAACCCCATTGGGCACCTGAAAGGACATCGGGCCCACCTCTTCAGGGGTATATATACCCAAACCGCCGCCTTCGATCATGGCTGGACCGCCCATCGCAATGGTCGATCCTTCTGTGGCGATAATGACATCACTGCATGCCACCAGCGCCGTATTGCCCGCGAATGTACGTCCATTGACGATGGCGACCAGCGGTACCAGCCCACTCAACTGGGAAAACAAGGTAAATGTTACAACTTCATGAGGCACTCGTGGACCGATGTTGTCATCACCTGGTCGACCGCCTCCCCCCTCTCCAAAGAGTATTAGCGGCAGGCGATATCGCAGCGCCAGCTCAAACACACGATCCTGTTTGTAGTGATTGCGCTTGCCCTGGGTGCCCGCTAATACGGTGTAATCGTAGTGCACTATCATTGCCCGGGCAGCGTCATCGCCAAACAAGGGCGCATTGATAGTGGCAGTCCCTGCAAGCAAACCGTCCGCCGGTGTTTGTTCGCGCAAGGTATCAAGATCATGCCGGTGGTGGCGCCGCGCGATCAGCAGCGGCCAATATTCCTTAAACGAGCCTTCATCTACCAGCTCCTCAACATTAACGCGAGGCATCCGGTAGCCCCGAGCATGCCGTTTGGCAACCGCTTCATGACGATTTTCATCCAGCGTCAAGGCATGTCGCTCACGGTTCTCCGCAAGATCCGGGCGAATATAGTCTAATTCAATTTCGTCCTTGCTAATTTGGGCACGTTCCGCCACCTCGCCTTCTTCTATGAGAACAATGGGCGACCCTTCGCGCACAATATCACCCGCCGCCAAAACGACGCCACAGACCCGACCACTGCACTCCGCCTGGATGATGTGTTCCATTTTCATCGCTTCACAAACAGCGACCCCTTGACCTGCGTATACCTCGTCTCCCCCCGTGACATCAAGACTAACGTGGGTGCCCGGCTTGGGGGAGGACGTGCGGCGGGCATGCGGATATTCATCCAGCAACTTTGTGTGGGCAGAATCTGTCCCGGCACTGGTCAGACTGCTATTGCCATCGGTGTTAAAGAGGGCTAGAGGATCATGGTTGACCTGCCGTGTCGCACCGGGCTGTGTTGTACCTTTAGATAGCGTTGATACAGGATGCCGCGATTCAATCTGTGCGGGTTCTGCCAGCAATGCCGCGTTAGCTTCAATCCAGCGCGTGTGAGTATTCCCTTTACCGAAATCCTCATGGGCCAATATATTTTGTATAAAGGAGATGTTGTTGGCCACACCGGCAATGCGGAACTCCGACAGGGCCCGCTGCAAACGACGCACCGCTGCAGAAAAATCATCTGCCTTGGTTGAAGCAATAACCTTTGCCAGCAAAGAATCAAACGCCACCGCGGTTTCATAACCGGCGTAACCAAAACCATCAGTTCGCACACCGGGGTTTCCATATTGACACGGGCCTGGATAGCAAACCCACGTGGTTGATGGGTATCCGGATCAGCCAAACCCAGCGCCCTGAGCGACTCACCTGCGGCCAGACGAATTTGAGTTTGCACCAGATCTACCCCGGTCACTTCTTCCGTCACGGTATGTTCGACCTGCAGCCTTGCATTCGCTTCAATGAACACAAAACGTTGTTCGCCGTGCGGCGCCGATGTGTCAATCAGGAATTCAAACGTACCTAGATTGCTGTAGCCTTCGTGGCTGGCAAAACGCATCGCCGCATCGATCATGAGATTTCGCAAACCAGCGTCTAAGGCTGGTGCCGGGGCAATCTCTATCATCTTTTGATTACGCCGCTGAATGCTGCATTCCCGCTCACTCAGATGCGTCACCTGACCCTCTAGATCACCTAGAATCTGCACTTCCACGTGACGCGCCGAAGGCAAAAACTCCTCCACATAGAGATCGCCGATGCCAAACGCCGCTTCAGCTTCTCGCTGACAGGCTTTAAATGCTTCCTCCAGTTCTGCTGGATCGGTGACTGCTCGGGTACCGCGCCCACCACCACCCGCAATGGCCTTGATG
>JAYNPH010000159.1:0-3907 GCA_038113685.1 Gammaproteobacteria bacterium
TTTGCGGCTTTGCTATTGGTGGCAGCTCCTGCAAACGCGAAAAAAGTAACAATGAACATCGGTTATTCAGTTAATGAAGGCCACCCATATGGGACTTTCATGCATCTGTTTGCAGAGCGTTTCCAAACACTTTCAGGCGGTACGGTTCGAGTGAAAGTGCACTGCTGCCATAAAATGGGTAGTGAGCAAGAGCAATTTAAAAAGCTTCAACTCGGCACTCTTGATGGCACTATGATTGCTCAGAATAACGCTGGGCCTTTCTATCCGAAGATTGACTTATTGGTGCTGCCATACATGATCCAAAACTATGATCACGCTGTAAAAATCGCGGACGGTCCAGTTGGTCAAGATATCTGGGGTGGAATGCCCAAGGAAGTTGGTGTCCATCTTGTAACTATTCCGTTGTTTTCGTTCCGGCACATTTACAATACTAAGATGCCTATTAACAACCTTGCTGACTTTGCAAAAATGAAGTACCGCGTTCCAAAGAACACTGTAATGGTTGATACCTACAAGGCGTTCGGATCAGATCCAGTGCCGATCGCTTGGTCGGAAGCTCTGACTGCAACTCAGACTGGTACTGTTGACGGTGGTGACTTGCCGTTGGATGTTCAGTACTCACAAAAGTTCCACGACATTGCAAAGCATGTTGCGATGACTGGGCATTTTGTGCTTGCGCCTCCATTCTTTGTCAGTGATTCATTCATGAAGAAACTTGACTACAGTCAGATGTAAGCTATGCAAATGGCAGCAAAAATTGCCACTGCGGCGTCACGTTTCCACACCAACTACGGTATGTCCATCGTGCAAAAGAAGATGGAAGCCACTGGTGTAACATTCACCCAGCCGGATATCGGCCCTTGGGTTGAAAAGGCTAAGGCTGTCCACAGTGCTTTTGCCAAAGAGCGTGGTCCTGAGTATGTCGCAATTATGGACAAGATCTATGCGGCTGCAAAATAAATAACTAACCTTTTATGCTGGCCTCAAATTTGGGGCCAGCACTTACATTTTGACAAGTGAGATTGCTAAAATGTGGAATTTTTTAGAAAAATATTTTGAAGAAATTTTGGCCGGCACCCTCGTTATGTTTATGGCTTCGATGGTATTTTTCCAGGTAGTCATGCGCTATTTGTTTAACATGCCAACGTCGTGGTCTGACGAGTTGGCGATTTATGCGATGTTGTGGTCAGTTTACATTTCAGTTGCGTGGGCAGTTCGAGAGCGTGCGCACATTCGTGTGATGAATTTTGTCCAATTATTGCCAACAAAGGTTGCGGTTGGGATGACAATTTTCAGTGACCTCATATGGTTTCTTTTTGGCATTTTTCTCACCTATCAAAGTGTTTTGTTGGATCTCTCTTTTTGGAAAGATGAATATCGCTCGCCAGCGTTAGACATTGATCAAAAATGGCCCTACATGTGCCTGATCCTTGGTTTTGGTCTAATGACTTTAAGGTTGGCGCAGGTCTATTACCGCTGGATAAAGTATGATGAACCAATATTAGAACCTCGTGATGAAGAGGATTTGCCACATGCATGACCTCTTGATGGATTTTATCTTTGACCTATCAGAAGGCCAACAGGCTCTGATCATGTTTGGCTCGATGGTCTTAATGATCGTTCTTGCAGTGCCAATTCCAATCGCAGTCGCCATAGGTACAGCGATTGGTTATTTCATGATGGACCTGAATTTGGTTCAGGTTGTGCTGTCCATGTATACGGGCGTAGAACCATTCCCGCTCGTTACAGTTCCATTATTTGTGTTCGCGGGCTCCATGATGGAGCAGGGAGGCATGGCACGTCGTATTGTGAACATGGCGCAGTCAATGATTGGCAACTACACCGGTAGTTTGGGTCTTGTGGCAGTGCTTGGATGTGCTTTTTTTGCAGCCTTATCTGGTTCTGGCCCTGCAACCACAGCTGCGATTGGTGCAGTTATGATTCCATCAATGATCAAACAGCGCTGGGACCCTGCGATGGGCGGTGCAATTGCTGCCGCTGGTGGTGCTCTGGGCAGCCTTATCCCGCCGAGTAATTTAATGATTATTTATGGCATTGTTGCTGAGCAATCCATTCCGCGATTGTTTCTAGCTGGATTTATACCAGGCTTCTTTGCAACTGCTTTGCTGATGCTAACAGTTTATATCATTGCCAAACGCCGAAATTATGTTGGTGATGGCTCAATATTTTCATGGGGTGAGGTCGGGAGAACATTGGCTGATGGAAAGTGGGCGATCTTTGCTCCATTTATAATACTTGGCGGTATTTATTCTGGGGCATTTACCCCGACGGAAGCGGCCTCGGTTGCCGTTTTTTATGCATTATTGATTGGAGGCGTTGTCTACCGTGAATTAACCATCAAAAAAATCCTTATTTGTCTGAAGGTAACGGCAATGATTTCAGGTGCAGTTTTGATTATTGTGGGGCCCGCCAAAGCGTTTGGAGAATTGATGAGCCTCTTATCTGTGCCTGATATGATTGGCGAGGCCCTCAGTGGGGTTACAGAAAGCCCATTCCTTTTGCTCATGATCATCGCCGTTATTTTGATAATTACCGGCATGTTTCTTGAGTCCATTGCTCAGATCATTTTGCTGACGCCTTTATTACTGCCTATCGTAATGGCGCTTGGTATAGACCCCATTGTGTTCGGTATTGTGATGGTGATCTCTTGTGAGGTGGGATTCTTGACACCTCCTGTTGGAGCAAACCTATTCGTTGCGGCTCGGATAACTAACCTTGGAATTGATAAAATTTCAGTTGCTGTCCTGCCTTTCCTTTTAGCCTACATTGGTGTGCTTGTTCTCGTTGCGCTGTTTCCGGATGTCATTACTTGGTTACCTGATTTGGTTTATGGAAAATTTGGTTGAAGCTTGATATCGAGATAGAGCAAAAAGCGTGAAGGTGTAATGCCTGTCAATTGCGCAGGCCTATTAGTCAATTGTTGTCAAATTGCTGAGTTAAGCACTATTGTTAGATAGAATAGCTGTAGAGTTTGCCTACTAGCCTCTCTTTTTAAAGCATACTCTAGGGTGGCTAGACCGTCGATCTATTGGCCCTGATTGAATTGCAAACTTTTAGTCGTGAAGTGAATGGAGTCTTATTCTTTAGTTGATTAATACAGGTTTAGGGTAGATATTCCCGCAACTTACCAGGATACTAATAGAGTTTTTGTGCTAACAGAAAACCCGCTCATCCAATTCGATTGCATTTTCCAACAACCTGAGGGCCTTTTACACTATTAGACGGGGGAAACACCCACCCTGACAGTGTTATGCTACCCTAGCCCAAATTATGAGGGAGAGATTTGACGTTATCAGTGAGTGTGCCGGTGTAGACTTCCCCCTAATCATTATACCAAAACGAGTTTGGCTAGGGCATTATCTCCAGCTCTGGTGACGGGAATAGGCCGCTCATATCAGCCCCTGTAGCCAGTTTTTCCAAAATCTCAGCCTCATAGGCCAGTCTTGTTAGCGAAGCTTCGAGAACGACGTCTGCACGAGCCAATGGTACAACTGTAACGCCATCATCATCACCAAGAATAATATCGCCGGGCATAACGACAACGCCACCACAGCTGATTCTATCGTCAATTGAGCCGCCCCAGCCTTTATGTGGCCCGGCTGGTGACAATGCACTCAAAAAAACTGGCAAGCCCATTTTGCGCATTTCTGCAGCGTCACGCGCCGCACCATCAAGCACAACACCACTGATGTTTCGCAATTTGGCACGGGTGTTTAAAATACCACCCCATACAGCACGATCATCATAATTGGCGGCGTCAATTACCAACACTTCTTTTTGACGCAGCCGGCCGATGACCTCATGAAGTGCCGCATTATCACCAGCAAGAACGCTCACTGTACGGGCCTGTCCGGCAATGGTCATGCCCTGTGACAGTGGTGAAATA
>JAYNPH010000160.1:0-3890 GCA_038113685.1 Gammaproteobacteria bacterium
GTCTAACGCTCGCCAAGAATGCCAGACGGTTTAACAACGCAGCCAGTGTGGGCGAACGAGGTACGACAGCCATGACCCAGCAAATTCGATCGGTTAATCCTGCCGACGACGTGGATGCAAAAGGTGCGAAAAGCGCCCCCACGGTGTTTTTTTTACCGTTTTCCGAGGATTTGCTGGCAGCAAATCGAGGCCATCAGTCGTGTTGGCAACGATCGCCAAACGCTGAAAAAAATGCCCTCGTCAAAGCCAATTACCCTAGCTTCGCAAGCTCTGCGAACCTGAGTGAGGCCTCCCTGCGCAAGAACGCAGCGCCTTCCGACGGCTTCATGACGCTGGTGCCCTACACCCAACAAGCGATGACCGTGCGCGTTCTGCATGGCGGGAAGTGGGAAGCACCAACGTAATCCTCGGTTTGAGCCGATGTCGAATTCAGCCCTCTTATACGGCTGGTCGCGTCGTTTTTGCGGCCGGGCAGACGGCCAGCAGCTTTAAGTTGCGCCCCTAGGTTTAACGCGGCAAGCTCCTTGCCTTTATCTTCTGAGTGCCGGCGTGACATTTTTACTGCAGAACTGGCTGGAAATTACCGGCTTTATCAGCGGCTTGCTTTGCGTCTGGCTGCTGATCAGAGAGAGCGTTTTAACCTTTCCCATTGGTATGCTCTACGCTCTGGTAACAACCGTCGTCGTTGCGAGAGCGCTGCTCTACGCCGACGTATTACTCAATCTCTATTACGTCGTCATGAATGCCTACGGGTGGTACTACTGGCTGTATGGCGCCAAATCGCTGCGACAGGGTCAGGGGGACCTCTTACCCCAGCCTATTCGCGCCAGCACCGTCGTCGCGTTGCTCATCATCACCGTCCTTGGCGCCGTGCTTATGGGCTATTTGTTTGAGCGTTATTCTCAGGCGGATTTCGCTTACGCGGACAGCCTCACAACCGTTGCCAGTTTTGTCGCCATGTGGATGAGTGCGCGTAAATACCTGGCCAGTTGGATCGCATGGTTTCTTATCGACCTAGTGCAAATCGCGCTTTATATCGTCAAAGGCTTGAACGGTGTCGAGGGCCTTTATCTATACGCAGGTCTGTACGGCGTCTATTTGGGAATGGCTGTTTGGGGCTGGCAAAGTTGGCGCCAGCGAATGCTGGGCACATGATTTTTGTTGTCACAGGGCCGGAGTCGTCGGGAAAATCCACGCTTGCCCAAGCGCTAGCAGACCATCTGAACTGGCCCATGTTCCCGGAACTCGCGCGGAGCTATTTGCAGGCTCGCGGTGACAAAGCCGATTCGGATTATCGTTACAGGCCCTCGGACTTGCTAACGCTGGTTATCCAGCAACAACAGCTAGAGGCAGCCTTGCCCAGTGATGCCCACTGCATTTTAGACACAGATCTGCTCACCCTGTTGATTTGGTGGCAGGAAAAATACGGCCCGACGCCGGCAGCTTTTCAAGAGGCTTGGATCAAGCAAGCGCCGCGTCACTATCTGCTCTGTGAACCCGACATACCATGGGAACCCGACCCCTTGAGAGAAAATCCCAGCGACCGGGTACGTCTTCTGCGATTGCACCGACATGAGTTAAATCAACGTCAGTGCGCGTTCAGTGTGTGCTCGGGCCTAGGATCGACCCGGCTGGATGGCGGATTAGCGCTGATTCATCAGGCTTTAGACGCAGGATAAGAGCGGCGCAATCCATGTTTAGGACCGCGTAAGGCGCTGCAGTTTGTAGGCGGCGGTGTCGATTTGTGAGATGACTTCCGGGCGGTTATTACCGGAGCGTTGCTGGAAGGTTGCCCAAGCCCATTCTCTTAGCCAAAACGCCTCAAGGGCGTCCTTTAATCTGGATTGCACCATATCCGTCACAAACATCGCTGCCATTTCCGGCAGAAGCGCATCCTCAAGTTCCAGCCCTTGGTGCAGGCTGACCAAGTCGAATAGCGGGTCGTTTGCGCCGGCAAATTCCCAATCAAGAGTCATCCAGCCCGCGTCGGTCACAACAATGTTCCAAGGATTTAAATCGTTATGACAGCTTGTTAGGTAAGCCGGCTCGGGGACCCTTGCCGAGTGCTCCGCTGGCCCGATAACCAACGCAGGTTGGGCGGCCCCAGGAGGAACTTCCTCACCGACAAACTTCGGCAATAGTGAGGGCACATGATAGCGCCGAGCAGTGCTGGGTAGATTGCGATGCAGGCTGATTAAGTAACTAACCAAGTCTGTCGGATCGACACCCTTGTTGAAGGCGTCTATGAGTAATACCCCCTCTATCCAAGGTGAGATCATCAAGCCGGTTTGCCGATCCAAAACTACGGGCTGGACCCCAACGGAGGAGGGTAGGCGTTCGTACCACAACGCTTCTGCGTCGCGATTCACAAAGGGTTGGGGGCGCTGCGGAATACGCAGTACATAGCGCTCTTGAACTGCCGAAGCGCTGCGCGAAAAAGCATAGTTGGCGTTGCTGTATCCGCCGCTAAGGAAGTGAAACTCGCCAATGTGATCCGTCTGCCATGCGGGTATTGCCGCGAAAATTCGCGCCCGAAGGCGCCTGGCAGTGTCGTCGTCAACCGTATTTGAAGGCGTCGATTTGCTCACGGCTCACTGGGACAGCAGGCTTAACGCATCGGTCATCACCTGACCAATAGCCTCGTGGATGACAAGATCTGCCAAGGCATCCTGATCGGTGGACTCCCGATTGACGATTACGAGTTTTGCGCCCAGCTGTTTGGCGTATTGGGGAAAACCAGCTGCCGGGTAAACCGTCAATGAGGAGCCAAGCACAATCATCAAGTCACAGGCTTCCACTAGCTGCTGGGCGCGAATCATTTCTGCTTCTGGCATGCTTTGCCCAAAGGATATGGTCGCGGTCTTGATTAAGCCTTGACAGAGCTCGCAGGGTCCCACAGATCCGGTCTGTTCAAATTGTTGCTGAAGTCGGGGCAGTTCGTAGCGCGCATGACACGACAGACAACTTGCATAAGTGGCGTTACCGTGAAGCTCCACAATGCGCCCGTCGTCCAGCCCAGAATCCTGATGCAGATTGTCGACGTTTTGGGTAATGACCCCGCCGGCGCGATCGGCGCCAAACCACTGGGCGATAGCCCGATGACCTGCATTAGGTTCGGCCTGTGTCATCACATCGTTTGAAAATTTTCGACGCCAAGACTCTTCCCGCGCAGATTCCTGTTCCACAAAGTCTTGGAATTGAATGGGTTTTATTTTGTTCCACAGCCCGGTGCCGGGACTGCGGAAGTCCGGTATGCCAGATTCTGTGCTTATGCCTGCTCCAGTGAAAAAAACAGTGTTTTTACTTTGACTAAGTAACTTGGTGAATTGGGAGATATCGTTGTGTTTGTTTGTCATAAAAGATCACGCCGTGCAGCTCAAGAGACGATGGTATCATCACATCTTGTTCAATCCGCGCCTAATGCTTGGCTGTGAATGCAAGCAAACGGCTCACGAGGAAACAGCCGTGTCCCGAACGCACAATAACTTCGTCAGCATTGCCATGTCGGCGGCAATGGCTCTGGGCATATTGACGTCAGGGCCGGTATTTTCTGACAAGGACAAGGACAAGGACAAGGACACGGACAAGGACGAGGGCGTGACCGAATTGCCTGCAGCGGTTCAATGGATGGGAAATATTCAATCCGCCGACCTTGATGAGTCCAGTGGTCTTGCCAGCAGCCACCGCGATGCAGGCGTCTTGTGGAGCATGAACGACAGCGGCAGTGGTCCCCAGATATTTGCCCTGACTCCCCAAGGGCGCCACTTGGGCAGTTGGTTAATTGATATGCCGGACCCAATCGATTGGGAGGCGATGGCGAGCTTTCAATGGCAGAACAAGAGTTACCTCTTAGTAGCAGACATCGGTGACAATTTCGCCGTGCGCAGCAC
>JAYNPH010000161.1:0-3878 GCA_038113685.1 Gammaproteobacteria bacterium
GAACAGTTGCAACCGGTGAGTCTGCGGCACGGTGAACGCCTCTGGAGCCTGTTCCTGGCCGTAGGATTCCGCTGTGAAAATTAGACAACCAGCCCCGTTGCATTCGGGCTTATTGCCGTCGGGGTAGTGGGCAAGTTTCATGACGCGTTCCTCTACAAAACCCAAGTCCCCGATTTCAGTTTGCCATGTGTCAAGCTCCTGTCGCATACGTTCAAGTACGTCAACATAGTCGCTGTCTGTCGCAAGATTGTTGATCTCCCACGGATCTGCATCCGTATCGTAAAGTTCTTCCACCGGTCGTTTGTCGGCGAACATGGCAGACTGGGTCTCGTTAAGCGTGCCTTCCAGCCAGCACCGGTACCATTCCTGCATGATGGGATGATTGTTTCTGAAACGATTCCATAGCAGGTAGGGCTTTTCCGGAAAAGCGTTTTTGATGTACTTAAAGCGTTTGTCACGCACGGCCCGAACCATGTCATTATCCATGTCGCTGCGATCCAGGGAGGCATGCACGTATTGCCTTTCAGCCCTTGCCTCCTTACCTAAAAACGCTTGGCCGTGCATATGCGGTGGTACAGTAATGTCGCAGGCGCTAAGCATGGTCGCACCAAGGTCAATGGTGCTCACAAGCCGCTCGTTTTTGGTGCCGGGCCCGACTGTACCAGGCCAACGTATGATCATGGGTGAGTGAAGCCCGGTATCATAGAGGTGTCGCTTGCCTCTCGGCATAGGCCCATGATCACTCCAGAGCACGACAATAGTATTGTCTGCCAGGCCGTCTTCTTCGAGTTGGGTCAGTAGTTGCCCCATGACCTTGTCGCACTGAGCGATGTTGTCATAGTTCTTGGCAATACTCCTTCTGACTCGGGGTGTGTCCGGAAAGTAGGGTGGGACCTCCACCGAGTCAGGGTCGGTTATTGCTTCGAACGCGGGCTCGGGTTCTACCATTACAGGCCTTGAACGCATGTCCTCCCACATACCCGACTCGTGTGTATATTCGGGGTTAAACACGGAAAAGAAAGGCATGTCCGGGTCTGGCCGATTGCGCCAGTGGGCGCCATACGACCAGTCGTCCCAAGCGGCAAAAGGCGGGGTGAACTGATAGTCGGCTTTAACATTGTTCGAGCAATAGTAGCCCTCTCTTCTGAAGTATTCACCCAGGCATTTGACAAAGTGTTGGGTAGGTGCATCGTATTGTTTCGGGCGAATCGGAGTGTCCGGTCTTGCCTGGCTGATGCGCATATGGTGTGCCCCGATGCTGGGCGGATACATTCCCGTAATGACGCCTGCTCTGGCTGGGGCGCAGATTGGCGCCGACGAGAATGCGTTGGGGTAAATGCAGCCTTGTGATGCAAGAGCGTCGACGTTGGGTGTTGTTGCGACGTTATCGCCATAGCAGCCGAAATGAGGCAGGCAGTCCTCAAAACTGACCCACAATACGTTGGGTAAAGAATCGCTCATTTAGACTTCTCCTATGTCAGCAGCCCAGGATCTAAGATCCCCTAATAGCTGGTTGGTTAGATCCGGATGCTGCTTGGACAAGTTCTCTGCCTCGCTTGGATCCAGTTTGATGTTCTTCAGGTTCACTTCTTCCGGCAGATCGGGGTCACGAGGCGCGAGCCCCGCCTTACCGTCGTCCCGGCCGTTCACCGTAAGTTTCCACTTCCCTTGTCTAATCGCCAACTGGCTGGCGGCATATTCCCAGAACAACTGACGATGTGGGCTTTCAGCCCCTTCGGTGACGGACTTGGCTACACTTTTACCGTCCAGATCGTCTGCGTAGATCACAACCAGGTTGGGTTTACTATTCACGTAAGTCGAATGTCCTCGCGGTTGAATTCTGTTCAATGAGCAGACGTACAGAGCCGATTTTTCCGCACTCGGGTGTAGAAACCGTTTGGCCGATGTACGCTGGCGGTCGCAGCCGTTTCGGTGAGGATGCTAACGTGATTGACGTCTGACTCTGAACCCCGTTTTTTTGTTAAATGAGCAGGCCTCATCTATGGAGAATACTAAGTGCTGGAACTAGGCGTCATCGCTGATGATCTTACCGGTGGCCTGATGGTGGCCAGCCTGCTGGAGCGAGAGGGCGTTTGCTGCCCGCTGGTCACCTCGGCTGGGGCGTTAGATGGTTTGGATAACGATGCCGAGGCGGTCGTTGTGGGATGCAGGCTTCGGTTGGCAGCACCCAGCCAGGCTGCTGCCGAGGCGCGCAGCATTGGTGAAGCACTCCTGGGTAAGCAGGCCAAGCGCCTCTATTACAAATACAGCGCCCTCTTTATGTCTACTGAACAGGGCAACATCGGCCCTGTCTCGGAGGCGCTAATGGAGCTGACCGGAGCGGAGCGAGTGCTGTTTTGCCCTCAATGGGGGGGCGTCACGGTTTATATGGGTCGTGCCTTTGTTAATCAAGTCATGTTGCACGAGTGCGGGGCCAGCCGTGATCCGGTGACGCCTATGACCAACTCGAATTTGGTGGAGGTGTTGCAGGCACAAAGCCAAGCCAAGGTGGGCTTTCTGCCGCTTGCGACTATGCGCGGTGACAATCTCGCAGCCGAAGCGTATCTAGCCGAACAAGCCAGCAAGGGCGCAAAATTTTTTGTTGCCGATGGGATCGATCAGGACACAGACGTGACTCGTATAGCAGAGCTTTGTCTGGATGCACGGCTTTCGACAGGTGCCGATGGGTTGCCAGTCTACCTTGCTCGTGCCTGGCAACGAGGGCGGCAGAAACCCGAACCACAGACTTTGCTGCCGCCAGCACCTGGCCACATCGCGGTACTCGCCGGGAGTTGTAGTAACAAAACGAATCAGCAGCTCGAGCTGTTTGAACGGCTGCATCCGCTGTATCGTGTGGATCTGTTGCGGGCTGCAAACAGCTCTGATGAGGTTGACCGTATTGTCGATTGGGCGAAGGACAAGCTCGAAGCAGGGGCTGTGGGCATTTCCACAACTATGGATGCCGATGGTGTGGAACATGTGCAAAAGGCGCTGGGGCAACAGGGTGCGGCAGATCTGGCGGAACGCATCCTGGGCAACGTGACCGCGCGCCTGTATGAATTGGGCGTACGCAAATTCGTTGTGGCCGGTGGCGAAACCTCAGGCACGGTGATCAATACTCTTGGCATCGATCGGTTGCAGGTGGCGCCATTTGATTATTTGGGAGGCGGTTATTGTTATGCAAGCGCTCCCGAGCCGGTATCACTGGTCACCCAAGCGGGTGGGCAGGGCGAAGCCGATTTTTTTCAGGCAGCGTTGGCGCGTTTGGCCATCGCTGATGAGCAAAATATCTGAGACTAAATGGTCATAGCTATAGCTATGAGGGCTTAGTGGTGATCTACGTCAGAGTAAGTGAATGGCGTAGGGTTGTGATCTAAAGGCAGTTAGGGAGGGCCAATGAACATTGAGACAAGTGGAACCGACGCGTGGTTGGCCCAGGTGCAGGAAGAGATCATCGATCCTGACCGGCCGATTATTGATCCCCATCACCATCTGTGGAGGGAAAGGCGCGGGCGCAACTATCTGCTGGAAGATCTGTGGGCCGATACGGGTTCGGGTCATAATATTGTTAAGTCGGTTTTTATAGAGTGTCGAGCCGAATACCGTGAGGAGGGGCCAGAGCACTTGCGCTGTTTGGGTGAAACGGAGTTTGTTGTCGATCAGGCAAAGCAAAGCGAAACGGATGATCAACAGGCAACCATTGCCGGTATTGTGGGAAGAGTCGATTTGAGGCTGGGAGAAGGTGCCCGAGAAGTGCTTGAAGCGCATCTTGAGCTGGGCGAGGGGCGTTTTCGCGGTATTCGCCATGCGGGCGCGCGGGCTGAGTATCCGCAGGAGTTGTTTATTGCTGGCGACAATCCGGAAGGGTTGTATGGGGG
>JAYNPH010000162.1:0-1253 GCA_038113685.1 Gammaproteobacteria bacterium
ACGTCCTGTTGACCGAAGCCCACGCTGAGAAAGGGGTGAATTTTGTCGCTTTCAAGGAAGTGATAGAGCGCTCGAATACTCCAGACATCAACATCGGCTTCACCGAGGCTATTTTTTGGACTTGTGTCGCCGGTCAGAAAATCCGCTTCCACGGCAACGGGGCCGTCAAAACGATAGCCAGCGCCGAATCCGAAAATCCCATCGGACTGTAAATCCTTGGTATCAGAGTATTCGGGAGCGGCGACTTGAGGAAAGACGTATACGCCTTTCTCATCGGCCATCGCCAGGTTGGGAACTGCAAATAAAGACAAGCTGAAGCAAACGATCGAGGTAAACAGTTTCATGGGATATCTCACTAAAAACGCATCTAGGGGCTGTACGCCGGTTTCGAGTCAGCGAATTTACCCGTCGGAGCAAGCCCTCCAATATCTCGGTCGATAAATGGTAATTTTGGGGAGATGAACGGTAGTGATTAGCCAGTGACGTTTTTGGAATTGCCGGCTCTGGCGGGCAAATGCTGTGCGCAGCAGTACCCGCTGGCCCAGGCCCATTGAAAATTGTATCCGCCCAACCACCCTGTTACGTCTAGCGCCTCACCAACAGCGAACAACCCAGGGAAGCGTTTGGCCTCAAAGGTTTTCGACGAAAATTCGCTGGTGCAGATACCGCCAAGGGTCACTTCCGCAGTTCGATATCCTTCGCTACCACCAGGCCTGAACGACCAATTTTCCAGAGCCAGTGCTGCCGTCTTTTGGGCTTCGCTGCTCAACTGCCCCATCACCGCATCAGCAAACCAGTCATCAACAATGGCATCCACAAAGCGGTTTGGGAGAACGGCCTTAAGCACTGTCGACAACCGTGCCTTGGGACGTCGGGCTTGCTCCTGTGCAAACCAGGAAGACAAATTCAGATCCGGCAGTAAATTAATGTGGATGGCATCGCCCGGGCGCCAGTAAGACGACGCTTGCAGCACTGCTGGCCCGCTCAACCCTCGATGGGTAAAGAGTAGATTTTCGCGGAAGGACTGGCCGGCGCAAGACACCTCGCAGTCTAAGGCGACCCCACTCAATGCCCCGAGCGCACCGCGATCCGCGTTGTTCCAAGTCAAGGGCACCAAGGCAGGACTTGGAGGAACCACCGCCATATTCAGCTTTGTAGCAAGACGCAAGGCGAGGTCTGTTGCCACTTTTGGCAATGACAACCCGCCGCTGGCCAATACGACCGAAGGCGTCAGCAGAGACGATGCGGTTATT
>JAYNPH010000162.1:1263-3861 GCA_038113685.1 Gammaproteobacteria bacterium
GTATTGCCCTTCCCCTCGCGCCCGTTTGCGTGCGCTACCACCACGTCGTAATGTCCCGCGACAGATTCCGACGGAGTAATCGCGGTTACTTCAGCATTCAAGCGGATCACAACATCTACTTTTGCGGCCTCGCTCAGCAGCATGTCGACAATGTCTTGGGCGCTGCGATCGCAAAATAACTGACCTAGCTTTTTTTCGTGATAGGCAATGCCGTGAGCATTTACCATGTCGATAAAGTCACCCGGACTGTATCGGCGCATGGCGGAAATACAAAAGTGCTCGTTATCAGACAGGTAGTGTTGCTCAGGATCAGCCCAAAGGTTGGTGAAATTGCAGCGTCCACCGCCAGAAACCAAAATCTTCAGTCCCGGCTTTGCCCCCTTCTCTAGGACCAAAACACGGTGTCCAAGGCGCCCTGCGTGTATGGCGCACATTAATCCGCTGGCACCGGCGCCGACAATTACGACATCGAAGTCCAGTTCACCCGCGCTCTCAACGTCATGCGTCGCGGTCACGACCAATGCTCCCACACTGGCCGGCAGGACCGTGGCAATGGCTGCACATGGCCAAGCGCTGCCCACGGCTGCCCGGGGCTGTGAAAGTCCGAACCCGCAGAAGCGTAGAACCCATAGCGCAGGGCAAGATCTGTCAGCGTCCGTATTTGGTTTGGTTCCTGATGACCGGTTATAACTTCCAAGCCCTGCCCTCCAGCTTGCTCGAAGTCGTCTAGCAGACTGCGCAACTTCGTTAGGGTCATCTTATATTTCAGCGGATGGGCTAGGACCGCGACGCCGCCCGCTCGCACAATCCACCCAACCACGTCTTCCAAACTGGGCCAGTTTGCCTTGATATCGCCGGGCTTGCCGCTCCCCAAAACTCGCTTAAAAGCGGCCGCCATAGACGGCATCTGCCCGCTTTCAACTAGATGCTGGGCAAAGTGCGGACGACCAATCATGCCACTACCTGCCAAGGTTTGAACTTGCTTTAGTTCGACCTCGAACCCAAGCCGCTGAAGCGCATCGGTGATGCCTTGGGCACGTAACAAGCGCGCTTGCCCCTGAGCCTGCATCGCAAGCGCGAAGTCCGGGTCATGCAGATGCATATTGAGACCGACAACATGAATACCCCGGCGCTGCCACTGACACGAGATTTCGCAGCCATTAATCAATTCAAGGCCCAGTGCTGACGCCTGGGCCTGCAGCATTGGGGAATAGCCCTTCAGCGTGTCGTGATCGGTAATGGCCAGCAGTTCAACGCCGCGCTCTTTCGCCAACACCAGAAGGTCTTGGGGCGCAAGCGCGCCGTCAGAAAAGTGACTGTGACAGTGAAAATCAAATTTTCGGAGTGATGACATAAATGTTGCCGATTTCAGGTCCGCTACGTTACACAAATCCCGATGAATAAAGAACGCGATTTCCTCATACCGCTGGGTTTCAAAGCCGACTTGGGGCAAACTCTCGGGCCGGCCTTGAAGCAGCACTGCGCTCATTGCCGGACAACGTTTTACCACTGATCTGAATTCTTCCAGGGGAGAGGCTATGAAAGGAACCGTACATTACGAAGTGCGCGGCAATGTTGCGCTAATGACCATCGACAACCCACCAGTGAACCCATTGTCTTCTGGGGTACGGCAGGGATTGCACGACGGCTTAAGCCAAGCACTGAGCGACGACGCAGTCGCCGCGATCGTTTTGACCGGTGCGGGCAGAGCTTTTATCGCCGGCGCGGATATCTCGGAATTTGGTGGTAAAAGCGAAGGCCCTAGCCTTCACGACTGCCTAACCGCCATGGATAACAGCAGCAAGCCTATCGTTGCGGCTATTAATGGCACCGCCTTTGGTGGCGGCCTTGAAGTAGCCCTATGCTGCCACTACCGGGTTATCGCACCCTCGGCGCCGGTAGGTCTGCCAGAAGTAAAATTGGGCCTGCTGCCGGGCGCGGGTGGCACCCAGCGTCTGCCCCGCCTGATCGGCGCTGAAAAAGCTCTGGACTTCATGCTGTCTGGCGACCCGATTCCCGGACCTGCGGCAGTCGCCATGGGCATTGCCGATGAACTAGCCGAGGGCGATATCGTAGAGGCCGGTCTGGCATTTGCGGAAAACCTGATTGCCAAAGGCAGTCCTATCCGACGCATCCGCGATGAAGAAGAAATTGTTCGCCAAGCCCGGGACAACGCCGAAATTTTCGACAACGCGCGCAAAAACGCTGCTCGCAAAATGCGCAAGCGCTTCGCACCTGAGATGATTGTGCAATGCGTGGAAGCGGCGGTAAATCTGGGTGACTTCGATGCAGGTATCGCGGTTGAACAAGAGTGTTTCGCTAATTGCCTCAAACATCCCCAGCGTGAATCACTCATACACATGTTCTTCGCTGAACGAGAAGTGGCGAAAATCCCGGACGTGCCTAAGGACACAGCGACTCAAGAAATCGCCAGCGCCGCTGTTATCGGTTGCGGCACCATGGGAGGCGGCATCGCTATGTGCTTCCTCAATGTTGGCATCCCCGTTATATCGGTGGAGATGAATCAGGAAGCGCTGGATCGCGGCTTGTCGGTGATTATGAAATATTACGACATTCAAGTTCAGCGCGGCCGTATGA
>JAYNPH010000163.1:0-246 GCA_038113685.1 Gammaproteobacteria bacterium
CTTCTTCTAGACTGACGGATCGATCGACACCTTCCAGCACTGGTACGTCTGCGGCAACAGCGGCCTGGCGGGCGCGGGCCTTGTCGCCAAAAAGATCCAGGTGCTGTGCACGGGGTCCGATGAAAGTAATGCCTTGTTCTTCACAACGACGGGCAAAATCCGCTCGTTCGGAAAGGAACCCATACCCGGGATGAATCGCGTCGCAGCCATGTTGTTTTGCCGCAGCAAGCACTGCATCAATCTCTA
>JAYNPH010000163.1:261-952 GCA_038113685.1 Gammaproteobacteria bacterium
CCTTTGCCGGGAAGAGCATGGGCAACATCAGCAACCCGAGTATGCAGACTGTCCGCATCGTCCTCGGTGAAGATTGCGACACTACGTATTCCAAGATCCGTTGCTGCACGGGCAATACGAATCGAGATCTCGCCACGATTGGCGATAAGCATGTTGGATATAACCACTGACTCTGGTACCTCAGTCTCTATATCAATGAGTTGCATGGGACGCTGCTAAACGCCGCAACATCTCAGTGGAATCGTCTAACTGCGCTTCCGTTAAACCGTGAAGTATGACCGATACGTCGAACGGTAAGGCGCACAGCAAAGACACATAGCGTTCATAATCCAGCTTGCCGCTACCCGCTGGCAGATGACCGGGATCACCGTCACGATCCAAATCCTTGGCATGGGCGATGGCCACATGATCGCCAAGCAGTTGAAATGCCTCATCAAGAACCTCGCTCATGCGCGACAGATCGCCTTCACCAAACAAATTGGCCGCATCCAGCACCACTTTGAGGTTAGGCGAGCCCATCTCATCAATCAGCCGTTTGCTTTTAGCAGCAGAGCTTGCGACCTGACAAATCTCGGGTTCGAAGGCCAGCATCACATTATGCGCCTCCGCGTGAGGCAGAAGTTGTTCCAGCGTGTCGCGCAACACCTCCCACGTCTCAGCACTGTCATTATCCGGGTGCGTGCGCCACATG
>JAYNPH010000163.1:962-1539 GCA_038113685.1 Gammaproteobacteria bacterium
CCGAGAACCCGTGCAAGTGGCCAAGACAGATGTACCAACGTCATGGCAGGCACTGATAAACTGTTTTATACGCTCAATGCCTTCCTGCCGCTTAACGGGATCCGGGTCAACCATATTAGCTTGTCCCGCCAATGCGGCGACGGTCATGTCCCGTTTTTCTATTTGCGCTCTCACCGTCGTTCGAGCCGCTTTCAGTTTCTCTTGAAGAGCTCCCGATACATTCAACGTGGAAAGGTTGAACTGAAGATGGCGGATATCATGAGCGAGCGCTGCGTCTAACGCCTCCTCGAGGCTAGACCGCTTGAAGGTTCCTGACATTGTACCTACATGCATTGAATTGGGTTCTCCTTTCTGAATCAAGAATTTAATTAGATGAACAAAATCTCGGTCAACTCGAGCTAGGAGTTCTCAGCATCAATGACCCGACCTCAAGCTGCTGCCGTTCGTTTAGTTGTCCAAAAACAGGTGTTTCTTTAAGCCGGTTATAGGCGTGATTGGCATCGGTTTTCGGTATCACCTCGGGGACCTGTCCTGAACTAAGCATCGCTGCCCGCTTGTGTTCGCTGCGGTTATACCC
>JAYNPH010000163.1:1549-3545 GCA_038113685.1 Gammaproteobacteria bacterium
TCATAAAGAATAATGCTGCCGCTTGGCGCCTCGTATACCGTCGCATCAGGGCCGGAGTAAGACATGCGAGGGGGGTCTTCCTTTAGCGGCGCGTTCCAATCTTCCGGCACGTGAAAATCTCCGCTGTGAGAGCCCGAGACAAAAGCAGTAGCACCGTTAAGGTGCGTAAAATCGGATACACATATATTTCGGTTACAGGACTTCGGAGGCCCGCTGCGCTCGAAAACTTGACCGCTATTAGAACGGGTATAGGGCTGATCCATATGCCATCCTCGGCCGGCCCGAGCAAGCTGGTCAGGATGGACTACGGCCATTCCCGGTGGATGCCCTAAATGTATATCGTGATGACCGAGATACTGACGCAGCACCCAGAGTGAAACGGGCTCCGTAAGAGCACGGGCAACAGCCGCATCTTGACAGATTTTCGGAATCCCCGTAGTGGGTTCCAGGTCTTCATAAGGCCCCACGCAGGCAACGCGCCGCAGGCCCTCGACAACATCTGAACCTACAATGCTGTTTAAACACACTAACCCATCACGTCGCAGTTCGGCCAGGTACTCACTGGGGAGTTTTTCAGGCCCACGACTGATGGTCACCGCCATATCCTGCCCATCAATAGACATTGTAAGGCTTTGTGCGTCTTCGCTTGCTTTCACGGTGTGACCAGAGACAACGTGTTCAATACCGTCTACCTGACGTTCCCAGATAACGCGGTCATCTGCGTCTGCAAAAAGTGCAGACTCTCCTAGATCGTTCAGCCCGACAAGAAAACCGTTCTCTGCAACCAGCAAAACGAAGAAATGAGTGGGCGACTCTGCGCGAATCACACGCTCTGTAAACGCCTGAGTAGAAGGCATAAGAACTCCTTTAAATGAATCGGCCGGATTTGTGGATTTGGATTTTTTTCAGCTGTTACAAACAGCCGGAAACCGGCACCCAACCAGACGCTGGGTGCCGGACTTTTTTGCTAGCTGATCAAAGAGCTAGAACTTCATGCGGACGTTTAGTTGATAACGCGGTCCTGTATGAACGCTGCCGTCGAACCATTTTATTGGCCCTGTACCCAGCAATACATAGGTGTCGCTGGTTTCGTCAGTTATGTTGATGGCTTCTAGACCCACGCTAACATTGTCGGAAAAACGATACCCCACAGACGCATCCAGCTGACTGTAATCGTCCACGAAAAGTGGGTGTCCTCCAGCGTAGCCATTCACTGTATCCAGGAACTCGCCTCGGTGATTGTAGGCTAAGCGCGCCGTCCATGATTCCTTTTCGTAGAACACAGACAAACCGGGAACACCGAACGTCGCACCCGTGGATTGATGCTCAAAATCGCTATCAGAGTCAATGTACGTATAGTTCGCGACGACCCCTAGCCCGTCAAACGGAGCGGGCAACTGAGCAAAAGTCTGCTGGTAAGACACCTCAAAGCCGGTTATTTGCGCTTCATCGGAATTCTGCGGTATGTATTCCGCGAACTGCGCCGACTCACCGGCAGAATCTTTAACCCCGTCTATGACTCGCATCCCTCTTTGAGCTTGAATAAAATCTTCAACATCTTTGTGGAACAGGCCCAACGACAGAATCGAGTACTCTGCAAAATACCACTCCAAAGCAAGGTCGTACTGCCACGCTACAATAGGGTTAAGGTACGGATTACCACCCCTAAATTCTTGCAGCGCCGCGGCAAACCTCGAGTTTGGGTTTACGTCCTGAAAACTCGCTCTGCTCATGACCTTACCGGCAGCCGCCCGTAGCAACAGGTCGTCGCGAAGATCAAAAGTCAAATTGAGCGACGGCAGCACCTCCGAGTAGTTATGAGACAAATTAGCCTGGGAAGGCGCACCATTTATCGGCTCTGGTTTCAACGGGTCAGTCTCATCGATATCTATTACCTCGATTATAGTGCCGACGATTTCGACATCAGTGTCGACGTGACGAACACCGACGTTACCGGAATAGGGCACCCCACCAAGATCACCCTGGAAAGAAAGCA
>JAYNPH010000163.1:3555-3861 GCA_038113685.1 Gammaproteobacteria bacterium
TGGCATAAAGTGCAAACGTGTCTTCCGTTTGATCAATGTTTCCGCCGTAAGTACCGTCTTTCTGCCATCCATCAATCGAACAATCGGTCGGGCCGCTCCAACAGTTGAATCTTTTGGCGACTTCATCCTCCCGATCCCTGAACGCTTGATCCGCACCATCTACATCACCCAGCACAAGCGCTCCTGCAGAGGAGTAAGATAGATCATGATCGACGCCTCCAAGAAAGTCAGACACCGGAAGCGCTACTGGACCACCGAATTCTGATAACGCCAGCGGATTGGCGAAACCTATGAGCGCCCTTTGGT
>JAYNPH010000164.1:0-871 GCA_038113685.1 Gammaproteobacteria bacterium
TGTTGAGTTCCGGATCGCCAAAAACCGTATCCTTCAAGGCTTTGACCGGACGCCCATTGGCGCCTGTGGGAATGCCTCGATCAATAAATCGCTCGTGATCAATGTACTCGTAGTAGAAATCTAAGGTCGTTGCATCGGAGAGCCTCAGCCTAGCAGTGGGGTTAATACCAAGCTGATCACCATCAAAGAAATCTCTGTGATTTTCGAGCCCCTCGTAGTACGCATTCACTCTGACCGCTGAATCGGAACCTGTGTCCATGTTCCGATCTATCTGCACAGAGACTGAGCCAAACGTATCGGTAGCAACGCCAATGTCGGTGAAGTTTTCGCCCAAAACGCCCTTTTTTGTGACCCTGTTGAGCACACCGCCAGTTCCTCCGCGGCCAAACAGCAACGCGTTTGGACCTTTCAGAACCTCTACTTGCTCAAGATTGTAGAGCGGCCGGTAGTACTGGACGTCATCTCGAACACCATCAATGAAAAAGTCTGCCGTAGAACGCACACCGCGAAAAACCACTGAATCACGGTGGCCCTCACCCTGGGACGTATTCAGGCCCGGTACGTGGTTAACGATATCGCCGATACTCGTAAATCCGCGTCTTTGGATCTCCTCGCTTGCAATTACAAATACGCTCTGAGGCACATTGATGATTGGTGTCGGGGTTTTAAGCGCGTTGATTTGATCTTGGAACAGTACTTCGCCGAGGACTAGGACCTCATCCATTTGCCCGTATGACTGATCTGTCGGCTCATCAGCAAATGCAGACATCGCGCCAATTACCAAGCACGCTGTCATGTTTAACGTCCGTTTTATCATTTGGTTCTCCTTGTGAGGCGCAAACAATAATGAGATTGATTCTCATTTGCAAAT
>JAYNPH010000164.1:881-2107 GCA_038113685.1 Gammaproteobacteria bacterium
ATTCGACAGGGCTGCGGGCACAGGTTGATTGACCGGCTCTCTGACTTAGGACAGGTAAGACAAATCGGGGTTTACTGAGGCAGTCGTCTAGGACTCGTTTTCGCTGAAACGATGCTGCAGTCGAACACTTTTGGTAAATAAGCGTTGATCGCCCAATTGCTGAGCCGTTGCGGCCCTGAAGGCATAAAACTGCGGATTTCGACGTTTAAGTTTAATGGCCCGGTTAATGGCTATGAGCGCTTGGTCAAAGGCGCCCTCGCTGTATGCCTGCTCGGCTATCGCGTAGTGGTAATAGGGGTTCACGCGTTGATAGCTAATCACCAATGCCGCAAGCGCTTCTGCCTCCCCGGTGCGCCCTTGCTTGCGCAGCACTTTCGCTAATCCGGCGATAGCGGCCTGGTCTTTATCGTCTATGCGACGAGCAACCCGGTAGGCCTGTTCCGCGAAATCCTCATGCCCCAGCGTTGAATACAGCGCGCCGAGATTCGTCCACACATCGGGATTGCGTCCAGAGGTCAGTGCAGCCCGCTTCAGGTAAGCAAACGCTCGTTCGTAATCGGCTTCGCGCATGTGGTCTATCGCCAGATTCGCGTAAAACATCGAAGCGGCGTGGGCATCGCTGATGATTTCTTTGCGCGAATCATCCGCTGGCCGCACCGAATTAAAATCCACGTTAATTTCATCACTTGTCGCGGCGGGTAGCCGCACCCCGCCCACATATACATTGATGTGATTGACCCGAAGCAACAGGCCAGAACTCATCTCCCATTTTGGCGGCACATGAACTTTCTGATAACGGGCATCAAGGTTTGCTTCTCTGGCGAGGGCAATAAAAAGGTTGGTATACGCTATGCAGTTGCCCTTCTTGCTCTCAAAGGTTTGTGCGGCAGAAAACGTAGCGGACTGATCGTATGGATTCGCAAAAAAACCCTGCTTCTCCAGCTTGTTCATGAGGCGACGAAAACGTCTGTGGGGGAATGAGGAACTGCCAACCTCCTCCGCGACAAATTTGCGCATTTGTGGGCTCATAGCCAGCGGATTCTGCTCGGGAGCAGGCTCTACAAAATGACCAAATAACCCCGTGCCGTCGAGCACCTCCGGCGCGTAGCGAACTTGCGGCGTCACATCCACGGCGGCACAACCGCTTATCAGGGCTGCCAGAGCGAAGGCGAGCGGGAGACGAGTGATCATAGTGGTGAGAATATAGGGCCGACACGGCCGAGGCT
>JAYNPH010000164.1:2117-3851 GCA_038113685.1 Gammaproteobacteria bacterium
CCCCCCCGCCGCCCCACCCCCCCGCCCCCCACTACCCAAAAAACACCAAAAACCCACGACTCTGTCTAAGACTGGGAGACTTCGAGGAGGTGGTGGAGCCAGGGAGAGTCGAACTCCCGACCTCTTGAATGCCATTCAAGCGCTCTACCAACTGAGCTATGGCCCCAACGAAGCGCGCATATTAGGTAGCTGCCGCCACCCTGTCAATTAACGATCATATGTGCGCGACTAAGCCTCTTCTCAGAGACCTGTGAGACAGTCCTCAAGGCATGCGCCGCCGGTCTAACCCGCTCTTGCCTTTGAGGGCATCAACGCCTCATAGGCTTTATCCAGCCGCTTGCGCTCTTTATTTGAGACTCCCAAGGCGTCCAGTCCCGCGCGCAGTCTTGCCCGGCTCAAGTCCGCGCCCAGAAACATCCACGAATCGAATAGCGGCAGGGACACGGCGCGACCGCTGGTGGCGATAAACAGCGGAAACAGGAAGTCCCGAAATTTTAGCCCCATGCCGTCTGCTAATTGCTGGCACAGGGTAAACAAATCCTCTCTTTGCCACTGGCGCAAGCCATCAAAAGCCGCAAGAGTGTGGTGCAAAATTGACAGCACATCGGACCGCTGCAGGTTCTTGTGACTGAAATCTTCTTCGGTCAACTCGCCTAGATTGCCCATCAGGTAATTCACCAGAGGCAGCAGATCCGATAACCGCTCTGCCCGCTCCTGCACCAGCGGCACCAGTTGCGCCAGCTTGTCGGCATTTAGCATCCACTCCTGTACACGCTGAGCGTATTCCGCCGCATCAAGGCGACGCAGGTATTGACCGTTCAACCAGCTCAGCTTTGCTTGATCGAATATCGGACCCCCGGTGGTCATTCGGTCAATATCGAAGGCCGCTACCATTTCTTCGCGGCTGAAAATCTCTGCCTCATCGGGCATCGACCACCCCATCATGCTGAGATAATTCGTCAGCGCTTCGGGCAGATAGCCCATATCCCGATAGTAGGTCACACTCGTTGGGTTCTTGCGCTTCGACAGTTTGCTTTGATCCGGATTACGCAGCAGCGGCAGGTGAATTAGCTCCGGCATGGGCCAATCAAAATAGTCGTAGAGCAGCTTGTGCTTGGGTACGGAGTTAAGCCACTCCTCGCCCCGTAGAATGTGGCTAATACCCATCAGATAATCATCCACTACCACTGCTAAGTGGTAGGTGGGCATCCCGTCAGCTTTCACCAGCACCTGCATGTCAATTTGGCTGTAAGGAATGGTAATTTCGCCCCGCAGCCGGTCAGTGAAGGTGCACTCCCCTGCTTCCGGCACTCGCATACGTACCACGTGGCTTTCCCCGGCTGCACGCCGTCGAGCGATCTCCTCAGCGTCTAAATGACAGCAGTGGCCGTCGTAGCGAGTGGTTTGCTTGTTCGCCTGCTGCTCCGCACGCACAGCATCTAAACGCTCCTTGGTACAGAAACAGTAAAAGGCGTGATCCGCATCCAACAGCTGCTGAACATGGAATTGATAAGTCGACTTGCGCTCGCTTTGTCGATAGGGACCGTGTTCGCCGCCAACGTTGGGCCCTTCGTCCCAATCCAATCCCAGCCATGTCAGGGCGTCGTAAATGGCCTGCTCAGACTCCGCCGTGCTGCGTGCTTGATCTGTATCTTCAATACGCAGCACGAACTGCCCCCCATGGTGGCGAGCAAAAACCCAGTTAAACAAAGCCATATAGGCGGTACCGACATG
>JAYNPH010000165.1:0-3844 GCA_038113685.1 Gammaproteobacteria bacterium
AGCAGCCGGGCATTGCGGGTCTGGCGGGCCAGGATGGCCAGCGTCGTCATGCAGACTATCGGGCGTGACAATAACTACCAAGAGTTTCTCGACATGTTCAACGGTTGGGCGGATGGGCTACAGGCACAAAATCCCCAGCACTATCCGCGGCACCTGCTGGACCCTATGCGTCAGCGTATGCTTGAAAATGATCTGACGTTTATGTGTATGACTGAAGCCGAAGTACAGCAGTTGTCGGCTCCCATGCTGATTATGGACGGCAACGATACCTATCATCCGGCCTCCTCTTCGGATCGGCTGGCCCAGCTTCAGCCTCAGGCCCAGCGTCTTGTTCGTTGGAAACAGGAACCCGACCTAGAGCCAGCGAAGGGTGTTTTTCAAGCGTTTCTGCAGCAGCATTTGACCGCGAACGGCTAAAGGCACTTGACGCTTTCAGCGGGCCAGCGACACCAGAAGTAGTCAACAGGGGTGCTCCGCTAGGGCTGCTGGTATATGGTATCCGACCCGGTGGCAGCTGTTGTTGGTGTCCCGGTTAAGACGTAATTGATTTTAGGAGTGCCCATGTCTTTAGTAGCGGTGATGGAAACCAATCAAGGAACGATTCGCTTGGATCTGTATCCCGAGCAAACGCCAATAACGGTGGCCAATTTTGTTAACTTGGCGCAACGAGGCTTCTACGACGGAATTTCTTTTCATCGGGTGATTAATGACTTCATGATTCAGGGCGGCTGCCCTTTGGGCACCGGAACCGGCGGACCCGGGTATCGCTTTGCCGATGAATTTGTCCCTAGCCTGCGACACGATGCGCCCGGGAAGTTTTCCATGGCCAATGCAGGCCCGGGCACCAATGGTTCACAGTTCTTCATCACCCACGTCGCAACGCCTTGGTTAGATGATGCGCACACAATTTTTGGCGCTGTCCAGAGCGAGGCCGATCAAGACGTGGTTAATGCCATCGGTCAGGGGGATACCATCGTTAGCGTCACCATTGAAGGTGATACAGAAGAATTGCTGGCAGGCGTTGAGCAGGTCGCGGATTGGAACGCTGTATTGGACGGTTAATCGGTTCAATGCAGAATCGTTCAATGGAGAGAAAGGGGAAGGGGAACATCCATGAGTGAACAACTGTTGTTTGCGGACTTGAAAGTAATCGATATGAGCAGTTGGATTGCGGCGCCTGTGGCGGCAACTATCCTTGCTGATTTCGGTGCCCAAGTGATCAAAGTAGAACCGCCGGAAGCGGGAGACGGGTATCGCAATTTTGCCTTGATGCCATCGTCGCCCACCAGCGATGTCAACTACACCTGGGAGATGGACAATCGCAACAAGCGATCCATCGCGCTGAACCTGAAAACCGAGCAAGGCCGGAAGATTCTTCAGCAGATGGTGGCCGAGAGCGATGTGTACATCACCAACACACCTCAGACCATGCGGCGGCAGTGGGGGCTGACCTACGAGGATCTGGCGCAAATTAACCCGAAGTTAATTTATGCGTCACTGACAGCCTACGGAGAGGACGGTCCCGAGCGCGATCGTGAAGGCTTTGATCTCGTGGCCTACTGGGGGCGGTCTGGATTGATGGATCTGGTGCGCGCGCCGGGAGCGGATCCGGCGCCGGCAATACCGGGCATGGGCGATCATCCCACTGCGGTAAGCCTCTATGCGTCCATCGTGACAGCGCTATTGTCGCGGCAGCAGACGGGTAAGGGCAGTCACGTTCATACGTCGCTTTTGGCCAACGGCATGTGGTCGGCTTCGTGTATTGCTCAAGGAGTTTTTGCCGAGGCGGATTTCACCCTGCACGGTCAATTGGCAGACCGTTTGTTCACGCGTTTGATGTATGAGGCCGCCGATGGACGCTGGCTGCAGTTCAGTATGGTGCGAACCGATGAGGAGGTGGACATGCTGTTCACCCTGATCGGGCGGCCAGAACTGCTGCTGGATCCCCGCTTTGTCGACGCGCAGAGCCGAGTTATGAATGGTGACGTGCTGGTGCAAGCAATGCGCGAGGCGCTTATAACCGAGCCTTCGGACTATTGGATGACAACATTGACCGAGGTTGGCGTGCCAGTGGCCTTGGTGGGTCAGGTAGGCGAACTCAGCACGGATCCACAGGTCTTAGCCAATCCCATGACGCTGACCCCTGCGCCGGAAGTGGGCATGCCGGGGGTGATCAAACATCCCCTGAATATTGACGGTCTCGCCAGTCGTTCTCCGGGGCCGGCACCGGACTTAGGTGAGCACAGCAAGGAGATCTTAGCTGAACTTGGCTATTCCGACGCAGATATTGCCGGTATGGAAAGTCAGGGCGTTATTTAGCGCGCTCGATCGCGGATGAAGGTGATGTGACGACAATGCAACCCCTGACTCCAGCGGTTCGCGATTTAGTGCTTGTTGGCGGCGGACACAGTCATGTTCAGGTACTAAAGCACTTTGCTATGCATCCCATTCCCGGGGTGCGCCTGACGCTGATTTCGGAGCAGGACGTGGCCCCGTACTCCGGCATGGTGCCCGGGTACATCGCCGGGCACTACTCGATCGAAGACATCCAAATACCCTTGGAACCGTTGTGCCGATACGCGAAGGCTCGGTTTATCTGCGCCCGAGTAAGCGGTCTTGAGCGAGAGAATCGACGGGTATTGCTGGAGGGGCGGCCAGCCATGGGCTATGACTTGTTGTCTTTGAACTGCGGCGCCAAACCAGACTTGAATGGAATGCCCGGTATTCCTGTGAAGCCAATTCATGAATTCATCCAACGCTGGCCAACTCTGCGTGAGCGTATCGTCAGTGAGGACCGAGGGGTAGGCCTCGGTATTGTGGGCGCAGGCGCGGGAGGAGTAGAAATAGCCCTAGCCTGTCGAGCCGCGCTGCCGGCCCGCACGTCGATCAGGCTAATTGGGCCGGTTCTCTTGCCCAGCTTGAGCAGAAGGGCCGCGGGTCTCGTGCGCCAAAGGCTGGAGCAGCAAAACATCACGTATCTGCCAAACCGGGTGGCGTTGGCGTCCTCGGTTTTACCGCAACAAATGACCGAGATTACAGCGTCAAATGCGCACCAAACGGATGAACAGGCGCTGATAGTCCACCTGGATAGTGGCGCCTCCGCCGAAGTGGATCACCTGCTGTGGGTCACCGACGTTAGGGCGCCGAGTTGGATACGAGCGTCCGGTTTGGATTGTGATGACCGGGGATTTTTGCGAGTGGATGCCAATCTTCGCAGTTTGAACGATGAACGTATTTTTGCCGCCGGTGATGTGGCCCATCTGCAAAACCGACAACGGCCGAAGGCCGGCGTATTTGCTGTTAGAGCGGCACCTACCTTGTCCCGAAATTTAGCGCTGGCGATTCAAGGGCTGGCGCTGACTTCGATGCGAAGCGTATTTCGTCCCCAAAGATCGTTCCTCACATTGATTGGTACCGGTACGCCCGACCAGCCTAGCGCCATTGCGACGAAAGGCCCCTTGGCACTCAGCGGCACGGTCTTTTGGCGTCTCAAAGACTGGATAGACCGTCGTTTTATGGCTCGGTTCACCCAGCTGCCGCAAATGAACAGCCCACAAGTCACGCTGCCACAGGAGTTGGCAGATGAGTTACCCGAGGATGATATGCGTTGCGGTGGATGCGGTGCCAAGCTGGCTGCGGATCCTCTACGCCGGGTATTGGCAAGATTGCCCGCACAACAGGCGGCCCATGTCACCCTAGGTATTGGGGATGATGCGGCATTGGTCATGCACAGCGGTGGCAGCATGCTCATGAGTGTGGATGGGTTTCGCACCATGATCGATGATCCCTATCGCTTTGGTCGTATCTGTGCTCATCACAGTCTGAATGATCTGTTTGCCATGGG
>JAYNPH010000166.1:0-3620 GCA_038113685.1 Gammaproteobacteria bacterium
GAACCTGTCACTACAACTTCCTCTATCGCTTCTTCTGCTACTGCAACCGTTGCATTGCCAAGGGCAAGCACGCTAGCAGCACAGAAAAGACTACTGCGTCGCAGCGCCTTTTTCGTTAGATCAAGAATCATAGTTCTCCCCTGTCTATTGTGAACTCCTCTCCAGGAGTCGGTGTTCGCACCACGAACCACCATAAGATGTCGCTATACGAATCCCAAAAGTTAACACTTTGTAACAAAAAGAAAAGGGTCGAATCTTTATTTTTTTGTCATTTTTCAACGAGTTTTAAGGCCCGAGGGATCAAATACGCGCTGGCGCTTCATTTTTTATCGAATCAAAGGTTAACGATATGTAACAGCGAGCGTTACTGCGCCGTGGACAGTAAAGCCTTAAGAAAGCGGGAAACGATTCTTTTGCGTTCAATGCACCACCTGCCGAGACTTCTTGAGGTATGATGCTCCACCGCCCAATCTAGGCTAGGCCAGTCGGCCCAGGATATTCATGACCGCTCACCCCCCTCCACCTGTTTCCTTTGAATCACTGAATTTACTGCCGGCGTTGGTGCAAACGCTTGAACAACTGGGGTACGAGGCTCCATCTCCGGTTCAGGCCCAAGCCATACCCCACTTGCTCGCGGGCCATGACATTCTAGGCCACGCCCCAACAGGCACGGGTAAAACCGCAGCATTCGCATTACCCCTCCTGTCTCGGCTGGATCTGAAAAAGAAACCCGTGCAAATCATGGTATTGGCGCCTACTCGAGAGCTGGCTATACAGGTAGCCGAGGCCTTCAAAACCTACGCAGCCAACATCAAAGGCTTTCAGGTACTACCAATCTACGGCGGCCAAGACTACGGCGGCCAAATTCGTGGCTTAAAACGTGGCGTCCACGTGGTTGTGGGTACCCCGGGTCGCGTGATGGACCACATGCGCAAGGGCACGCTGAAGCTGGATCAGATTCAAGCCATGGTCCTGGACGAGGCAGATGAAATGCTGCGAATGGGTTTCATTGATGAAGTCCAGTGGATTTTGGAGCAGACACCCGACAGCCGGCAGATGGCTCTGTTTTCGGCCACCATGCCCAAGGAAATCGAGAAAATTGCGCGCAGGCACCTGCGAGAGCCTCAAGAGGTGTCGATCAAGGCAAAGACCGCCACGGCAGAGACTATCCGACAGCGCTTCTGGCTGGTGGGCGGCATGCATAAGCTGGATGCTCTGACTCGTATTCTCGAAGTCGAGCCCTTTGATGGTGTCCTAATATTCGTGCGAACAAAAATCGCCACCACGGAACTGGCGGAAAAACTGGAGGCCCGGGGCCACGCCGCTGCCGCGATGAACGGCGATATGCCACAAAAGCAGCGAGAGCAGATGGTCAACCGGCTAAAAGCCGGAGGCCTAGACATTCTGATTGCCACCGACGTCGCCGCAAGAGGCCTAGACGTTGACCGGATCAGTCACGTAATTAACTACGATATTCCATACGACACCGAAGCCTACATTCACCGCATCGGTCGAACCGGCCGCGCTGGCCGACAGGGCGATGCTATTTTGTTTGTCGCCCCTCGAGAGCGACGCATGCTAGGAGCCATCGAGCGCGCGACTCGCAAAAAAATTGAGCCGCTCACCCTTCCCAGCACCGATACCATCAACAACAAACGAATCGCGGATTTCAAACAACGGATTACCGACACGGTCAATCAAGGCGACCTTGCTTTCATGCGCGGAATCTTGGAGCAGTATCAGCACGAATCGGATTTACCTCCGTTGGAAATCGCAGCAGCGCTAGCGACGCTATCGCTGGGCAAGCGCTCTCTCCTTATCAAACCCGAAAGCAAGGCTCGAAGCGAAAGAGAAAACCGGCCCCGACAGCGTCGCGAAGAACGTGGCGAAGGCACCGGCAGAGCGAGTTCCAGAAAACGCAGCGGCAAAGCCTCGCCGCTAGTGGCCCCAGAGCATGATATGGAGCTGTTTCGCATCGACGTTGGGCATGTTCATGAGGTTCAGCCAAGAAACATTGTCGGCGCTATTGCAAATGAGGCCGGGCTGGATGCTCAGAATATTGGACGTATCGATATTCGAGACGACTACTCCATTGTGGAACTACCTATCGGCATGCCAAAGCCAATTTTCGCAGACTTAAAGAAAGCATGGGTATGTGGCCGGAAGTTAAATATCGTTCGGGTGGACACCAAGGGTAACGTGCGAGAGCCTCAGCAGGGCACGACCGCCAAGAAGCAAGGCGCCACGGCGAAAAAGAAAGGCTCGAACGCAAAAACAAAAGCGCAAACGAAAACGAAAACGAAAACGAAAGACGACAACAAACTCAAAAAAGCACGAGCCATCCAAAAGCGTCCGCTGACGCATGGCAGCAAAAAACGGGGAGAAAATAAGCCGACGAGCTAGGCTGGGCCCAGCATTAAGACGGCCGAATTCCTGCAGCGATTTTTAGCAGATAAAGAATCGGCAACCATTGTAGTGAAAGCACAGATCAGCGCCGGGAATCTACGCTGGTTTTTCCCGTATTAACGCACCGAACACCAGCGGTATTTGTTTACAACACGTGAATCGAAAACTCGTTTCGCAACACCTCGTTTTCACTCGACCAAGCGCACTTTGAGAGTGCCTTGGAGGTGTTGCCCGGTGCTATTCCCTCTCCCCCTCTGCGCTACTTCACCTCCAAGGCTTCTCACTTATCCCTCTGAGACCATTGCTCTGGATCTCGAAAAATGTTGCGTCTCATTTGCTGGCGGTCGTTTTTTTGCCACGACGATTAAGCGCCCATCTTACCGCTTTAGAAAAAACGTATAGGTATAGCAAAAAACCAAACCAAAAAACAAAGGGGTTACGAATGGGAGCCACCACAAAACAAACCAGAAGAAACCCGCCAACAAATGTCAAAACGGTGCCAAAAAAAATCACCAGGTCCTTGAACAAACCTCTAAACGTCGGCGCTGACATTGACGGCGTACTCCAACTAACAGTTAGCACTTTATCAAGCTATGCTTCCCATACCATTCCTGCACAGCAACACTCAAAGGACTCGAGTATGAACGTATGGGTTGATGCCGATGCGTGCCCAAAGGCAATCAAACCAGTCTTATTCAAAGCCGCAGAACGGCTGCAAATTTCGATGACATTAGTTGCGAACCAGTACATCCCAACGCCCCCTTCCAAGGTCATCAAATCTATGCAGGTCGCTCAAGGTTTCGACGTGGCTGACAATGCCATAGTTGACGCTGTAACGCAGGGTGATCTTGTTATTACCGCCGACATTCCCCTAGCCGCCGAAGTGGTTGCCAAGGGCGCGACGGCTCTCAATCCTCGGGGGATTTTGTACACCGAGGAAAATGTACGCGACTACCTGCAGCGCCGAAACCGAGCAGAAGAGCTGCGCGCCAACGGCTTAATTAGCGGCGGACCAGCAGCGTTGGACAAGAAAGACGTTCAGACCTTTGCCAATGCCTTGGATCGTACTCTCGCGCAACGAATGAAACGGCCTTAGAACACGATTGGGATCATGCTCGAAGCTGCGGACAACCCTCATCCCGCTAGGAATGCTCTGCGCTAGCATGCATGGCATACAGCACTTGGCCCCGACAGCACAACCGGCCTTGATCGTT
>JAYNPH010000166.1:3630-3839 GCA_038113685.1 Gammaproteobacteria bacterium
ACCGACGCTGTGGCATCAAGCCAAGCACCGTGAGCTTGGCGCAAGTAGGTAATGGAAAGGTCGGCTGTTCCCGCTGGCAGGCTTCCCGGAAGCATTTTGCTGAATACGGCGGCTACCGCAGCCATGTCCACCATGGTTGCCAGCACCCCGCCATTGACACTACCACCGATACCGGTAGGCGTCGTATCTGTAACGGTTAGCCGCAAACG
>JAYNPH010000167.1:0-3806 GCA_038113685.1 Gammaproteobacteria bacterium
CGCCATGGGCGGCGGGTTCGAAATCGCTCTTGCCTGTGACCTGATCATTGCTTCTGAGAACGCCAAGTTCGCTCTGCCGGAACCCAAGGTAGGCCTTGCAGCCCTTGCTGGAGGACTTAACCGACTGCCAAGACAGATTGGTCCCAAGCGAGCCTTGGGCATGATTTTGACCGGTCGCCACGTTAGTCCAGAAGAAGGCAAAGAACTGGGGTTCGTCAACGACGTGGTACCCCACGACCAGCTAATGGATGCCGCCATGGATTGGGCTAAGCAGATCTGCGCCTGCGCCCCTCTGTCTATCCGTGCGAGCAAGGATGTGGTTTACAAGAGCTTGGACAGCGCCTCGCTACAGGACGCGATGGAAGGCAAGTACGACAGCGTCAAAGCGATGGTTAGCAGCGAAGACTTTATTGAAGGCCCCAAGGCTTTTGCCGAGAAGCGCGCTCCAAACTGGCAGGGCAAGTAGGGCCAACGCAAACCAAACGGGGAGAGAAGTATCATGTTGAAAGTAACCCACCGAGACTTAATCGACCGCGCTTTAGCGGAAATTGAAACCTTAGACCTTGAGGCCGCCGAAGGGTTGTTGGAAGACGACAACACGGTTTTTGTGGATCTTCGAGATCCGAGGGAACTGGAGCGCGAAGGTAAGGTACCCAATGCCTTTCATGCCCCCAGGGGTATGCTGGAGTTTTGGGTAGACCCGTCGTCGCCCTATCACAAGGAAGTCTTCGCCTCGGGCAAAAAACTGGTCTTTTATTGCCAAAGCGGCTGGCGCTCAGCTTTAGCTACCAAGGCGGTGCAAGACATGGGCCTTGAGCATGTTTGCCACATTGGTGATGGCTACCGTGGCTGGAAAGACAGCGGCGCACCTACGGAAGAAGTGATACCGAAAAAGCGCTAGAACCTGAGCGCTGGACGCCATGATCTCGACTCTTGGCGTCCCTCCCGACACTGATGGCCCAAAACAATGGTTCCACTAATTCACCTCCTGGCCTTTACCGGCGGCTTCGTCATCATGTCCGTGGAACTGTTGGGCGGTAAAATTCTAGCCCCCTACTTTGGCAGCGGTGTCTATGTTTGGGGCAGTATCATCACCGTATTCATGCTCTCCCTGTCCCTTGGCTATCTTCTCGGCGGCAGGCTATCCGTGCATAACCCATCACTTACTCGATTTGCCGGCATCTTCGCGTTGGGCGCCGTATTGCTGTATCCCCTGATCCTGTTTGCAGAACCGGTGATGGCGTTCATATTCCTGCACATTGAAGATCCAAGATACGGTTCCTTGGTCGCTTCCACGTTTTTGTTTTTCTTGCCCACCGTGATTCTGGGCATGATCTCGCCTTATTCCGTGAGACTGCTGGTTACCAAGGTAGAGGAAAGCGGCAAGGTAGCCGGAACTTTGTACTTTGTGTCAACGCTGGGGAGCGCGTTGGGTACTCTTATGACATCGTTCTACTTCATTCTGTGGTTTGAAGTGAATACGGTGCTGACGTTGTTGACCATCGTGCTGTTGGCTGTCGCAGGCTTTGCTGCGCGGTTCGAAGCAAAAATAGGGTGATTCAACGCCGAGCCGCCAGTGCAATAAGTGGATCTTTCACCCCGTCAGAACAAAAATTCGGGCTCTGGCTCCTCGACTTCAAACTCAAATATCTCATCACTCTCCAACAAAAACCGATCTGGACTCAACGGTTTACGCAATAGTGCCCATACCGGCAGCGCTATGGGCCCGAACTCAGGTTGGTCAGCAAACATCTCGTTGCCGACGTTTGCCTGAATAAAGCCAAACGATGCAATACCCCATGCGAGGCAAGCAGAAGAAATGATTCGGCCGAGGCGCCTCTGTGAAAACGCAACGCGCAAATGAAACCAGATTAAGACCATGAAGGAAAAACCGAATGTCAAAAAACTTGCGGTCGTAACAAAAGGGTGCGATCCCAAATTGAATCTCAACGCTTCATCCGCGTATTGGTACAACGTCGCAACGAACACAAAGCCTTGAGCCAATACCCAGTGCTGCAAAAAACGCGAGTCGTGCTTGGTTATACGAGTTAGAAGAGCCCAGATGCTGACCCAAATTACAGCGGTAAGAAATTCACTAAGACAGCGACCCAGCCAATCGTAAAAGCCGAATTCGCTAGTCAGGCTAATGTACTTGCTGAACCCAACAAAAGAAAAAACAAATACAGACAGAGTTACCGCCACCCATGGAGCGCTAACCGTTGCTAAAAAACGATCCACCGGCGTGAACACTTGAACCGGCGAAACACTGTGTGACGAGCGATATACCCTAAGATTTGAGCTGCCCACAACCAACTGCACTCCGGAATCTACCGGTATCGAACAACCAATTCTTTGTTTTCCGTCGATACTGGTAAAGCCTTGTTCGCCAGTTGTGTCCAGCAACAAACCGTTACATGTCTCCACTATGCGAAGGTGGCAACTGTCTACAAATGGATCGTCCAGGATCAGATCACAGTCAAAACCACGCCCAATGGTCGCAGAGGATGTTGCGAACTTCCGGTATTCAAGAACCCGCCCTGCGCGATTCGTGATTTGGATTACAAAGCCCACGATTGCATCGCTAAAAATCGTTTCGTGAAAGCTAGGGCTTTGTCTTTGGACACACCGCTAAGCGTAAATTTACTGGCAAAAACCGATTTTGAGTCACCGAGCAAAAGACCCAAATAAATCACATCGAACAAACACGGATAGTTTTTATACTGCCTGACGCACAACATCGCACGCAGAACATTTGGTGCAAGCTTTTGCTGCGCTACAAAGCTTCTGTGGCATTGGTACTCTGTGACATCGTCCTCTGTTTTCCAGCTTGGAGTACCTAGATAACTAAAGTGCTCTCCCAACAATTTATGAAAGCGGTATGCGCTCAACTGATCTGTGGAAAGCCACGCGTATTCAACACCAAGCATGCCAGTTGTAAAGGAGGATTTGACATAGACGCCATCCTGAGAAGAACAGCGCTTTGTCGTTTTTTGATATCTATCCGTACTGTCATCGGTATCACCCCAACACCTGAAAAATCCTGCTGGACTTTCACCAATACGCACCTTCCCAATCAGCTGACCACCCCAGTCTCGCTGCATTATCAAGTCGAACTTAAATTTTTGGTCAGCGAACAATTGATCGTCAATCTCTTGAGCGAAACTCTCTTGCGTTAACCCGGCGCCACGGGACTTATATTTGTCGAGCAGTTGCACGAGATACTCAATCGGAACAAGGAAACTCACCTGATTACCAGCGCTTGCAACGTTTACCCCCACCACCTCGCCAGCAGCGCTAACGGCTGGCCCTCCACTCATGCCAGGGTTGAGCGAACCACTAAAGTGCAGCTTCTGATAAAACCTGTGCTCAAGTAGGCCGTTGAATGTGCCCGGAATAATCGTATTACCAAGATCAAAGGGATTACCTAGAGCATAGATCTGCTCCCCCTGTTCCGGAAGTTTGACCGCCAGAGGTAGAGCCGCCGGCAACTCAACGAGATCATTGCTGTGCAATAAGGCCAGGTCATTGACGAGATCAAAATCGGCAACCTCAAGGTTCCATGTGCCTCCAGCGTGGTTTTTCGATACTTCGCGGGCTCATCAACGGCATCAGCAATGACATGAAAATTGGTTACAAGCAGTTGGCTGGAATCCAACAAAAAACCCGAGCCTATTGAGGATTTTTCGGAGGATTCTGTATCAATTATCAAAATTTGAAATACGCGCTGGCCTGCGGCTGCGAAGACCGATTCTGCGTCTTGGGCGATCACATCTGGCACACCGAGCAAAGGCAGCAACGGCACGAAA
>JAYNPH010000168.1:0-3431 GCA_038113685.1 Gammaproteobacteria bacterium
AAGGAGCCCTACCCTGCCTCCACGTGTATCGGTATTACTGAGCTGGTCATTCCCGGAGCAAGAGCAGAGATCAAAGTTGAAGCACGCAAACCCAAGTAACAAGTTGAATTAGGAAACCACAGCTACCCTTGTTAAACACCGGAGAGTTCTATGAGCGCGCTACTCGTATCCATAACAAACAACGTCGCTACGCTGACCATCAACGATGCCCCATACAACCGCATGACCCTTGAGTACATGGATGAACTAGAGCGCGTCGTACCGGAGTTGGGTAAGGACGAATCCGTTCGCGCCATCGTGTTCACCGGCGAGGGCTCCGAGCACTTTTCTGTGGGCATGAACTTAAAGCAGTTTGCCGAGGGGATTGAGCGGAAAGGTTCCATGGACGCGGTACTTAACCAAAGGCTTCGAGTGTTGAACTTAATCGAAAACCTCGGCAAACCCAGCATAGCCACACTCTTTGGCTACTGCCTAGGAGGCGGTCTGGAACTCCCCTTGGCCTGTCATTTTCGTCTTGCCGCAGACACCGGAGCGAAAATAGGTCTGCCGGAAATGGATCTGGGTACAGTACCAGCCTGGGGAGGCTCTGCCCGTCTGCCCAGAGTTGTAGGCCGCGAAATTGCCTTGGACATGATTCTACGGGGACGGACTATCGACGGCGAAGAAGCACACAAGCATGGGCTGGTCACGGAAATCTGGCCCCTTGCTGAGCTCAAGCACAGGGCTCAGGCGTTAGGCGAGGAGTTGGCAAAACAACCGCGATTGGCCGTCAAAGGCGTACTGGATACCGTCGTCGGCTTTGAATCCAAGGGCTTACAAGAATCCATCGCAGACGAGCGCGCTGCTGTGCACTTGACCCGAGACACACCAGATTCACGAGAAGGCATGCAGGCATTTATAGAAAAACGCGAACCTGTGTTTAACCGGGGTCAGTAATACGTTGCACCCCGCCGGTCACATGAACCGATAAACGAGCGCCCCTGAATCACCTGAACAAAGGTGCGGACACGAAACGCGGCGGAGGCCGCGCAAAATGCGGCAGCTAGGGCACAAGCGACCTATCTGTTCAAGTCTGCCCGCAGCAGAAGCGCAGACAGCGCACCGGTATCCGTGCCAATCATACGCAAGCAAAGCGTCGAATTTGCTTGGCGTTGGCGCCGTCACACGTTACCGAGCTGCAACCGTCTAGCCCCGCGATGAATAAGCTTAACGACCCAGTAGAGCACCAAGCCGCCTGGCCCGGCAAGCAACGTGAGAGCCAAGCAAGGAATCACAGCAAGATGATGAATACCCTCCTCTTGCGCGTCTTTTACCTCCCACGCACCGACAAACAGATCGAAAGCTAAGTAGTGAATCCATCCCGCCAACACAAGTTCCGGAACGGCAAAAAGCTCGGTCACCTCGGCCAGCGAACCAAAACCAGAATCAGCTGGCAACAAGCCATAGTTATTCGTCATCAGCCAGACATACACCAAGCCAATCATCAGCGGCGCGATAACAGGGGCGGCCCAATCTCGGGTGATATGCCACCGAGGCGCCAAAACGAGACCAGCCCACCCCATCAGCGAGAGCGTGCTGCAAAAAGTGAATACCTGTTCGAGCGTCATGTGAGTTTTCCTTTCTTCCCAACTGCGCAAGCGAGAAACCTGCAATGGGCCCTCTAGCCGAGCCCTTAACTCACTTCGCTAGCCATCATTTCCATCGGTGTAGCCAAGTTGCTCCACATTACCTTGGTGCACCTCGCGGTCTATGTCGTACATCAAGATGAGCGCGGTCGAAAATAACGGAAGTACGAAGCTCAATATCACATGCACCGAAGCGAACCGAGTAATGGTCTCGCCGTTCAGCATTTCTGCTGTCGCTGCTGGATCGTCAAAGCCAGACCAAGACACGATCGCGCCAGCGATAAAAACACCACCCGCCCCAACCAGCTTGTGAACGAATGAATTGACGGTTCCCAGCAACCCCTCTTCACGTCTTCCGGTTGAGATCTCCACCTGTTCAACAATTTCCATAGCCATGGAGCCAACGAAAATAAGACCCAGCGAACCCAACGCCGAGGACAGACAGGCATGCAGTAACAGCACCCACCAAAGGGCATCCGTCCCGTTTGCTGGAAACAGACTAAGACCTAACACGGGTTCTAGCAGCCGCAAAGCTATGGGCAGCGGTCCCAAAACGATCGTGCAGAGAAAAATACCAACAGCCACGTTTTTCTTGTTTCTGCCAATCGCCAAAAACGGCCCCAAAAAAGCGAAAAAGATAACCGCTACCGCTTGGCCAATTGGAAACGACGCAATTTGGTTAGGCTGCCACTGCCACAAATAAGCGTTAAAGTAGGTTCCCGCTCCAGTATCAATACCTATGAGCAAGGCATAAATACATCCCGCCAGAAAAAGCACAATCCAAGATTTATTCGACAGGGTTTGCTTGGCTTCGGACAGAAATTCTTTCAGATCAAAAGAACGGGCAGGCGGTACGTAAAGATCTGGTATCAGGTGGTGAGTGCCTGCGGTTGCGACCAGTGTACTGACAAAAATACCGAGGCCACCCCAAAACGCTAAGAGCTGGTAGCCCGAGGCGCTGAAAAAACTGTCATCAAGAAAAAAGGCCATATGAATGGCTGACATACCCGCACCGCCGATCCACGCAAAAGCCATACCCATACCGGAAATTTGATTACGCTGGTCGTAGTCTTTCGTGAGCTCTGGGGCCAGCGCACCACGGGGCACCTCATAAAAGGTCATAGCTATCCGCATGCAGATCATCAGGATCAGCAGCCGGAAAAACAACGCAGTGTCCGAGACCTCACCGGGATCCTGCAGGATCAGGTAGTAACACAGGGCGAACGGGATCACCGCAAGATACATAAAGGGATGACGCCGTCCCCAGCGGCTGCGGACGCGATCAGACAACACGCCAATCAAAGGGTCTGAAACGGCATCCACCACTAGCGCGATAGCAATGGCCGAGGACACCAAAAGTGCATCCAACCCGAGCACTTGGTTGTAGTAAATCAGCAACCAGGTTCCCAGCAGATTGTTTTTAATGCCCACGCCTATGGCCCCAAAGGAATAGACCCAGATTGTCTTGCCCTGCGCCCGCTGCGCGTTGCCCAATGTTTCTTGCAACCGATTGCTCCCTTGCTGAACTTAGTAACTCAAGCCGCTGTAGCGCTGGCGTCAAAATCTACCTTTGATAGATCTAAGTCAACCGAAAGTCTGCTAAACCGGCAGAGATTCGCCGCCTGAAATTTGACGCTGCACTTCGGATCAAATGATAGACCGGCAATTCGGCTTTTTTGTTGATCGATTTCCGATAGTATCCGATCTTTTTTATCGACCGGCGTGCGTGGTTTTTGCGGGCGCCCAAGGTCTTCATATAGCGAGTATCGGATCATGCAGATTGAAGTCAGCGGGTCAGTGGAGCCC
>JAYNPH010000168.1:3441-3752 GCA_038113685.1 Gammaproteobacteria bacterium
TCACCCGAAACCTGTCTGCCTCCCGAGACAGGAACGCCCAACTGTGTGTCTATGTGGGCGATAAATGCGTTGTGGACCTTTGGGCCAGCGCCATTGGCGACAAGTCCTTTTCCGGTGATTCACTGGTCAACATCTTTAGCAGCGGCAAGAGTTTGGAATCCATTTTGCTGGGGATGCTGGTGGATCGAGACGGTCAGGCCTTCGACACTCGAGTGCAGGCCGTTTGGCCGGCCTTTCAAGGCCAAGGCAAGGGCGCGCTTACGCTGGCAGATGTTATGAGACACGAAGCCGGCTTAGCCATGCCAAACGTC
>JAYNPH010000169.1:0-3741 GCA_038113685.1 Gammaproteobacteria bacterium
TTACTGGCGGCGCTCATGGGGGTTTTGATTCCCATGACCTTGATCAGGAAGGGGCGTGACCCGGCGATGGGGGCCAGTGTGATGATTACGGCCATGACGGACAGTGGCGGGTTCTTTATCTTCCTTGGGTTGGCCACACTGTTCCTGCTCTGATCGACAAGCACAAAAAAGCCGGCATAAGCCGGCTATTTTGTGCTTGTCGAAGTTATGCCTCTTCGGTCGTCATGCTTGCGTCGTGGGCAATCAGGGCGACGAGGGCGTTCTGCTGCACCGTGGCTACCCCATAGAACAGCTGGCAGAGAAATCCGATTACCTTGAATTGTGCTATCTGCTGCTCAACGGTGAGCTTCCAGATGCCGCCACGAAAACCGACTTCGTGGACACCATCAAAAACCATACGATGGTTAACGAGCAGCTTCGCAGTTTCTTCAAGGGCTTTCGGCCTGATGCCCACCCCATGGCCATCATGTGCGGCGTCGTTGGCGCCCTGTCATCTTTCTATCATGACTCTCTGGACATCGATAACGCGCAGCACCGCATGATTACCGCGCATCGTTTAATCGCGAAGATGCCAACCTTGGCCGCCATGAGCTACAAACACGCGCAAGGACAGCCCTTCATCTACCCTAGGAATGATTTGGGCTATGCCGAAAACTTCCTGCATATGATGTTTGCCACCCCCTGCGAGGACTACAAAGTCAGCCCGACGCTGGCAAAAGCCATGGACCGCATTTTCTTACTGCACGCCGATCATGAGCAGAATGCTTCAACATCTACCGTGCGACTTGCTGGTTCCACAGGCGCTAACCCCTTCGCCAGCGTGGCGGCTGGTATTGCCGCGCTCTGGGGCCCCTCTCACGGCGGCGCTAACGAGGCGGTGTTGAACATGCTGGATGAGATCGGTAGCGTCGACAACATTCCGGAATATGTGAAGCGAGCGAAAGACAAGGACGACCCCTTCCGCATCATGGGATTCGGTCATCGGGTTTACAAAAATTACGACCCCCGAGCCACAGTGATGCAGCAAACGTGCCACGAAGTACTGGAAGAACTCGGTGTAGAAAATGACCCTGTGCTGGCCATGGCCAGAGAACTGGAGCGTATTGCCCTGGAGGACGAGTACTTCGTCGAAAAACGTTTGTATCCAAACGTCGACTTCTACTCAGGTATTATCCTGAAAGCCATCGGTATTCCCGTTGAAATGTTCACCGTGATCTTCGCCACGGGACGCACGCCGGGCTGGATTGCTCACTGGTGCGAAATGATCGGCGGCAGCTATAAGATCGGCCGGCCTCGGCAGCTGTATACCGGAAGCCCGAAGCGGGACTTCGTCAGCGTCGAGAATCGCTAGTCCCGGCAGCACAGCCCTGGCGTCGTCAGGGCTGTCACACCCTTTACGAACAGCGGCGCGCCTACTCACAGCAGCGCGCTGATTTACGGCCATGCGCTGCCATCCGGTGCCTAGTTTCAGCCAACGAGGCAAGTGTGTAATAGCCGGGCTACTTCAACCGTCTGAGTAGACTCGAGGTATCCCATCTGCCGCCGCCTTGGCTTTGCACGTCGGCGTAGAATTGATCCACCAAGGCTGTCAGAGGAAGACGAGCGTCCAGTTCCCGGGCCGCCTGCAGCGCGATATTCAGATCCTTTCGCATCCAATCCACCGCAAAACCGAATTCGTACTCATCCCGGGCCATGGTTTCTGCCCGGTTGTTCATTTGCCAGCTCTGGGCCGCCCCTTGAGATATCACTTCGATGACGGCATCGACGTCAAGGCCGGCTTGTTGGGCAAAATGAACGCCCTCACTGAGGCCCTGTAGCACACCGGCAATACAAATCTGGTTGACCATCTTGGTGAGTTGACCCGCCCCCACATCGCCCAAGAGGGCGTGCTTCTTCGCATAGCACTCGAAATAAGGTTGAGCACGGGCATAGTCGGCATCGCTGCCGCCAACCATTACCGTCAACGCGCCATTCTCGGCACCGGCTTGTCCTCCGGACACCGGAGCGTCCAAAAACCCCACTTGTCGATCTCCACAAGCATCGGCCAACGTTTGGGCCAATTGCTTGGACGCGGTCGTATGATCGACCAACATCGATCCGCCACTCATGCCGGCCAAGGCGCCATTCTCGCCCAACACCACGCTGGTCACGTCGTGATCGTTGCCCACGCAAACAAACACGACGTCTGCTTCGGCAGCGGCATCCTTGGGAGTTGCGGCCATGTCGCACTGGGCTGGACTTTCACCGTAGGCTTCAAGCCACTGGGTGGCTCGGCTCGTATTGCGGTTATACACAGTAACCGCGCTAGCGCTCTTTGCTAAGTGCCCTGCCATAGGAAAGCCCATAACGCCCAACCCGATAAACGCAACCGAACCTAAAGAATTAGCCATATGTGTTGATCTCTTAAACCGTGAATAAAGTGATTTCGCTGGACCCAACCACACATCGTCAACGAATCCTGTTGGGACCAGCCAAGGTTCGCAAACTATACTGAAAACTCAGGCGAAGGGTCACTTAGGTGCTACACGTCGCCCACGCACTAGGAAAAGCGAGTTTAAAAGACCACATTTCTCTCGCATCATGGTCATGCCTTGGCTATAAATGGCCTCGTTTACCGTCAGCCCGCCAGCTCGGGTCTGGCTGAGAATTTGCTAGGGAACCCCATGCCAGAACTTCGCGACTTACCCGCCATTGAATCGTTGCTACAGTCTCAGCCGATGGCTGATCTGATTGAACGCCATGGTGCTCAAGTGGTTAAGACGCGACTGCGAGAACTCCAGCAAACCATGCGAGCGGACCGGCTGGTACCAGACTGGGGGAACGACGCTGCGGGTTACGCTCGCGTGCTGAAGCAACGCCTGTCCACGGTCGACTACACTCCCGTTTTCAATTTAACCGGCACAGTCATTCACACCAATTTGGGGCGTGCCCTGCTCAGCCAAAACCTCTGGCGAGACATAGAGCCCTTGGTTACCCGCCCCATGAACCTCGAGTATGACCTCGCCAAAGGCGTACGCGGTCAGCGCGAAACCGTGGTCGAAGAACGACTAAGCGAGCTGATGGATTGCGAAGCAGCGACCATCGTCAACAACTGCGCGGCCGCGCTCATGCTGGTGCTCAATACGTTTGGCCTTGGCGCACCCGTACCGGTATCTCGAGGGGAACTGGTTGAAATTGGCGGCAGCTTCCGGCTACCGGAACTGATGAGCCGGGCTGGGTGTGAGTTGGTGGAAGTAGGCACCACAAACCGAACTCGTCTAAAGGATTATGCAGCCGTGGCGGCAAGAGCCTCGATGCTGTTGAAGGTCCATCCCAGCAATTATTACATCGAAGGCTTTACCGAATCTGTGGATGCACCGGAGCTGGCCGCATTAGCCAAGGAACACGGTATCCCCAGCTGCGTGGATTTGGGTAGCGGCAGCCTTGTGGATCTCAGCCAATGGGGACTGCCAAAGGAACCAACGCCCCAAAGCGTGCTGGAACAGGGCGTTGATCTCGTCACCTTCAGCGGCGACAAATTACTGGGCTCGGCGCAGTGCGGGATTATTGCCGGCCGCAAAGAACTCATCGAGCTGATTCGCAGCAACCCCATGAAGCGGGCTTTACGGGCGGACAAAGTCACCATGGCAATTCTCAATGCCACCCTCAAACTGTACAAGGATCCTCAGCAGCTACCCGAACACTTACCGCTGCTGAAAACGCTAACCCTCTCTCAACAGGCGCTACAGGCCCGGGCAAGGC
>JAYNPH010000170.1:0-541 GCA_038113685.1 Gammaproteobacteria bacterium
ATCCAGCTCTTGGAACTAAAAGAGTTTCATTTCTTCATCGGTAAAGACAATATCTGATCGTCATCAGCGCTAAGATGCACACTGGGCAATGCCTGCTGCATGACTAACAGCGTAAACTCAAACCAAACATGGCAGCCTGTGATGGGGCAAAAGATAAATGAAAAGCTTTAGACCCTTGGCGATTGCCCTTGCGTTGTCGCTGATAGCAACCGTGACGGGTTGCGCTAGTTCCTCCAATCCAAAAGCACAATCTGGAGAGAACCTGCGGCTAACCCATAAAGGTGGAGCGCCCAACAGTCGGCTGAGCGTGCTTCGATCTGAGGCGCGATGGTATGCGTTTCTCTACTGTCAAAAGCAGAGTAAAAATGTCCACGTGATTGCGTTTGAAGACGCTCAAGGTCCATTTTTCATTGGCAATTTCCCCGCAACGGACATTATTTTTTCTTGTGAGGCGTGATTTGGCGCTTGTAGGACTGCCACATGCTTGGCGCGTTAGGTGCTTGAGTGGGAAAAACAGATCGAGGGCAGTTTTTGAAAGCTT
>JAYNPH010000170.1:551-1338 GCA_038113685.1 Gammaproteobacteria bacterium
GAACTATAGCCAGCCTTGTGCTTGAGTGATGAGGTAAACGCTGCAGCTCCTGAATGCTGTCTAGGATGCTCGAGGGCACTTGAAGGAAAGGAAGAAGCAAGGCAGCAGAATCGAAGAGGAGACTTGAAACCTTGGTGATGGACTTGGCCTCGTTATCTCGCGGAGTTAGATGCGAGGTTTCGCTAACGATAGACCTTGCAGAGCCATATTCGCTGAAGCAGGATCACGCCCAAACAACCAGTTCTAAAAGAAAATTCTAAATCGAAATAGTGTGGAGGCTCGATATGAATCTTTTGCAGACCGACAACCTTAAATGGAAGCACTTCACTGGCAGCGATAATTTTAATTATCCCATCGATTTTTATTCGAGCCTGCTATCTGTACGGTCAGATGGCCATGTTGAACTGCTGTACTGGTGGGAACCTAACAGCTACTGCCACTTCCACCGCCGTACCGCCAATACCACTTCGCTGGTGCTAAAGGGCGAACTGCATGTGATTGATGTTGATCCGAGTACCGGGGCAGAACTCGGCATCAAAGTAAGGCCGGTTGGAGATTTTGCAAGCAAAGGACCGGGCGATGTGCACATGGAAAGAGGCGGTCCGCAGGGTGCTCTCGTGTTCTTTAGTTTGTACAGCGAGGACGGTTCTCTGGCGGAAACCTTAGCCAGCGACGGTCGCGTTCTAAGCACCTCGACCATGGATCCTATTTTGCGCCGACACGCGAGCTAACGCGCCCCGGAATCGGCCTGTGCATAAAAATCTCTGCTAGCGGAGATTGTTTTACG
>JAYNPH010000170.1:1348-3631 GCA_038113685.1 Gammaproteobacteria bacterium
GTTTTACGTTATATCCAATCATTTAAGGAGAAAAACTTGGCCTTGATAGTAAACATAACTTGGTTTGTAAAAGCGGAAAAACGGACTCAATTCATCGCAGAGTTAAGCAGTAAATTACCGGTGACTAAGGCATACGACGGCTGCCATTGGCTGTATTTAGCAGACAATGCAGACTCTAGAGAAGACCGGGTTGAGGCGATTTCAATGTGGGAAAGCCGTGAAAAGTACGACGCTTATCTGACCTTTCGTGAAGAGAGCGGTGAACTGGGCGAGTTTGAGGAGAAATACTATACGGCCGATCCACAGTGGAAATATATGCCCATGCTGATGGACTTTAACAAATAGGCATTCTCCTGCGCCGGATCGACGAATCAATGTCAGGTGGGGCAAGGACAAGGGTCGTCGCGTCCTCACCTCACCTATACGGAGAAGAGAGCCGCTGTAGAGCGGCCCGATAAAGGGCCTCCCTACTCGGCTCAATGCCCTATAAATCAGCTAAAACTGAGTTAATGTTGGTACGGTGTACTGTTCTGATCCCAGCCACTTTCTTCTGAAAGGCGATATATTCCTTGCTTGGATTGCCGTTGCCTAACAACGTCTCCATATTGGCGGCACCGGCAAAAGCGAGGTGCGTTATCTCCTGACTCGCGCCACCTTGAACCCTCCATAGTCCCCATGCGCCACTCACCTGACCATTTTCCGTTTGTGCGGCCATTAGTTTCTTGTAGGCGGCGAGGTATGCGGCTTCATCGGAAATTGCCATCTGCCAGACGATATATGCTCCGTCCTTTGTGTAGTCGCCTCCTGCAGCTAACGTTCTCATTAGCTGTTGGCTTTTCACCTCACCCCTTTGAGCAAGAGCCGCGGATGTATTAGCCCACGCCCTGCATTGGCTGATCGCCATGAAAGAGGCCGTCATTGCTTTTGCATCGGCAAAGTTCCAGATCACCGAGTGGGTGACATCCTCATTGCCATTCCACGTTTCTCGCATAATCCGCATTGCTGTCGGTACTTTTTGTCTGCATTCTGACTTTGCGAAGGAGGCAAAAGCCGCCGCAACAGCCGGTTCATCTGCTGTAGACACTTGGAATACTGCAGCAAATTCTGGGATGTTGGTTTCCTGTGCGTGCACGCTCCCTGCAGATAACCCCGCAAGAGCTAAAACCGCCACTAACAACTGTTTCATAAGAACCTCTTTATTTTTTATTTTTACGGTGCAATCACACCGCGTACAGCGTATCAGCTTTAAAAATTAAAGTATGGTTAAAAGAGGACATTGAAAAGCACGATCAACCTGCGTCTTTAACTCCGCAAATCGCCTTCCTCAGTGATCCTGATTAACGACGGCGAAGCCAAACGCACCGATAGGGATATGTCCACATAGCCCCGAATTCAGTAGCGGAGCGACGAAAATCACTTTTCCGAAAATCGATCCAAACCATTGAAACGGTCCTGAACATAGGCACGGGTAGCTTCATCGCGCATACCTACAGCAATGTTCGCGGCCAAAAAACCGCCTTTATTGCCGCAATCGTAGGTTGCCGCATCAGTCTTAAATGCACCCAAATCGCCTTTTTTCGCAAGCACGTTCAACGCATCCGTTAGCTGAATTTCGCCGCCTGCACCAGCAGGCGTGTTCTCTAATAGCTCCATAACTTGATTGGGTAATACATAGCGCCCTAACACTGCCAGATTAGACGGCGCGGTTTCCCGGCTAGGTTTCTCAACAACACCTTGAGACATGAACGGGGTAAAGAATTCGTGATCTTGATTTGCAGTATCGATAATACCGTACTTTTCTACGTCCTCTTCCGCTACCGGTTCCACCATGATCTGAGCGACGCCAGTACGATTCCAAGCGTCAGCCAGACATTTAAAAGAGTAGCCATTGGAACGCGCGGTTTTATCTAAAACCAGCACATCAGGCAGCAGAACGGCGAAGGGTTCACTTCCCACTAAGTGCGAGGCACAGAGCACGGCATGCCCCAGACCGAGCGCATCGTGCTGACGAATGGACGACACCTTGATCGACCTCGGCAGAATGTCTTTGATACTGCTGAGCACCGACTCTTTGCCTTTTTGATCCAACCGATGCTCCAACTCAAAATGCGCATCGAAGTGATTTTCGATGGCCTCTTTCCCACTACGCGTAACCAAGATGATTTCAGTCATGCCTGCGGCAATTGCCTCACGCACAACATGCTCTATGATCGGTCGGTCATAAACCGGCAACAATTCCTTCGGGATGGCCTTGGTTGCCGGCAGCATACGCGTACCCAGTCC
>JAYNPH010000171.1:0-3620 GCA_038113685.1 Gammaproteobacteria bacterium
GCATAGCAAGCCTTGGTTTTCACAGGAATGACTGATTGGGCCAGCATAACCGGCTGCCTCGTATAGAAAGCGTCAAAGTTCAGTCAACTTTGAACGCTGGCTAAGCAAGCGATAGAGCAGCTGCCAGAGAGCCGCTGAGCAGTACGGTTAAATTGATGCGCAGTGGCAGATACCACGTCGGGTGACGCAGGCTGCCGCGATTTAGCCATTCAAAGGCCAGTAGCGCCCAAAGACCCAGACCCAATAGAAGGCATCCAAAGGCCTGCGGGATCACTAAGGCGATCACCGTCACTAGCGCCGGCAGCACGCTGACCAGCAGCCGTTGTGCTTCTCTGCCGCCACTTGCGGCGGTCAACTGAAGAGTCAAACCCCACTGAATGCCTCCAAGAAACGCGAAAATCGCACCCACATAAAGCGTGGCCAAATACAAAAGTTGGTCACTGTAAAGCGGCCATAACCACTGGCCTAAGAGTATGGCTGCCATCGGCAGCAAGCCGCTGTAGCCCAGCAACAGGGGCAGGCTGCTCGTGCGCCCGACGTCGCCTTCTGGATTGTCCTGACCCGGTTCTGACAGGGCGTGAGTTGACGGGCTGCTAGATTGATTTGGGTCGGACATGGATGGGTGCTCGGCTTCCGTGTTGATGCGTCGTCTTCGTGAGATTTACTAATCTTTGGCGGGCATACCGAGGTGCCGCAAGGTGGCAACGGCATAAACGCCAAAGAGCAAATGGGTAGGCCAAATGCCCACTGGGTCGCCAATCAAACCCTCGTCAAGTAGCCATCGGTTGAATACCAAGGCCAAATAGTAACCCAGCATCCAGGCCAAACCCGGGCCCAAGCCTGCAAATTGACCGGTTCGCGGGCGCACGTAAGACTTGGCGACCGCTATCAGGCTAAGAATGAGACAGAAGATCGGCAGCCCAATCCGCCAGTGCCGTTCGGCGCTTTGCTCTGGCGTAGCATCGAGGTCGGCGGTGATTAACGAGTCTATGTCTCTGACGCGTTCCAGCACCGGTTGTGTTTCGATGTTGATACTTAAACGGTCAAAAGACATGACTTCAAACGCGGAGCTGCCCGGCGCGCCTTGGTAGCGTCTGCCGCGCTCAAGAATCAGCGTTTGTCTTCCAGTGTCATCGGGTTCGCTGCGTCTGCCGCGCTTTGCCCAAACCGTCATCTGCTCGCCGTTTTCCAGACGGCGCTGGATAAATACGTCCAGGATGGTCTGATCGTCAGCTGCCAAGGAATCGCTGTAGGTGACTTGTTCGCCGTCGTCTTCGATGCGAAAGACACCGGGCTGTAAAGCAGCCAATCCGAGGTCTTGCTGCAGTGCGTCCAGCTCTTGCTCCAGGGTGTGTTTTGCGTTTGGGGTGATGTAGAGCGAGGTAAGCCCGACCAAAATCGTGACGAGGGCGATCATTGGGGTTAGCCAGACAAGTAGCGTCCGAGTGTTCATGCCGCCGCTGCGCAGGACGGCCATTTCTTGACTGGAATATAGGCGGCCCAGCCCCATGAGCAGAGCAATGTACAGGGCGAAGGGCAGCACCAGTTGAATCATCTCCGGTACGCGCAGCAGCAGCAAATAAAGTACTTGGTTGCCGGGAATACCGCCGCTGGCCGCTTGCTCAAGAAAACGAATAAGCCGATCACCAAGAGCGACAGACATCAGCACGGCCAGTGCCGCGAGAAAAATACCTAGCACCTGTCGGTTGATGTACCAAGCGCCGATCGGAAAGCGGACGTAGGTGGGGGTTTGGTGCATCAGATATCTATGGCCCTGGCGGCATCATTGCGTTGGACTTTAGTGTGCACGCATCTGTGTTGCGAGCAAAGACCTCGCCGCATGGTTTGATCGGTCGCGCATTTTACTCCAAGGTGCAGCTTTAGCGATCTCTGGGCTTCCAGTTTCGTCGAGGGCACAATAGCCATCGTAAAACATCCCGTGGGGTGCGGTCCCGGCTATGCTGGGCCTTGAAGCATACGCCCGGAATTTAAATGTCGCGGTTATAGCGACCAACTAAGGAGAGCAAAGAAGGCCATGAAAGACGAAACTCTGGCGATTCACGCGGGCTACACCACTGACCCAACATCACATTCGGTAACGGCCCCGATTTATCAAACTGTGGCTTATGAATTCGATAATGCGCAGCACGGTGCGGACCTCTTTGATTTGGCGGTACCCGGTAATATCTACAGCCGTATTATGAATCCCACCTGCGATGTTCTAGAGCAGCGTATTGCGGCACTGGAAGGCGGCGTGGGCGCCTTGGCCGTCTCTGCCGGTAGCGCGGCGATTCACTACGCCATCATCAACATTGCCCAAGCCGGTGACAACATTGTCACGGTCCCCCAACTGTACGGCGGCACTTACACACTGTTCGCCCACATGTTCCCGGCCGTAGGTATCGAAGTGCGTTTCGCGGCAGATGACTCGGTTGCCGCCCTCGAAGCGCTGATCGACGACAACACCAAGGCCGTATTTATGGAAACCATCGGCAATCCCGCTGGCAATATTGTGGATATCGCCGCTGTGGCTGAAATGGCGCACCGGCATGGCGTTTGCACCATTGCTGACAACACCGTAGCGTCGCCGTCACTGTTGAAACCCATTGAACACGGCGTGGATATTGTCGTTCACTCGGTAACCAAGTACATGGGCGGTCATGGCACCACGTTAGGTGGTGTCATCGTAGACTCCGGTAACTTTCCTTGGACTGAAAATGCTGAGCGGTATCCGGGTCTAAATTTGCCGGAAGCCAGCTATCACGGAGTCGTGTACACCGAGGCCTTCGGGCCAGCCGCCTACATTGGCCGGGCACGTACGGTGCCGCTGCGAAATACTGGCGCGGCACTTTCTGCCCAAAGTGCTTTTCAGTTGTTACAGGGTATCGAAACCCTGCCTCTGCGCATGGAGCGTCATTGCGCCAACGCCATGGCCGTGGCCAAGTATCTGCAAAGCCATGACAAGGTGGAGTGGGTCAGCTACGCAGGGCTTGCAGATCATCCTCATCATGCTTTGGCACAGAAGTACATGAACGGATCCGCTTCCGGGATCATGACCTTTGGTGTCAAAGGCGGCTTTGATGCCGGCGTGAAGTTTTACGACGCGCTGCAGTTGTTCAAGCGCTTGGTAAATATTGGTGACGCGAAATCGCTAGCCTGTCATCCGGCATCCACAACACACCGTCAGTTAAGCGTAGAAGAGCCGGCATCAGTGGGTGTGTCGCCGGAAGCGATACGTCTGTCGGTGGGCATTGAGCATATTGACGACATCATCGCAGATCTGCAGCAAGCGCTGGCTTAGTCCAAGCGCGAGATCAAAGCATCGGCGGCTCGGGTGCCGCCGGAGCTTCTTGGATTGCCTACACTAGGGTAATCAGGTTCAGCATCGTGTTGGACAATTCGGCGATAAAATTCAAGATCGGCAAACCAATCAAGCTCGCAATCACGATGGCCAGCAGCGCCATGGCACCGTAACGCTCATTGTAGTGGCTGTACAAACGCCCCAGTTTATCAGGCATCAAGTATGGTGCGATGTAGTGTCCGTCCAGCGGACCGATGGGCAGCAGATTAAAAATCATCAGCAGCAGATTAATTTGCGCAAGCAGGGCGAAGAACAGCTG
>JAYNPH010000172.1:0-3605 GCA_038113685.1 Gammaproteobacteria bacterium
AGTGAGGAGACACCCATGTCTGAAGGCCCTGCAACGCCAAAACCGGCTGCGACCATTTTGCTCCTGCGCCCGGGAGCATCGAATCTCGAGGTATTTATGGTGGTACGTCACCACCAGATTGACTTTGCCTCAGGCGCCCTAGTCTTTCCCGGCGGTAAGGCTGATCCCCAAGATTTCGATGATGCCCTCATTCCTTACTTACGGGGCGCCGAACAAGACACCGATATGCGCGCGGCTCAGGTGAGCGCTATCCGCGAGGCCTTTGAGGAATGCGGTATTTTACTGGCCAGAGAATCTGGCAGCGACAACTTAATCAGCGGTGAGCGTCTGGCCCAGCTCCAAGACGCCCGGGAACCAATGAACAAGGGCGAGATAGCGCTGCTGGATTTTCTCAAGCAGGAAAATCTTGAGCTGGCCTGTGACACGTTGACGCACTTCGCGCACTGGATCACGCCGCCCATGATGCCAAAACGCTTTGATACCCACTTTTATCTGGCGATTCCGCCAGCCGATCACATTGCCGTCCACGACGGCTATGAATCGGTGGACTCGGTTTGGATAGATCCAAGTGACGCGGTAAAAGGGGCTGAAGACGGGACCTATACCATTATCTTTCCAACGCTGCGCAACATCGAAAAGCTGGCCACATGGTCCACTCCTGAGGAAGCGATTGCCGCGGCCGAGCAAACCAAGCCCATACCCGTTCTGCCCTGGACCGAGAAACGCGAAGACGGCCAGTATCTGTGCATTCCTGTGGAAGCCGGCTATGCCATCAGCGAAGAGAAGATGCCCGAACGGGCCAAGTAACACGACGCCTACATTTCATTGGGGGAACCATGACAAGCACAAACAGCGACATGCTTTATGACGTGAAAGATCACGTTGGCACCATCACATTTAACCGGCCGGATCAGCAAAACACTATCTCCAGAGAGATGCTCGCCCGATTCAGCAATCTGTTGCTGGAAGCCGATGCTGACAGAGACGTCCGCGCCATCGTCATAACCGGCACAGGCAAGTTCTTTTGCGCTGGTCTTGATTTGCGCGGCAGCGATATCACCGACGGCTTGTCAGACGGCACTAAGCGCCTCTCGCCCACCATCGATTTGCGTAATACGCCTCCGACGGTATTGCACAACATCGACACACCGACCATTGCCGCCCTGAATGGTTCCGCCGCAGGCTACGGTATGGACATGGCCTTGGGCTGCGACATGCGCATCATGGCCGACAACGCTAAACTTGCAGCAGCCTTCACCGCCCGAGGCATTGTGCCGGAGTCTGGCGGCACTTGGATTCTGCCGCGACTTATCGGCTGGGCCAAAGCCAGCGAAATCATCTTCACCGGTAAAACCCTCAGCGCTGCCGAGAGTCTGGAAATGGGTTTGGTTTCCCACGTGGTCAACAACAACGAAGTCGGCAGCGAAGCTCGGGCACTGGCAAAGCGAGTAGCCGCACAGGCCCCTATGGCGGTTCAAGCCTCAAAACGCATGATGCGCATGGGCATGGCCGAGAATTTTGACGATCATGTGCACCATGTATTCCTGCAGTTGCTACCGCTATTCCAATCAGAAGACTTCAAGGAAGGCATGGCTTCCTTTATGGAAAAACGCGAAGCCCAATTCAAAGGTCGCTAACTGAAACACGCATGCTAAACCGCGCTTATCTGGCGCATAAAACGGAGACGACAATGACCGACGCATACATTATTGACGCAGCACGAACGCCAAGAGGAATTGGCAAAGCGGGCAAGGGCGCCCTCTCAGAGTTTCATCCCAGCCGGTTGCTGGCGAAAGTGTTTGAAGGTATTGGCGAACGCAACGACTTAAACACCACCGAAATCGACGATGTCGTCGTAGGCTGCAGTTCCCAAGTCGGCAAGCAAGGCTCCTGTGTGGGCCGTATGGCAACCCTAGACGCAGGTTGGGACACCTCGGCTTCTGCTGTCACCCTAGACCGCTTTTGCGGATCGGGGATCACCTCGGTAAACCTTGCTGCGGCGAACATCATGAGCGGCATGGACGACCTTTGCGTCGCCGGCGGGGTTGAAATGATGTCTTACACCGCGACGCGAATTCCTGAAAATAACAACCGGACCGTAGACGGCGGCAATCTGCACCTGCGCGACATTCACCCACAGCCGCACCAAGGCGTGTGCGCTGACATGATTGCCACGCTGGAAAATTTCAGCCGAGAAGAGCTGGATGCTTTGGCTGTCGAATCCCAGAACCGGGCCCAACACGCCATCGCCAACGGCTACTTTGACCGCAGCGTAATGCCCGTCTACAACGATGACGGCACGGTAGCCTTGGACCGGGAAGAATTCCCTCGCCCGGGCACTACCCTTGAGAGCCTTGCGGACTTACCTACGGTTTTCTCTCAATTTATGGCGGCTCCCATCGATGACACCGGCGAAACTTTTCAGCAGTTGGTCGCTCGTAAGTACCCGGACTTGGACATCAACCATGTCCACCATGCTGGCAACAGCTCCGGCGTTGTGGATGGCGCAGCGGCCCTGATCTTGAGCAGCAAGGACTATGCGGACAAAGTGGGCTGGAAGCCACGAGCGCGCATCATCTCCATGGCCACCGTTGGCGGAGATCCAACGCTGATGCTGAACGAGCCCGTGCCTGCCGCAAAGAAAGCGCTCGCTCGCGTTGGCATGACCACCGATGACATTGATCTGTTTGAGATCAATGAAGCCTTTGCTGTGGTGGCTGCCAAGTTCATACGTGACCTCGAGTTGGATCCTGCAAAGGTCAACGTCAACGGTGGCGCCATGGCCCTGGGCCACCCCATTGCAGCTACCGGTTCCATCCTCATCGGTACCATGCTCGACGAACTGGAACGCCGGGACTTGAACACGGGTTTAATCACCATGTGCACCGGCGGCGGCATGGCGCCGGCGATCATCATTGAGCGGGTTTGATAACCGCTCGTCAGCTCACCTGTCGTCCACACATCGGGTCAGCTTTGCTGACCCGACTGTGCATCCTGTTCGCAGTCTGGCTTTTGAGCGGCTGCGGGCCTAGTCCCCAAGACGTCCAAAATCAGGCCTTACAGGCAGCCGCGCATTGGTTTGATCAGGCAACCGCCAGCCAAAGCTCCGGTAACCAAGCTCCAGCATGCCATGCCTTCGGGCTAATCAAATTTCCAGACGCAAGCTGTGAGGACATGACCGAACATGCAGCGAAGCTGATCCCGGAGACCCGAGAAGTCGACAGCATCGATCTGTTGGAATGCTTTGGTCAGGGAGCCAAGGAAGTGTGCGGTGAGTTTGCCGAAATTTGGTTTCGAAGCAAAAACGCCCAAGGTACCGAGATCAAAGAAGGCATGGTGCTCAAGCAGGACGATGGCGTCTTTCGAGTGTATTGGTATCGGTCCGATACCTTGTTTTCGGAGCTGGCTCGCCGATCTGAGGCCGAGGATGCGGACAGCCTCCAAGCCCAGCTTGCACGTCAACAACAACGGCTGCAGGCGGTCTACACGCAGCTGGTGGAGCGTGATCCGGCCATTTACCAGTTCCCTCCATGCATCGATGCGCAGGTACGCAGCTCCGTCATGCTCGGGGACCTGCTTGCGTCTGACGAGGTTAGCGCACAAGA
>JAYNPH010000173.1:0-3539 GCA_038113685.1 Gammaproteobacteria bacterium
GTGCTCGGGCCATTCACGGAGCACTTGTGCCGGTGAATGGCCTGTTTTAGCAAGAAGTCAGGGTTACTCCATCACAGGGATGTTGAACGCCGCGCCTTGAGTTTCACCGTCCGGCCACCGCTGAGTGACCGTTTTGGTTTGGGTGTAAAAGCGCACGCCCTCCATTCCATGCTGATTGGCATCGCCGAACGCCGAGCGCTTCCAGCCGCCAAAGCTGTGATAGGCAACGGGTACTGGAATGGGCACATTGATGCCCACCATGCCCACATTCACCCGCTGGGCAAATTCTCGGGCTGCACCGCCGCTGCGGGTAAAAATGGCGACTCCGTTACCGTATTGATGTTTGGAGGGCAACTCCAGCGCGCTTTCAAAGGAGTCCTCTCGAAGCACTTGCAGCACAGGGCCGAAAATTTCTTCTCGGTAGCTTTGCATGCTGGGTTTAACCCGATCAAATAAGGTTGGTCCCACGTAGAAACCTTTTTCGTAGCCTTGGAGCGAAAAGTTACGACCATCGACCACTAATTCTGCCCCTTCGTCCACACCCATTTGAATGTAGTCTTCCACGCGCTGTTTATGGGCAGCCGTTACCACGGGGCCGTAGTCCGCTGCGGGATCCGTAGAAATTCCCACATTGAGCTTACCCAGCTCGCCAGTCATTGCTTCCACGAAGCGGTCACCGGTTTCCTCACCAACGGCAACAACGGTTGAAAGCGCCATGCAGCGCTCGCCAGCAGAACCGTAGGCTGCACCGGTGATGTCTTGCACCGCCTGCGGCATGTCCGCATCGGGCAGGATGATGCCGTGATTTTTAGCGCCACCCATTGCTTGGACTCGCTTGCCCTGAGCTGCACAGCCTTGGTAGACGTAATGGGCAATATCCGAGGAGCCAACAAAGCTCACGGCGCGGATATCCGGGTGATTGATGATGCCGTCTACAGCTTCTTTATCGCCATTAATAACGTTTAGAACGCCGGCCGGAGCGCCGGCTTCCATCATCAGTTCGGCTAAGCGCATGGGCACGCCGGGATCCTTTTCCGACGGTTTTAAAATGAAGGTGCAACCGGTGGCGAGCGCCACACCGAACATCCACATAGGAATCATGGCGGGAAAGTTAAATGGTGTGATACCAGCGGCCACGCCAACGGGCTGGCGCATGCTGTAAACATCAATGCCGGGCCCGGCTCCTTGAGTATATTCTCCTTTCAGCAGGTGGGGCACGCCGCAGGCGAACTCGATGACATCCAAGCCTCGCTGAATGTCGCCCAAAGAATCCGCCAGCACTTTGCCGTGCTCTTCAGAGAGGATCTGTGCCAGTTGATTGGCGTTCGCTTCCACAAGGTCTTTAAAGTTGAATAGTACTCTGGCTCGCCGCTGAGGATTCATCGCCGACCATTCGGGCAGAATTGCTTTGGCGGCAGCTACCGCATCGTTAAGCTCTGCAGTCGTCGCAAGAGTGACCGATCCTGATACCTCGCCAGTGCTCGGGTTGAAGATTTCGCTACTGCGTCCAGATGTGCCTTGGACAACCTGTCCATTTATGAAGTGTTGATAAGATTTGCTCATAGCCCCCTCCGTATGCCCGCTATTTCAAAACCTAGCCGAAAACAGTTTATGCTGAATTGGCAGGCAAAAGAATCTTAACTGCCGAAAAACTGCTAGGGGAGAGTCTGTGAGTAAAGCGAAACTTCGAGTGTTTCTGACGCGACGATGGCCTGAATCCGTGGAACGCGTGATGAGCGAATCCTTCGACCTGCGAATCAACCAGTCAAACCGGGGGATGACAGAAAGCGAACTCGGCGAAGCCCTCGCTTGGGCCGATGTGCTGTGTCCTACGGTTACCGACGCGATAACGGCGCAGTTACTGAGTGCTGAGCATCTAAAAACCAGATTGCTGGCCAATTTTGGCGTGGGTTTCAATCACATTGACATGGCCGCCGCAGGTCATGCGGGTATTGCAGTAACCAATACACCCGGTGTCCTAACCGACGCCACCGCTGAAATTGCGCTGACGTTGCTGCTCAGCACGGCCCGCAGAGCCGGCGAGGGCGAGCGTCTGGTGCGCTCTGGCGAATGGACCGGCTGGCATCCCACGCACATGCTGTCGACTCAGGTAACTGGGAAAACGCTGGGCATTATCGGCCTAGGGCGGATCGGCTTGGCCTTTGCTCGTCAGGCTCATTTCGGACTGGGAATGCAGATACTTTACTCTGGACGCAGTAGCCGAAGTGCCGGCGAGCTTAATGGCCTGCCGGCTCGATACTGCGATTTGGAAGAGCTACTACGGCAGTCAGACTTTGTCAGTTTGCACTGTCCCGCCACCCCACAAACCCGGCACTTGATTAACAGCGAAACCCTTGCTCTGATGAAGCCCGAGGCTCATCTGATCAATACCGCTCGTGGCGATATCGTGCACGAGTCCGACTTGGTTCAAGCGTTGCGTCATGGGGTCATTGCCGGAGCTGGTTTGGACGTATATGAGGCAGAGCCCCAGTTGGCTACTGGTTTAACACAGTTGGCCAATGTTGTGCTTCTGCCACATATGGGCAGCGGCACTACCCAAACTAGGGTTGCCATGGGGCAGTGTGCGCTAGCGAATATTCGTGCTTTTGCCGCGGGAGAGCCGCTGCCAAATCAAGTAGGCTAGGCGCACAGCAAACGAATCGGGGAGGCATCAGATGGCGAGTATAGCGGGGCTGAAAGATATGATTGTCGAAGACTATCGACGCCGGCCATTTTGGATGAGTCTGATCTTTTATTTCTGTCTTTACATGACGTTTGTCTACATGCCTTTTGACATGTTTGTTAAGCCGGTGGCAGAAGATCATGAAATTTGGTTTGGCTTTTCTTTAACGGGTTGGTGGGCTAAGGCCACAGAGCCCCTGCATTGGCTGATATACGGCATGGGAGCCTATGGATTTCGTCACATGAAAGCGTGGATGTGGCCATGGGCTGGGGTGTATGCGATTCAGGTCGTGATCGCCATGGTAGTGTGGAATTTGGTTAACGTGCGTGGCGGCGGTATTTCTGCTGGCATTATCGCGGGATTGATTTTTACCGTCCCCATGATTGCCCTGCTACGCTCGCGAAGTGTTTTTCAGGCGGAACGTTGAACGCTCGAGCCAAAAAACTCAACAAGACTGCAAGTAGGAGAGACAGATGAGTGAGGGAACAACGCTGCCAGATTGGGCAGTGGATCATATGAATCGATATTTGGAAACTGATGGCGAGGACGGGCATATCTGGAGAGGCGTGCCCACCTTGCTGCTAACCACCACGGGCCGAAGCAGCGGTTTGCCCAGAATGCTGCCTCTGATTTATGGCAAGGATGGCGATGACCACATTATCGTCGCATCTAAAGGGGGATACCCCGATCATCCGGCTTGGTACACGAACATTGAAGCGTCTAATGCCGTTCAAGTTCAGGTGGCTGCGGACAAGTTTTCCGCTAGTGCGGAGTTGGTGGAAGGCGATGATCGCGCGCGCATATGGCAAGTCATGGCAGAAATATGGCCGCCGTACAACGAGTATCAGGCCAAGAC
>JAYNPH010000174.1:0-3487 GCA_038113685.1 Gammaproteobacteria bacterium
TCTTCACAGATCTCCTGTTCAACACGCTTTTGGGCTTTGCCTTCATGTTCGCCCTCGCCTTTATGCTGATTAGCACGCCGGAAAAATCCGGCGATATCGAAAGTAAAGCCGAAGTACTCATAACGATTCGCTGGGCCGATCAGCATCCAGACGACGTGGATGCCTTAGTCGAGGACCCTCGCGGCGGTCTGGTTTGGTATCACAATCGTGACTCGGGGCTTATGCACCTAGATCGGGATGATCGGGGCGTTTTCGCCGATCAAATCAACGTCAATGGCGTAAAAGTAAATAACCCCATCAACCAAGAGACGGTGACGGTTCGCGCTACCCAAGCCGGCGAATACGTGGTCAACCTTCTGCACTACAAGTCGAACTACTCTGCTCCGCTACCGGTGACGGTGAAGGTGGAAAAACTCAATCCCAGCGTGAGCATGGTGTATTACGACACCATTGAACTTACCGGCAGCGGCGATGAAAAGACTGCGGTTCGTTTCACTCTGGACGCCGATGGTGAGGTTATCGACACCAATCAGCGCCCCAAACGCCTGCTGACGTTAGCAACCGCCAAGTCATGATGACATCCCTGCTGTTTTTAGGCGCCTCTTACGCTGTGATCGCTGCCTTGCTGGTCGCCCTTTGCGTCAGTCTGCCCGGGCGAATGGCTCTAAAGGTGGCTCTGATTGCCCTCGTTACGGCGTTTTATGGGCTGACGTGGATTGGCCATCAAAACACCTTGGGCTGGCCCACGTCAGATCAGATGCCCGATCAATTTAGGGTGCTGTGGATCACCATCGATGAACCTAACAAGGTCACCCGAGAACACGGCGGCATTTATTTTTGGGTTCGTGAACTGGACGAGGCGGGTATTCCCTATGGCATTCCCAGAGCCTATCACGTGCCTTTCACCGCGGAAGCGGCAGAAGAGGCTCAGGCAGCCTTGGGTAAAATGGAAGAAGGGAAGGTAATGAACGGCACCCCGTCGCGCAACCTAGTACGCGATGAGGAGCGCCCGGAACCGCAGGGCATTGAATATGAAGGTACCGATCGGTTGGCCGGCGATGACGGTTTCCGGCCTATGTTCGAACTCATCGAGGTCGCTCCGCCGACCCTGCCGCCCAAGGCCTGACTTCTGGGTTAAAACAGTACACCGTGCTGCTGATCTGCTGACTGATCTACTGACGGAATCAGTGCCGCCTTCACGCCCTTGGCGTGCCCACTTTGGGGCGACGAAGCAGCCCCCTCCAGTACTGCTTCATCGCTCTGATCGTGGATTCCATCAAGCCAACCAGCTACTGCCAGGTAAGCTGCCCCATCTCTACTTCGCCGGCAGCCTGCAGACGATCCTGCTCTGCTCTGGCCCGCACGTAGTGGTGAATCATTGTGGTGTCTTCTTCCGACAGCACGTCATCGAAGGCTGCCATGCCGTTGGCGGCTAGCAGTCCGTCTTGAACGATCTGATTGAACGCCGTATGAGTTCCCTCGCTCATACGCCGAAGATCTGGGATTGACCCACCTGAACGTACGGCCAAGCCATGACAGACCGCACAGTAGTTGTTGTAGTGCAACTCACCCGCAGCGATTTGATCATTCGATGCGACAAGATTCGTCTGGGCCGGAATACTGCGATCACGCACCGTTGGCACAGGCAGTTGCTCAGCGCCACCCACTTTGAACACCAGTAGGCGACCATAATTGTTGTAGGTCAGTGACGCATGCTCGGCGACGGGCGGGAGTGGCTCGCCACCAAACAGATCACCGCCTCCGGTACCGGTCAAAATCGACAAATACTGTACGCCATCGATCTCAAAGGTGATGGGCGGCGCCAACATTGACGTGTAGGTATTGAACTGCCACAGCGCTTCACCGGTATCCTTATCGTAGGCCGTCAACATACCCAGGGCGTCGCCTTGGAAGACTAAGCCGCCGGCAGAAGACAGCACCCCACCATTCCAGTAATGCGGAATCTCAACAACCCACTTATCTTTGCCGGTCAACGGGTCGAAGGCTTTCAAATAGCCCTTGGGGGTGGGTTGTTCGGCAATGTTATCGACTACCAACTGGGTAATACGCCCGAACTCCAACCCGGTATTCCAACCGCCGGGATTGCGCTTGTAGATTCCAGATTGCTTCCAATCCTCGCTCAAACCGTAAATCAGGGGATTATCTTGGGCGGGGATATAAACCACCCCAGCAGCCTCATCAACGGACATAGCCTGCCAATTATGGGCGCCTAGGGGTCCGGGCAAGATCCACTCGGGCTTGGTTTCGAACTCCAGCGCCGGGTTTTCCACGGGACGGCCTGTCTCCATGTCCACATGGCTGGCCCACGTCACCGTGGCGAACTTATTAGCCCGCAACAGCTTGCCGTCCGCCCGGTCTAGGACATAGAAAAAGCCGTTTTTGGGTGCCTGTAATAGGACCTTGCGCATTTCGCCGTCCACTTCCATATCGGCCAGCGCTATATCCTGCACAGCGGTATAGTCCCAGTTATCGCCAGGGGTAGTCTGGTAGTACCACTTCATGGCGCCGGTATCGGCATCTAATGCAACGATAGAAGACAGGAACAAGTTGTCACCACCGCCCGGGGAGCGAATGACACGAGTCCACGGTGAGCCGTTGCCGACCCCCAAATAAACGTTGTTGAAATCGGGATCATAAACGATTGAGTTCCATACGGTCCCGCCGCCGCCAAACTCCCACCAGCTTCCGCCTTTCCAAGTTTCCGCAGCCAGTTCCATTTCTGGGTGTTCAAAAGGCAGTGACGGATCGCCCGGTACGGTAAAGAAGCGCCACACCTCTTCGCCAGACTCTGCGTCATAGGCCGTTACATAACCACGGACACCGAATTCAGCCCCGCCATTACCGATAAAGACCTTACCGTTGGCGACCCGGGGAGCTCCGGTAATCGTGTAAAAACGGGTGCGGTCGATGAGAGTATCAACATCCCATACCACGGAGCCGGTTGCGGCATCCAACGCAACCAAGCGGCCGTCCAAGGTGCCGACATAAACCCGGCCTTTGTAGACCGCTACGCCGCGATTGACCACATCGCAGCAGGCTTTAAGCGCCCATTCGCCAGGAACTTCAGGGTCGTACATCCATTTGGTTTCACCGCTGCGGGCATCGACCGCATAAACCCGGCTCCACGTACTGGTGAAGTACATGGTGTCGTCCACGACGATGGGTGTGGCTTCCAAGGCACGATTGGTGTTCATGTCCTTGTACCAAGCCAGACCAAGCTGGCCGACGGTTTCTTTGTTGATTTGCGTCAGCGGAGAGTGCCGCTGCTCTTCGTAGGTGCGTCCGAATGCCAGCCAGTTTCCCGGCTCATTTTCGGCATTCTTAATGCGCTCATCGTCAATAAAAGCGGTGGTTGGTGCGACGCTTGGCGACGCAGCTTGGTCGCCGCCTGAGGCTGTGTCCTGCGCAGATTGCGGCCCGAGGGCCAAGTATGCAACGACCGCTAACACGGCCACACTCAATAACG
>JAYNPH010000175.1:0-300 GCA_038113685.1 Gammaproteobacteria bacterium
TCACCGCACAATCGACACATCGGGCTTTCGGTTAGGTTTTGACATACGCTGCATCGTCGCACGTCCTGCATTGCTTGCTGCAATATCGCTCCCAGCTGAGTGCCGCCGCTGCGGTTGCGCTGCAACAGGGTCAGCGCCATACGCTGGGCACTCTTGGGTCCAACGCCGGGCAGCACTTGCAACGCCTGAATCAGATCGTCAATCAGCGCCATTAAAAGGGCATCTTGCCAAAAGGTAAGTTGAGGCCTGCAAGCATGCCGCCACCCACTTCCTGCATTTTCTCAGCCTGGGCTTTTTCCA
>JAYNPH010000175.1:310-3377 GCA_038113685.1 Gammaproteobacteria bacterium
GTACAGTGTCGTTGCAGGCCGCCGCCAGTAAGTCTTCCAGCACAGTTTTTTCTTCGCCGAGAATACTGGGATCAATTTCTACCCGACTAACCTCATGTCGGCCGTTCATCGTGACTTTCACCAACCCAGCTCCGCTTTCCCCCTGCACCTGCATCTTGGCAATTTCCGCTTGGGTCTCTTGCATTTGCGCCTGCAAGCGCTGGGCTTGTTTCATCATATCGCCAAAGTCGTTCATGGTCCGCTCTTGTCCTATCCAGTATGCCCGGTGGTTTATCTGCTTAATGAAGGCGCACTTCTTCGAGCGTGCCGTCGAATTCTGCCAGCAACGACTGAACCGTCGTATCCTCTCGCATGGATTGCTCCGCCGCAGCCTGCCGTTCGGCCAGCAGTCTTCCACGGCGCTGAGCAGGGGTTTCGCTGTTCAACGTGCCCACTCGTACTTCAATCTGCATGGAATGGCCCAAGCACTCTTCTAGACCTCGCCTGAGATTGGCAACTTGGGCATCGTTCAACAACGTATCGTGTTCGGCGCTGAGTACTAAATGAGCGCTGGTTTGGTCCAAAAACTCGGGCACCGAATGTTCGGCGATCATTTTCGCCACGCCGCCCATGCTTAACTCGGCGACGATGGCATACCAACGCTCCAAGGCGTTTGCGTCGGCGGACGAAAAACTGCCCGCTGAGGCCGCATCCTCAGCACGAAGCACCTCTGGATCGGCAGATGCTTGAGCGGCTTCAGCCGCCTGATCCGCAGCCGGCATGTCTTGGCCCGCCAATACTCGTTGACCCCCAGGCCCGTTATCTGCTTGCGGCGCTGCCGCAGCTTCTCGGCTCTCATTCAGGGTTTGCGCCAGCAATGAAGCCTCTTGATCAAGTGCCTTTGAGGCTGGCGTGTTCTGGTCTGAAGCAGACGGCGGGGGGGCACCGCTATCTGCTGCTGCGGGACCTAGCTGTTCCGCCGAGGTTTCTCTCGACGGCTCTGACTCGCTGGACTGAGCGCTCGGAGTGCGCGGCGCCACGTTGCTGTCCCGGTCTGGCGTGAAGGCCAGCATTCGCAACAAGGTCATTTCAAAGCCGCTGCGCGGATCTGGTGCAATGGGTAAATCCCGCAACCCAATCAATGCGATCTGATAATAAAGCTGCAGCTCATCCGGCAAAAAAGGACCTTGGGCTCGTTGGGTCGCAACAGCCACAGATGCATCGTGCAAGGCTTCCATGAGTCCCGTTAATACGTCAGCAAAATCCGCGTTGCGTTCGGCAAGCTCCGCGCTGAGGCCCAGCAGAGCTGTCGCGTCTGCGCTCTGCAGCGCGGTCATAAGGGCTTGAATCTCGTTACGCCCTACCACGCCCAACATTTCGGTGACATCAGCTTGTTTTAGCGCACCCTGACCAAAGGCAATGGCTTGATCCGTCAGACTCAAGGCGTCGCGCATGCTTCCTTGCGCCGACCGCGCGATGATATCCAGCGCCTCAGGCTCAAAGCTCACGGTCTCATCAGTGAGCACACCGGCAATGTAGTCGGCAATGGTTTGGGCAGAAATATTCTTCAGCTGAAACTGCAAACACCGAGACAAGACCGTCACCGGGACTTTCTTTGGATCCGTGGTGGCAAGCAAAAACTTTACGTGTTCTGGGGGTTCTTCCAGCGTCTTTAACAGCGCATTAAAACTGGCAATGGAGAGCATGTGCACTTCGTCGATCAAATAGACCTTGTAGCGACCGCGGGTGGGCATGTACTGGGCGTTTTCCAGCAAATCTCGGGTATCGTCGACACCGGTGCGGGATGCGGCATCCACTTCGATCAAATCGATAAACCGATTTTCTTTTACCTCGATGCAGATCGAGCACTCACCACAAGGGGTTGCGCTGACCCCCTGCTCGCAGTTCAAGCTTTTCGCCAAGATACGGGCGATAGTGGTCTTCCCCACGCCCCGCGTGCCTGTGAACAAATAAGCGTGATGCAGCCGGTCGTGGTCCAGCGCATGAGTCAGCGCACGAACCACGTGGTCCTGCCCTACTAAGGAGGCAAAACCTGTTGGCCGCAGCTTTCGTGCTAGAACTTCATAACTCATAGCGGCTAGTCTAGCGCTCTACGCCTCACGGCTCCACGCAAGTTACACATGAATACTAGCCATCTCTTATTTCAGGGTTTCACTGTTTTCGGGCACCGGGGGGCCGCGGGACTCGCCCCAGAAAATACGCTACCCAGTTTCCAGCAAGCGATACAACTTGGGTGCAGGGGAATTGAATTAGACGTTCACTGCGCTAAAGACCACCTCGGACAGACACACCTATGTGTGATTCACGATACCAAGGTGGATCGCACCACGAACGCGCGCGGCTCGGTGGCTGACTTTACCGTCGAGGCATTAGCGGCGATGAACGCCGGGGGCGGTTCTGGCGTGCCGTTGCTGACCGATGTCATCGCTTTGCTTGATAGCTCACCCGAGACGTGGCTCAACATCGAGCTCAAAGGCAAAGGCACCGCAGCGCCAACCGCCGCGCTGTTGCAGGAGCGGCCAAAACCGTTGGTACTGGTCTCTTCTTTCGATCACAAAGAACTCGCAACCTTTCGGGTATTGGCGCCGGCGTGCCCCGTTGCGCCGCTGTTCCATCGGCATCGAAGCTCTTATTTGGATACGGCGACAGCCTTGAGCGCGGCCTCTATCAATGTCGGTCGCTCTATGGTGAGCGAAGACTTCGTTGGCGCCTGCCAACGGGCGGGATTTCCAGTGCTGGTCTATACCGTCAACGACATCGAAGAAGCACAGCAATTGAAACGTTGGGGGGTTGCTGGAATTTTTACCGACCGACCAGATCTGATGATGTCACTTCAGTCCTGAATCGAGGAGTGAGAGCGACGGCGTCGATGTTTAGGTGAGCAGCCACAACGTTTGTGCTTTTGAGGAACTTTTCGCCTTTATTGCGGCTAAGAGCTGAAGATGTGTCGACAACACCCCTAGGGAGTGAGATACAATGCGTCTTCCCGGAGAGGTGGCCGAGTGGCTGAAGGCGCTCCCCTGCTAAGGGAGTATAGGGTAATCCCCTATCGAGGGTTCGAATCCCT
>JAYNPH010000176.1:0-1279 GCA_038113685.1 Gammaproteobacteria bacterium
ATCTGACTCTACCGTGCTGCGCAACTTGGGCACCGCGTTTGCGCACTGCGCTATCGCCTACCAAGCAACGCTAAAAGGCCTGTCCAGACTGGACGTCAATCCTGAGGTCATCGGCAATGACCTGAACAATAGCTGGGAGGTGTTGGCCGAGGCGGTGCAAACCGTGATGCGTAAATTCGCCATGCCTGAGCCTTATGAGCAGCTCAAGGCCGCAACTCGAGGACGCCGACTGTCGGCGGAGGTATATCAAGAGATTCTGCAGGAGCTGAATTTACCCGATGCGGCGATGCAGGAACTCAAGGACCTAACCCCGGCCAGCTACATCGGGATTGCGGCAACTTTGACGCGAAAGTCATTGCCCTGACTAAGCGCGGAGAATGCACTGTTCAGGGCGTCGGTGAGGACCCGCCCTGATCACCTCAGTGCTGGAGCCTTTCGGGGAATCACGGCACAATGCCGGCCCCCGGAGATATCGATTTACACGACCGTTATAGCGAAGAAAGCACTATGAACCACAAGTTCCGAAAACCTCTGAACGGCACCACGCTGGATTACTTTGACACCGAGGCAGCAATCGAGGCCATCAAACCCGGCGCCTATGCCGGCCTCCCCTATACTTCCAAGGTGCTGGCGGAAAACCTGGTGCGGCGCTGTGCCCCCGAAGACTTAAATGACGCCTTAGGACAAATCATCGAGCGCAAGCGCGATATTGATTTTCCTTGGTTCCCGGCTCGGGTGGTTTGCCACGACATTTTGGGGCAAACAGCCCTCGTGGATCTGGCCGGCCTGCGGGATGCCATCGCCGCCAAGGGCGGCGACCCAGCAAAAGTCAATCCGGTGGTACCGACCCAGCTCATTGTCGACCATTCATTAGCAGTCGAACACGCGGGTTTTGAAGCGGATGCTTTCGAGAAAAACCGCGCCATCGAAGATCGCCGTAATGATGATCGCTTTCATTTCATAAACTGGACCAAGACAGCCTTTGAAAACGTCGATGTGATCCCGCCGGGCAACGGCATCATGCACCAAATAAACTTGGAACGAATGTCACCGGTGGTTCATGACCGCGACGGTGTTGCCTTTCCTGACACCTTAGTCGGAACAGATAGCCATACCCCCCATGTTGACGCTCTCGGCGTTATCGCCATTGGCGTTGGTGGGCTTGAAGCCGAAAGCGTCATGCTGGGGCGAGCCTCCTACATGCGTCTACCCGACATCGTTGGCGTGGAACTGGTCGGCAAACGGCAAGAGGGAATAACCGCTACAGACATCGTGTTAG
>JAYNPH010000176.1:1289-3325 GCA_038113685.1 Gammaproteobacteria bacterium
TAGCCCTTACCGAGTTTTTGCGCGAAGAACGAGTTGTTTCCTGCTATCTGGAGTTCTTCGGCGAGGGCGCGGCAGATTTGACTCTGGGGGATCGAGCAACCATTTCCAATATGACGCCAGAATTCGGCGCGAGCGCAGCCATGTTCTACATTGACGAGAAAACAACCGACTATCTGCGCCTGACAGGCCGCAGCGATGACCAAGTGGCATTGGTAGAGAACTACGCCAAAACCACCGGCCTCTGGGCTGAGCATATGCAGGCTGCCGAGTACGAGCGCGTGCTGCGTTTTGATCTGTCGAGCGTTGGGCGCAACATCGCCGGGCCCTCCAACCCGCACCGCCGAGTCGCTACTACAGACTTAGCCTCTCAGGGCATTTCTGGAACGGTTGAATCCGAAGACGGTTTGATGCCCGATGGCGCCATTATCATCGCCGCCATAACCAGCTGCACCAACACCAGCAATCCGCGCAACGTCATTGCAGCTGGCCTGCTAGCGCGCAATGCCAACGCTCGGGGCCTGACGCGCAAACCCTGGGTGAAAAGCTCCTTGGCACCGGGCTCCAAAGCCGTACAGCTGTATCTGGAGGATGCCGACCTGTTACCGGAGCTGGAACAGCTAGGTTTTGGCATCGTCGCTTTTGCCTGCACCACTTGCAACGGCATGAGCGGCGCCTTAGACCCCGTCATTCAGCAAGAAGTAATTGACAGAGATCTCTACGCGACGGCGGTTCTATCCGGCAATCGTAATTTTGATGGTCGCATTCACCCCTACGCTAAACAGGCATTCCTCGCATCCCCGCCCCTAGTTGTGGCCTATGCCATCGCCGGCACCATTCGATTTGATATCGAAAAAGACGTCCTCGGTACCGACCCATCAGGTAATCCGGTTCGCCTTATCGATATTTGGCCAACCGATGAGGAAATCGACGCCATCGTTGCAAAGAGTGTCAAGCCCGAGCAATTTACTGCGGTTTATGAACCCATGTTCCTAAACGTGAAGGATGTGACCGACTCAACGGAGCCGCTTTACGACTGGCGCCCCCAAAGCACCTACATCCGGCGCCCTCCTTATTGGGAAGGCGCCTTAGCGGGTACACGCTCGTTAACCGATATGCGCCCCTTGGCGGTACTGGGCGACAACATCACAACGGATCATCTTTCGCCGTCTAACGCGATTTTGATGGACAGTGCTGCCGGAGAATACCTGCACAAAATGGGTCTGCCAGAAGAAGACTTCAACTCATACGCCACCCACCGCGGTGATCACCTGACCGCCCAGCGAGCCACCTTCGCCAATCCCAAACTGCTCAATGAAATGGTTCGGGAAAACGGTGAGATCAAGCAAGGATCATTGGCCCGCCTGGAACCTGAAGGTCAGGTGGTGCGCATGTGGGAGGCCATCGAAACCTACATGGAGCGCGATCAGCCCCTAATCATTATTGCAGGAGCTGACTATGGCCAAGGGTCATCCCGGGACTGGGCGGCCAAAGGCGTACGGCTGGCCGGCGTGGAAGCCATCGTGGCTGAAGGCTTCGAACGCATACACCGCACCAATCTGGTAGGCATGGGTGTCTTGCCTTTGGAATTTAAAGCCCCCCAGACCCGGCAAACCTACGGTATTGACGGCACCGAAACCTTCAGCGTTGTTGGTGAACCGGCACCCGGAGCGGACCTGACGGTGGTAATGACCCGCCGCAGTGGTGAGCAGGTACAGATACCCACAACCTGCCGGCTGGACACAGCCGAAGAGGTCTCAATCTACGCCGCAGGCGGTGTGCTGCAACGATTCGCCCAAGATTTCCTGGAAGCTTCGGCAGGCTAAAAAAGGAAACGTCATGAGTTCAGGACAAATACGAGTTCCTGCTACCTATATTCGAGGTGGCACCAGCAAGGGAGTGTTCTTCAACCTTCGGGAACTGCCCGCCGCAGCCCAAGTACCCGGTGCTGCCCGAGACGCGCTGCTGCTGCGAGTCATCGGCAGCCCTGACCCCTACGCTAAGCATACCGATGGTATGGGCGGAGCCACCTCCAGCAC
>JAYNPH010000177.1:0-581 GCA_038113685.1 Gammaproteobacteria bacterium
CTTAAAGATTTTTAAAGTGTAGCACTGACTTCGGCCTCAATATTACGCGAGGATTGCAAGAGTATGCGTCTATCAACCGGGAGCGTTTTCTTTTTTGCTTTTCTACTCCACGTGGCCCCACTTTCAAGAGCCGAATGCAATGATGGCTGTACAAAGGTTGTTGCGGACGGTATCGGGGCCAGTTTTGATGCGGCTTTAACTCGTTCTGCCGAAAACGCTCTGATGCAAGTGGTCGGAACGTTCGTGGATGCGGAAAAGTCAGTAAAAAAGCGAACCGAAATCCGCGGAGTTGTGAAAGAACAAACGAAACAAGTCGATAAGCGTTTTTCAGCCTACACACAAGGAAGCATCCGTAGTCTTGAGGTATTAGAAAGCTCGGATGATGGAGGTTTATTTCGCGTTTCGTCTTTAGTTGGCGTTGAGGTGAGCGAATTCAAAGCGGCTATTCGCTCTCAGGCCCTATCTGAGGAAATGGCCGTCCCGAAAGGTCTGTTTGCCCAGGCAGCTAATAAAAACCGTCAGACGGAAAGCCTTGCAGAGATATTGTTCGACGGACATCTCATGAAGGTTTTTAGTTTGGA
>JAYNPH010000177.1:591-3267 GCA_038113685.1 Gammaproteobacteria bacterium
CCAAGTCACGGGAATAGGTTTGGTCGAGGATCCTCAAAAAATTGGCTTGTACGAGAGAAAGCTGAATCCAAAAAAGGGCGATACTCTGATTAGGGTTCATGTCACGGCATCTTTGAATGACAGCTTTATGCAATCGCTCAAAGATTCGCTAAGTCAGATAAGTGCATCAACTTATGAAGGCAGCCGCTTAAGCACAGTTCCTGAAAGGGCAAGAGAACCATCAAAAAGAAAGAATCTCTTCTGGGTGCTTTTAAGAGATGGAGAAGACCGCCACCGCGGCAAAGCCGGCGCAGCTAAAAGCTTCAAAGGACACTTCGGAGAATATAACCCCTTTGCCTTGCAGATAAGCTATGCGGGTGGCGGTTATGACGGATATACCTTCGGTAGTGGTGTCAAGAATCTCGACCAAGCGGTTCTCTACACCTTTCCTAGTCCGCTGGCCGCTAAGCTGTGCGAGGAAGGCAGGGCTAGGCTGCCAACTGCGACGCCAGACAGACGCACCGGGGGAACAAATGTTCACGGAATTACGCCGTTTGTCGACCTGAAGCTAACCGATGCCAACGGAAGTAGCGTAATCGAAGACGTCATACGTGATAACTACTTTCCGAGTCTTGGTAAGCACATTATGGTGAAATCGGATACCGCCTTGGTGGTTTCAAAAAACGCCTTTAGAGCAAACAGTTCGGATGGTTACGCAAAGCCATCTCTGGCCTTTCTGGAATATAGAGTTAATAAGGCTGGCAGCGGAATTTACGATTGTTACGTTGGGATAGACCCGGTGAAAGAATTTGTCATTGTGGCTGCTTTGAGCGAAAACGAACTGGCGAGTGCGTCGAATGTGGCCGTTTCTTTATTCCGATGAGGGTAGGGTTCAAAAGCGCGATGATAAAAACATGTGTTACTGGAATGCGAATTCTCGGCACTTCGGTGTTTTTGACGCTAGCTGCCTGCTCTGGAGCAGAGACTGAACCCAAGGCCGAACTCAAAAATGACAGGCGTCCACTAAGCACGGTCAAGGTTTATGGGGCGGACGTGACGCTAGAACAAGCTCTGGCTGTTAAGAAGCTATGTGAGTTGGCCTTTTATATGGGGACGCAGGCAGAATCTCGCGCAGGGGGCGAGTGGCGCTACAGCCGAAAGTCTACCACCGCAATGCCATACAGCGCCCAAGCAATGGACAACGTTGTTGAATTTGCAAGAGAAAACGACTTTATCTGGTTTAAAAAGTCTGTACCCCAACTGCTGGTGTCAGCAGAGCTTCTGCGTTCGGTACCGGTGCCAAATGAAGGCAAAATAATATTTGCGCGTAAATCTAAGCAGACTACGTTAGCGTATGTGCTGACTAATGAGGACGGCAGTCCCCAACTAAAAACCTGCCATGAAGAGTCGAAGACAGTTCTTGAGCCTTCGTAACGCTATTTTTGAGATCAAAAGCGCTATAACTATTGAGGCACTTAAATTTGTTTGTCTGCGCTTAGCTAGGTGAGCACACATGACGGCGCCCCAGCTAACAGTACTCATCGGCGAAAAAAATGAACCTGTGATGATGGACATTGTTTTGCGGTTGCGAGGGATCTCAGCTGGGCTTGTCATCTTTGGACTTACCAGCTATCTCGAAAGATCACGCCAGTCTGCGCTTTATTTTCTCGATGCAGAAATACGGACAACGCGGCAATAAGGAATAAAACAAACCACGGCATAACGTCGAACTGCGCACGTTTAATCATTAATGCTGCGCCAAAAAAGACTAGAAAATTGCAAAAGGCCAGCATCGGTGCAACAGAGGAGAGCGGGCGTTTATGCCGTAAAAAATTGATGATAAAAAAAGCTAAGCTCGCAAACGTTGCTGAGCGAATCGCTAAGAAATGAGTCCCCACCGGCTCATCCGTTATCGACATCCTGTGGATAAGCAAATTGACGTCTAGCAGCGGTAGAAAAGCAGTCGTGCCCAGAAGGGCGACCAGACTGTAAAATATTAAATAGGTGCCGATGCGCATGATGTATCCCAACTTGAACGCTTTGAGTCAAATTCCCGCCGCAAGAAAACATAGCTTCGCAGCAATAGATTAATCAACCCCAGCACCAAAGGATTAAAGTTGCCAACCGAAGCTGATTTCCACTAAAGGTCACCGTCGTGGCTGGACGTTTGCATGTCGCCCGACTTGCTCAACGCTCACTAACGGCCGTAGTCCATATGTTATCTCAGACCAAGGGTATTCATTGTTCTCGCGGCTCCATTAGGCATCAGTCGCTTAGCTGTAGCCTCAGAATTTGTTGACCTAGGTACTTCTATCTTTTGATGCGCAAAGACCACTTTTGATGTGCCCAGTGTCTACCGAAAGCAACCGATCTAGAGCGAGAGCCTGTACGAATACGACTAAACAACCCCATCTTTGGTTCGGTTGGGAGATAGGTGAAACGGTCGAAGTGATGTGCCTTTGACGGCTAAAGAAGGCCTTGGAATGCCAGAGGAGATATGGGTCGAGGCACTTACGATGTCTGCTTTAGGCGTAAAATGATGCCCGGAGTCGGACTCGAACCGGCACGAAGTTGCCTTCGAGGGATTTTAAGTCCCTATTTTAGCGCCCTACGGGGACCTGACTAATTCGGGTTAACACCCAAAAGCCCGATTTTTAATGGCTTCACGCTCTATACATTCCCATGGCGTTCCGTTAG
>JAYNPH010000178.1:0-715 GCA_038113685.1 Gammaproteobacteria bacterium
CAGTGGCGGTGATGAATCCTATCTCGGTTTCTATTCTTGGTTGCACAAAATCAGATAGATGAAAGGTAACGTTGGGTTCGGCTCCTGCGTTGGCAAAAAGCACGCCGCCTGCTGGCTCGTTAGCCCCCTGGCGTTGCTGCACCAATGCATTGGTTAGCCCGGCTTTGAAGCCGACTATCTTATCGTTGCGTAAAGCTAAGAACTGGCGCTGAACTTGGTAGGCATCCGCATGCCGCAATCCAGCAAGGTTTCGAGTGGGCTTGGGGCTATTCGATTTCCACGCTGCATGCAGCTCTTCCGCCCACTGCCTAACGATTGTGTTATCTACCATCGCAGAAACTATCCTTTTGGCCATTAACGACCAGTGAAATTCGGCGGGCGTTTTTGCACGAAGTGCTCAACGCCCTCTCTGAAATCGTCGCTGGCAAATGACTCGACCATGTCTTTCATGGAAGCATGTAGCGCTGCCCCAAAATCCATGTCCTGGGCTCTAAAGAGCTGATTTTTGATTACTCGCATTGATCTGGGTGAAACATTCGTCGCAAGATCTAGCGCGTAGTCGCGAACTTGTTCAATAAATTTATCGTTAGGGAAGATCTTGTTTGCTAATCCCATTTCGAGCGCCTCCTGTGCGTCGATTTTTCTTGCTGACATTAATAGGTCTAGCGCATTAGGTAGGCCAACAACCCGGGGCAGTATCCAGTCGATACCATGT
>JAYNPH010000178.1:725-3229 GCA_038113685.1 Gammaproteobacteria bacterium
ATACCATGTTCCGCGATTAAGCCTCGACGCGCGAACCCTGTAGCAAAGACGGCTGATTCTGAAGCGAATCGAATATCGGCCCAAAGTGCTACTACAAGGCCCAAGCCAGCTACAGGACCGTTTAGTGCCGCTATGACAGGCTTTGGTACTGTAGGGAAATAAGCGTGTTTATAAGCAAATGCTTGGGGTAAATCGTTGCCACCTGGCACTGTACCAGCACTGTATGCATCAGCTCGAACGTTGGCTAATCTATCGTTACTGTCGAGTCGTCTCACCTCAGTCTGGCTGGATTTGTCGAGACGTTGCATGTCCGCGCCTGCACAGAAACCTCGACCTGCGCCTGTAAGGATAATGACGCGCACCTCGTTGTCAGCCGTAGCGTCACTCATCGCTTGCCTTATTTCCTGCTCCATAACGGGAGTCCAAGCATTCAAGCGGTCAGGGCGGTTGAGAGTGATCGTCGCGATTCCCTCCCCGACTTCGTAGATTATCTGTTCATAGTCCATAGGATTCCCCTTTTAATCGAATTGCGCTTTATTTTTTATAGACGTACGGCGAGATAGAAGCCACAACAGAGTGAGGAACTCACTGCTGCCTACGTCGTATAAAGCATGGTCAAAAAGTGTAGAGAAGCGAGAAGTTGAACTCGTTTCTGTTGCGCATAGAAAGTTTAGTATTTGCAGATTTAAGGGAATAAAAATGCCCGAACATTTAAACACAATGGTAATAGAGCCGATTCCAAACCTGCCTGATGAGGTAAACGAGATTCGTCGAAAGACAGCAGAGATCGTTACAGAACTCATAATTCCGAATGAGGAGGCTTTAGGGGGTCCGGCGAGTGCAGAGCGCGACGCGTTAGAAGACGAAATATCGAGTGTGGTTAGGGAGCGTGGTCTTTACGCACCCCATCTTCCAAAAGAATACGGTGGAATGGGAATCGGTTTCTTGGCCCATGCCTACATGAATGAGGTGTTAGCGTGGAGTTTCTACTCCAATAGGCTGTTCGGCGTAAAAGCGCCTACCTCAGGTAATCAAAAAGTACTGGTTAAGTACGGGACCCCGGAACAAAAGAAGAAATTTCTAGAGCCCACTATTTATGAAGGGCAAACCGCTTGTTACTCCATGACCGAACCGGACAATGCCGGGTCGGACCCTCGCTCAATTCAGACGTCGGCCGTTCTTGACGGCGACGAATGGGTGATCAATGGACGAAAGTGGTACACATCCAACAGTAAACACGCGTCATGGGCGTTGGTGATGTGCCGCACTGAGGAGGAGGGTGAAGACGGTGTAGTAAACGACAAAATGACCCAGATTATCGTGCCTACAGATACGCCCGGATTTAAAATCGAACGAGCGGTTCCAGTATTTGGAAGCGAAGCTCAAGCCCATGGCGAGATTACCTATACGAACGTAAGGGTGCCTCGCGAAAATCAACTTGGAGAGCGTGGCCAAGGTCATGAGGCGGCTCAGGAGCGCTTGGGTGCTGGTCGGGTATATCATTGCATGAATTGTGTCGGTCAGATGTGGCGTGCTTTTGACCTTATGGTTAAGCGCGCGTCGGAACGCAAGGTCCACGGCGGTTTGCTGTCAGAAAAACAGTTCACCCAAGGAGCAATTGCTGATTCATATATTGATATTCAGGCAGCAAGACTAATGACCCTGCGTTGCGCAGAGGTTATTGAGTCAGGAGCCGATCCGCGCACTCAGATTTCGGCAATCAAAGTATTTGTACCCCAAGCAATGCACCGAGTGATTGATCGAGCGATTCAGGTTCACGGGGCGCTGGGTGTATCCGGTGACACGCCTTTGTGGCGTTACTACCAAAAGGCGCGAACCATGCGAATCGAAGATGGGCCTGATGAGGTTCACAAAATCCTGGTAGCAAAAAACATTCAGAAAAGTTACGCAGCTGGACATGGCTGGGACTTTGGCACGCTCTGACCGTTGTTTTTGCCGGTAGTGGAAAAGAGCTGGGTCGCTATGCAGGGGAGAAGTGGCGTTGATAGGAATTGATGTTGAGGGCGTAACTGAGTGGATGAGCGTCCTTATACCGGGGTTAAAGCCGCCGCTGGCTTTCTCTCAGATTGCGGGCGGTAACTCCAACCTGACGTACCTATGCGTTGATCAAAATGGTTCTCGGTATGTGTTGCGTAGGCCTCCGGTGGGGCACATCTCAGCAACGGCGCATGATATGGCTCGTGAGTATCGCATCTTGTTCGCTCTGCAAGGCAGTAAAGTGCCGGTTCCCAATGTTCTGGGGCTTTGTGAGGATCTGGACGTAACGGGAGCCCCGTTTTATGTGATGAACTTTGTCGAAGGACAAGTGTTACACGGCCCCTCGGACTCTCAGGCGCTGACCGGCGCTGACCGAGTCTCCATTAGTGAACATGTCGCAGAGGTGTTAGCAGACCTGCACCAAACGGATTTTGAAGCTATTGGGCTTGGCGAGTTGGCTCGCAAGGGTGGTTACGTTGAGCGCCAGTTAAAGCGCTGGCAAGGTC
>JAYNPH010000179.1:0-3096 GCA_038113685.1 Gammaproteobacteria bacterium
TCGGCGGGGCTGGATCGCAGCCGATGCCAAAGTGGTCTTTGTCTTATTGCGCACCGCTGTGGCCTGCGGATGTTTGGCTTTGGCGCTTTGGTACACGGGTCTTTCTTCGGCACAGTGGTTGGCCATGGATGGTCTGGATCGGGCCTTCCGGGTGCTTCTAATTTGCGCCCTCGGCTTTGTTACTTATTGCCTAGCGCTCTTGCTTCTAGGTGTCCGCCGGCATCATCTGCTTCAAGCCACTGACTAACAGCCGCCCATGGGCCTATAATCGGCTATGGAAATCATCAACGGACTTCATAACCTCCGGCCACGCCACCGCGGCTGCGTGCTGACGGTAGGTAATTTCGACGGCGTGCACCGTGGCCATCGGGCGCTGATCGATTCCCTGTGCGACGAGGCAGAGGCTTTGGGTGTGCCAAGTATGCTGATGACCTTCGAGCCGCAACCTCGGGAGTTTTTTGCCGGCGAGAAGCTGCCGGCGCGCCTGACTCGCTTCCGCGAGAAAGTTCACCTGTTAAAACAAACGCGACTGGATCGCTTGCTGTGCCTACCCTTCAACGAGCGCACGGCCAATATCGAGGCAGACTGGTTTGCCGGTGAGTTCATCGTGGACAAAGTCGGTGCCAAGCATGTGGTCATTGGCGACGATTTTCGCTTTGGGCGCGGTCGCGAAGGGGACTTGGCCTTATTTCAAAAGTATGGCGATAAACTTGGCTATAGGGTCAGTGCCATGTCTACCTTGCTGCAGGGCAAGCAGCGCATCAGCAGCACTCTCATACGCCAAACATTGGCGGCGGGCGAATTTCCCGCGGCCACCGCAATGCTGGGCCACGAGTACTTCATTATGGGGCGGGTCGTCTATGGGCGGCAGTTGGGAAGACAGTTGGATGTGCCGACGGCGAACATTCGGCTGCAGCGCTATCGAGCGGCTCTGGAGGGAGTTTATTGCGTCACCGTGGAGGGCATTGGTGAGCAAGTCCGTGAAGGTATCGCCAACATTGGCGTGCGTCCGACGGTAGACGGAAAAGAACCACTGCTGGAGGTTCATGTATTCGACTACGCCGGCGATCTGTACGGCGATTTGATCAAGGTAACCTTCCAGCAAAAGTTGCGGGATGAGCAGGCCTTTGAGTCTATTGACGCGTTAAAGACGCAGATAGGCGCAGACCTTCAGCAGGCTCGTCAATGGTTTGCCGCTCGCTAAGATGAGCGCCGCGAGGGAGGAAGGTGTCATGTTACAAACGCTGGATCCCTGGCGCTGGTGCTGGCTGCTGTTGGCGGTCGCTGTCTTTGCGCTGGATCAGGGTACCAAGTGGATTGTTGTCACCGAGATGGTCTACGGCGAGCGTATTCAGGTGCTGTCGTTTTTTGGTTGGGTGCGCTGGCATAACGCTGGCGCAGCCTTTTCCTTTCTTGCCGACGCCGGCGGGTGGCAGCGCTGGTTTTTCGTGGCCGTTGGCCTAGGTTTCTCGGCCTATATCGTGCGCGAACTCTCCCGGCTGACGTTGCAGGAGCGATGGATGGGCCTAGTTTATGGTCTCATCCTCGGCGGCGCCCTCGGCAACTTGTACGGCCGTCTGGTCAATGGCTATGTGGTGGATTTCATTCTGGTGCACTACGAACGCCACATATTTCCCGCCTTTAACGTGGCGGACTCCGCGCTGTTTTGCGGGGTTGTGCTGTGGCTTTACCTGATGATTCAGGAGAGCCGCAGAATCAACGCCCGCGAGCTTTCTTAGCATTTCTTGGTCAAGTTTGGGTTCAAAGGCGTTCTTGCAATCACGGGTCCGCGCCGCAAACTCAGGCGCAAACGACGGGGCACCGTCTCTTAGCTTCGGCCCCCGGGCGCGAATCACACCGGCAAAAAAGGTTGCAGATCATGGCAGATATCATCGCATCTCAAGGTTCCTCGGAAAAAATCCGCATGGGGTCGCGTATTTCGCTGCACTTTGCGCTGCTCATGCCCAGCGGTGAAGAAATTGACACCACCCGGCGCGGCCAGCCCGCGGCGTTAACCCTTGGCGACGGAAATTTGCTGCCCGGGTTCGAAGAGGCCCTGATTGGTTTGACCGCTGGCGATGACGCCCAGTTGGTCATTCCTGCAGAGCAGGCCTTCGGTGAACGTGTGGAAGCCAATGTGCGCCTGTTGGCCCGCTCGATGTTTGATGACCTAACCAGTGAAGAACCACTTGAACCCGGGTTAGTGGTGTCGTTTCAGGCGCCGGACGGCGAGTTGCCCGGCGTGGTGAAAGCCGTCTATGAAGACACGGTACAGGTAGATTTCAATCACCCTCTCAGCGGCTCGGATATCACATTTGATGTATCCATTCTGTCGGTTGAGGAACCGCTGGCTGACGAAGCCTAGCGAACCCCACCACTGCGCAAGCGGCTACCTTCTTCGGGCGACGACGGCGTTCGAGCGAAACGCCTGTTCCCGCCCATGGCCAAGGCGTCAGCGGTCTAGCCACATTCAGCCGCCGCCACTCGTTGCACGTAGGAGCGCCCGGCGGCATTTATGACCAAGTGCCTGCCCGCAACCTGATGCGTTGGGCTACACAGCACGAAGCGACCGTTTTGCCAGTTGGTCGTGCCGCTGGCGAGAAATTCAATTTGTCCGTTATTCCGAAAACTCTTCCATTGGACCTTCGGTGGGAGGCCATGGCCGCTATGCCAAGCCAAGTGGAAAACCAGTGGGTCGGCGTCATCGCTCCTGCCGTTATGATCGTGATCCAGTACGACGTTGACACCGGTATGCCAATTGCCATGCGGGTCACACAAGCTACCGCTGGCAGCGTTTCGGGCGTTGACGGGACGCAGCGAAGCAGCTGTCGCAGGGCAAACGATTGTGGGCCTGTCGTTAACCATCGCGATCATGCGCGCGTTTGCTAGCAGGGACTGAAGCTGAAGGGTCTGTCGCTCAAGCACTAGCTCGGGCATGGCGCTCATTAATCGAGGCGCCAGCAGCGCGCTTAACGCGCCAACGACGCTCAGGCAAATTAGCAGTTCGATTAGGGTGAAGCCTGATGCGTCCGAGCGGCGCTGATATGGGCTGGGCTGATGATGGCGTCCACGGTGCCGGCCTATGTAGCGGCAAGG
>JAYNPH010000180.1:0-3061 GCA_038113685.1 Gammaproteobacteria bacterium
CCGGAATACCCGTCCACTTGCCCACGACCTCGGCAATTTCCTCGGCGGTCACCTTGTTACGCAGCAAACGAGGCTGATCTTCCTCCGCTGCCGTGCCAGCCTCTGCAGCGTTGGCTTGCTCGTTCAGACGGCGTTCCAGCTCAGGAATAATCCCGTACTGCAGTTCGGACATTCGCGTCAGATCACTTTCTCGGCGCGCTGCTTCAAATTGCTGACGGGCAGCCTCAAGCTCTTCCTTTGTATCTTGCGACCCTTTCAAGGCCTGCTTTTCGGCTTCCCAGATGCGTTCGAGCGCCGCATATTCGTCCTCACTGTCCTGAACCTCGAGCTGCAAGTCCTGCAAACGTTTCTTGCTCGCCGGGTCATCTTCTTTTTTCAAGGCCTCCATTTCCATTTTCAGCTGCATTCTTTCGGTATTGGAATACATTTCCAGACGAATTCGACTGTAGGCCTCATCTATCAGGTATATGGCTTTGTCCGGCAACTGTCGATCGGTGATGTAACGGTGGGACAAATTTGCGGCTGCGATAATGGCTGGATCGGTAATGTCCACCCCATGATGGACTTCATAGCGCTCCTTCAGCCCCCTCAAGATAGCGATGGTGTCTTGCAAACCCGGCTGGTCTACCTGCACTTTTTGAAAGCGGCGCTCCAGGGCCGCGTCCTTTTCAATGTACTGGCGGTATTCGTCCAAAGTCGTCGCGCCGACACAGTGCAGTTCGCCTCGGGCCAGCGCTGGCTTCAGCATATTACCTGCATCCATGGCGCCATCGGCCTTACCGGCACCCACCATCGTATGCAGTTCGTCTATGAAAAGGATTATGTTCCCTTCCTGCTTCGACAGATCGTTCAACACAGCCTTGAGTCGTTCTTCGAATTCGCCCCGGTACTTCGCGCCAGCAATCAATGAGCCGAGGTCCAGAGACAGGACTCGTTTATCTTTCAAACTATCCGCGACTTCACCGTTAACAATGCGCTGAGCCAGCCCTTCAACGATGGCCGTTTTACCTACGCCCGGTTCGCCGATAAGCACTGGGTTATTTTTGGTGCGTCGCTGCAACACCTGTACGGTGCGCCGAATTTCCTCATCCCGACCAATCACCGGATCCAGCTTGCCTTGCTCGGCTAGTGCTGTGAGGTCCTGAGTGTATTTCTCCAGCGCATTGCGCGTTTCTTCGTCGTTTTGTGATTCCACCGTCTTACCCTGCCTTTGCATTTGGATAAATGATTCAACCGCTCGCTCGTCTAGCCCTGCGGCTGTTAAACATGGGGCCACCTGTTGATCTTTAAAGAGACTGAGAACAATCCATTCCTCAGGTACATAGCTGTCCCCTGCTTTTGCCGCCCGACTTTGTGCCGCGCGAAGGGTAGTCTGCAGACCCGGACTCGCGGATAGCTCCGCTGCTGGGGAGCCTAGGGTAGGCAGATTCCGAACAACCTCACCCAACGCCTGTTGAAGCTTCTCTAAATCGGCTTGAGTGTTGTTCACCGCCTGAGACAGAGTAGAATCTTGAGTGCTTGCCATAACAGCGGCAAGATGAGCCGATTCTAAGTTTGCGTGCGCGGCCGCTACCGCCGCCATGTGGGCTTCCGCCAAAGCCGCTTCTACGCGTCGAGTCCATTGCATTGTCATTGTTCAAGCCTCCCAAAAGCTGACCAAAAGCTCGCTACCGGCGGCAAGTTGACAACTCTTTCACTCGCCGTCTGGTTCAGTTGGTTGGGTGTAATTTTGCTTTTTCAAGCGGTTGTTCGATCCGCTTCGAGGCGGCATGAGCTTTTTGTTAGGAAATATGCGACCAATGATCCGCTGCGAGTACTTTGACAACCAAACGGCGGCGGGCTATCCGTCGGACTCAGCCGTCGGTCAGATTGTCTTGCAGCCTAACCACTCGTTGAGTTGGAAGGCGTTGAAATATTTCCTAGCGTTTATGATGGTTTTGTCGTTTTCCATCGCCATTGCTTTCCTGTATTTCGGATACTGGCTGGTACTGCCCTTCACCGGTCTGGAGATGGCCGTGCTGAGCTATTGCCTCTGGCTTTGTCTGCGCCGCACCAGCCTGCAAGAGGTCATCACCTTTAGCGCGGAAGAAATACGATTAGAGAGCGGCATCGACAGCCCAGAAAAGACAGAAATTTGGGAACGTTTTTTTACCAAAATTCACGTCAATCAGGCCGTCCATCCGTGGTATCGCAAGACCGTCTCGTTAGTTCATCGTGGTGACAGATTCGAAATCGGCTCTTTCCTGACCCACAAAGAACAGGATCAGCTGATCGAGTCTCTGCACGATATGGTTCGTCGCGCCGATGCCGCCATGGTGAATCGCGGCTAAGGCGATTGCCCCGTTTTACGAATTTGACTTACTCACCTTGCCTTAATGGGCCTGACTGCGATGAAGCTGAATATTCGGCGAAGAGTCCGAACACCATTGAACTGCGCCGCTGTCGGCCGTGTTGATCTGCCGGGAACCTTCCCACTGATATCGCTGCACGACGCGAGGATGGGGATGCCCATAACGGTTATCCCGACCAGCACTGTAAATCACCGATTGTGGCGCGAGGTGTCGCACGAAAGCCATGGAAGACGATGATGCACTGCCATGGTGGGGTGCCAGCAAAAACGCCACCGTTGGTGGCAAATAAGGCAATAACACTTCCTCGGCCAAGGCTGAAATGTCGCCACTCAAAAATGCCGTCCTCCCATTGTTAAGCGGGTTGGTCTGAACCAGCAGCGTGCAACAGCGATCATTGTCGGTTTTCAGGCTTCCCGCTTGCAGCGTGGTAAAACGAACGCCATCCCAGTACCAGCTTTTATTGTGCGGGCACTTGTCCGGACCAAGTTCTGGTAGTGACTCAAAGTAGCCGCGAAAAAAGTCCAAGCCTCCGGCGTGATCAAGATCTGTGTGGCTGAGCAGCAGCAGGTCCAGATCGTGTTTTCCTGTTGAGCGCAGCATTGGCAGAATTTGCGAGCGGGCTAGGCTTCCGGTTTCAAAACCGGGACCGGTATCCACCAATAGCCGATGCCGAGTGGTATCTACCAAGGCCGCGCTCCCCTGCCCTACAT
>JAYNPH010000181.1:0-3030 GCA_038113685.1 Gammaproteobacteria bacterium
CTCCTGGGCCCTGTACAGCGTGCTGCTGAAACACTGGCGCAGCGACCTGAGCGTCACGGCACGCCTGACCTCCATGGCCTTTGCCGGGGAGAGCGGGATGCTGACGGTGCAGACCTATGCACAGGGCGTGATCGAGGATTCAATCTATCGCGCAGCCAGCCAGAGTGACATCCCTGATGCCGCGCTTGCGGAATATATCCGCGTCATGGGCTTTTCTGTCGATTTCCAACGCGAGGTGCGCGGCGGCTACTTGGGCGCCATGCGAATACCGCCGTCCAAACGGATCGTTTCACCGTTCAGATAAGGGTTTTCGACGATTTGTTTGCTCAGCAGCGCGAACTCTGGGGGCAAGCCCAACCGCTTCGGGTATTGAACCATGTCAATTAGCGGATCTCGAACCTGATCCGGTGCGCCAGCCATCATGGGCGTGTTGAAGATACCGGGGGCAATTGTGCAGATGCGTACCCCTTGTCGCGACAAGTCCCGCGCAATCGGTAACGTCATACCTGACACGCCAGCCTTGCTCGCGGAATAGGCGGCTTGACCGATTTGACCGTCAAAGGCTGCTACCGATGCGGTATTAACGATCACACCACGTTCAAGGGCTTCGCCCTCTGGTTCGTTAACCTGCATGATGGCCGCACATTTGCTGAGAACCGAGAAGGTCCCAATAAGGTTGACCTGGATGATGAAATTGAATTTTGCGATATCCAACGCGCCTTCCCGCCCAACGGTACGAGATGCGGCACCAATACCTGCGCAGTTTACGTTGATGTGGATAGCGCCAAAGTCTGCGGCGATTTGATTAACGGCGGTGCTGACAGATTCATCGTCGGTCACGTTGACCTGGTAAGCCTTAGCGTCTCCAAGTTCGCTTGCCGTAGCTTTTGCTAAATCCTCGTTAAGATCCAGAATGGCTACCTTACCGCCATTGGCGATAATCATTTCTGCAGTTGCACGGCCTAGGCCCGAAGCGCCACCAGTGATGACGGCTACTTTTCCCTCAATGTTCACAGGCTTTCCTTTTGTTGGTTGTGAAAACCGGCTCAGTATATACCCTAGGCCGATTTATTCAGCTTGTGCTGTGGCAATTTTACTGTATGCAAAATAAGCGGGAACGGGCACTGTACGTATTGGGATTCGGACATGCGTTTTATTGAGAACTTTTTGTCATCAGCCGAGGCCTCAGGCTGGTTGACGGATTTGGAAGATCGCAATCTCGCGAATTGGCAGCGAGAGTCTTTCCGGATATTTGGGCGTCCTGTGCTGGCACCGAGGCAGTTGGCATGGTTTGGCGATGCGGGTTTGAACTATCGCTATACCGGTATTGATCACGAAGCCGTGGGATGGCCGCCGACGTTGGCAGTGCTGAAAGGTCGGATAGAAGAACTGGCTGGGCAAAAGTTCAATTTTCTGTTGCTGAACCGGTATGCGGATGGTGCGGACTACATGGGCTGGCATCGAGACGATGAGCGAGGCTGCGCCGGTCACATTGCCTCCTTAAGTATTGGCGCGACGCGGCGCTTTAGTATCGACGTGATTGGCGACGACGACCGCCACAGCCGTCAAACCTTAGAGCTAGGAAATGGTTCGTTGCTGATCTTTGATGGGCGTCAGCGGCATTGTTTAAGGGCCACCAAGAAACCCTGTGGTCTTCGGATAAATTTAACTTTTCGGCTGATAGCGCCTTGAAACACAAACATGCTTCCATATCGAATTCTCTGAATTTGCCGTCCCGCGCTGAACATCTTGTCGAGGTCTTCTCTTTGGCGGAAGCCCAGCAGACGATGATTTGGGCTAAATCAGAGGGTCGAGTCCTGCGCTGTTTAGGCGAGGGGTCCAATGTGGGTCTGATGGAAAACCTGCAGGGGACCATCTGTAAGATCAAATACGCGGACATTAAGGTGATTGATCGAAACGATGAGCATATCTGGGTTGACGTTGGTGCCGGTAAAAACTGGCATGAGTTTGTGCAGGAGACGCTTGAGCAAGGGTGGTTTGGCCTAGAAAATCTATCGCTGATACCCGGTGCCGTTGGTGCAGCGCCGGTGCAGAATATCGGCGCCTATGGCGTGGAAGTGGCTGATTTCATTGATTCTGTACAGGTGTTGCAGCCTGACGGTTCTTTGCAGACGCTGAGCCGAGAAGCGTGCGGCTTTGGATATCGCGACAGTTACTTTAAGCGGGCAGAAAATCTGATCAGTGGCTTGGGTCGCCAGATTATCGTCTCGGTCAGGCTGCGTCTGTTATGCCGTCCTCACGTCAACGTTTCCTACGATGAGCTTGCTCAAACCCTGGATGTATCTGGGACCGACGCGCCCAGTCGTCACCTCCCATCTCCCAAACAGGTCTCCGAGGCGGTGATAGAGATACGGCAGCGCAAGCTTCCGGATCCTGCGCACTATCCCAACGCCGGCAGCTTTTTCAAGAATCCGATTGTTAATCAGGGGGATGCTCGAAGACTTCGTAATCTGGGTCTAAGGCCGTACGCCTTCGAGAATAGCTTTAAGGTTTCTGCAGCCCAAATGATAGACCTAGCAGGCTGGAAGGGGATACGACAAGGAGATGTCGGGTGTTGGCCCGAGCAGCCCCTAGTCTTTGTGAACTACGGCAACGCCACGGCGCCTGAGGTACTGGATTTTGCCAGTACCGTTCAGCGCAGTGTTCAGGCGGATTTTCAGGTAGAACTGGAGTTGGAACCTTCAGTGGTGTCCTGACGATCCTTAACCGGATTGTTGATAGTCACCCCTTGCGCGCGAAGGGCCGCTTCTCTTTCTCGGCGTCGAACCTCTCTTGGGTCGTTGGCTGCCCTAGCCGGACGGGGTGGTGTGGCGTCCGCTGGCGCCTTAGCCGCGCCTGCCGGGTTCTCAGTCTCAGAGGTATGGGACTCTTCCTTACCTTCCTGGGGGAAAGGCGTTGCAGCCTTTGTCTGCGGATCAGCCTGGCTCTCTGCCGAAAGCTCCTGGTCCGCCGAAGATGCAGGTTCTTCTGGGGCCGCTGCTTCCTCTGGCACCGCTTGTTCCTCTTGAG
>JAYNPH010000182.1:0-450 GCA_038113685.1 Gammaproteobacteria bacterium
GTTACCCGGTCAAGGTAGCTGCAACCGGCCTCGTACCGGGCACAGATTACTTTTATCGCTTTTCTGCGCAGGGCCAAACCAGCCCCGTTGGCCGCACAAAAACGCTGCCGGCCGGCAGCGTTGCCGAATTTCGCATGGGGGTGGCCTCCTGTTCGAACTATCCGCAGGGATTTTTTAACGCTTATCGGCACATGGCAGATACCGATCTCGATGTGGTGCTGCACTTGGGCGATTACATATACGAGTACCATGAAGGCGAATATGCCAACGACTATGCGCTAGAGGTGCTGAAGCGAAATGTGCAGCCGGCCCACGAAATCGTAGCCCTTGAGGACTATCGAGCTCGATACGCGCTCTACCGAAGTGATCCAGATCTTCAGGCGGTGCATCAGCGGCATCCCTTCATTTGTGTCTGGGATGACCACGAGTTGACCAATGATACTTGGAAAG
>JAYNPH010000182.1:460-2953 GCA_038113685.1 Gammaproteobacteria bacterium
ATCTACCGCAGCTTTGCGATTGGCGAGCTGGCGGATCTGATCATGTTGGATACGAGAGTCGAGGGCCGTGATCAGGGCCTTTCCTATATCGACGATATGATTTATTCGGTTTCGGGCGATGACTCGCCGGCATCGCTGAGTCCCGATGCGTCGGCGTTTCTGGCCGAAAAACTAAATGATCCTGGGCGACATTTATTGGGTGAAAAACAAGAAAAATGGTTGTCCCAAATGGTGACAAAGAGCATCGGCCGCGGGGCGACGTGGCAAGTGTTGGGCCAACAAATTCTCATGAGTAAGGTAGGCATTCCCGGAATGGACCCGACCGCCCTTGAGGCTTTGGACATACCTAAAGAGGAACGTGATTACATAGACCTTTTCCAGACGTTAGGTGCTCAGGGTCTGCCCCTGAACCTCGACGCATGGGACGGCTATCCGGTCAGTCGGGATCGTGTAACGGCGATGCTCGCAGATACAGGGGCCAATACTGTCGTTCTGGCAGGAGATACCCATAACGCCTGGGCCTTTAATCTACAAGATGCCGAAGGTCGGGCGATTGGCGTGGAGATTGGTACGCCGGCAATATCCAGTCCCGGTATGGAGGCCTACATGCCAATGACCGCGCAAGCGCTGGCTGGGGAGTTAAAGGCCGTTAGCCCGGGCCTCATCGATGTGGATGTAAGCCGGCGCGGATGGGCCGAAGTTGTGCTGGCGCCCCAGGAGATGCGCAATCGCTGGCACTTTGTTTCAACGGTTCTAGACCGTCGATACACAGTCACGACATCGAAAGATACCGTGTGCCCGGCGGGTCTGCGACGATTTGCCTAGATCCGCCGATGTCGTTGAGCAGTGAGGAGTCAGTGAACGTTTTGACGATTGACGCCAAGACGCTTAACGCTGCAGATCAAACAAAGGTTGCCCACTGTTCCAGCGGCATGCGCTCGGAAACTAGCGAGTTCACCGGGGCATCCGGGTCTTTGTAGCCAATGGCGATGCCGCAGAACACCATCATATTGTCAGGGGTCTGCAAAAACGAACTCACGGCCTCAGGTCGAGTTGCCCACGCTTCCTGAGCGCAGGTGTCCAGTCCCGCCTCCTGCGCCAGCAGCATAAAGGTTTGCAAAAACATCCCAAGGTCCGACCACTGAGGTGGCCCCATGGTTTTATCGATCATGCAAAAAAATGCGGCAGGCGCGTCAAAAAAACGGTAGTTACGCATGAGGTGTTTGAGCCTGCCGGCCCGGTCTTCTCGAGGAATGCCAAGCAGAGCGTACATGTCTTCCCCGACTTTAAAGCGGCTGTCTCGATAGGGCGATGGCAGGTCCTTGGGATAAATCTCGTAGGCCGGTTGCTCTCGCGGATCGCGTTGCGCCAAGTGCTGCTGAAAATCGCTCATGCGCGAACCGTTGATGACGTGCACTTGCCATGGTTGAACATTACCGCCAGAGGGCGCTCGAGCCGACTTTTCAAGAAGTGAGCGGATCAAATCGTTATCTACCGGTGTATCTAAAAAGGCTCGAATCGAGCGTCGTGCGGCAACGGCGTCGCTTACGTTCATATCTAATTTCCGCGTAACAGTTGTGGCGGGGCAAGGGTGCAAAGCACCCTGCCTGATTTGCCTAGTTAAAGGCGTTGGTATAGGTCTCTTCGTTGAAGCCAACGAGAATATGACTGCCAACGATGGCGATAGGGGCCCGTAGGTTACCGGTGCTGCCCAGCATAGCATCGAGGGCTTCATCGGACGCTTTTTTGCCTCCGCTGAATTCGGTCACTTTTTTGCCTTTTGCAACCACCATGGTTTTTGCCTTGGCTAACAGTGCCGCAGCATCCTCTCGCTGCAGTTTGCGACTGGCAGGAATGGTTTCACTAATCTCAATCTGACTTGCTTCCAAAAACTTGGATGCTCGGGTACAGCTGGTTCATCCACCGCGGAAGTAATACCAGTCAACTTTCTTGCTCATTGTTCTTTCCTTATCTGTCTAAAGATACCAAGCGGCCCTGATCGGTCCGCTCAAACTACTCAGTCCGAATTATGTCGTACCTGCGGCAGCTTCAAGGTTTGCGGTTTTGCGCCAAAACACTGACATTGAGTATAGATAAAAATACCGTCACCGCACTATCCCCGTCGTGGGAGCGAGCAGGGCAGAGGTAGTTACAGGGTAGACGATGGGCTATTCTGATCGGTAAAAAACAGGGGAGTTTTTAATGGCACCAATACCAAAAGGCAGCACAGTGGCAGTCACCGGCAGCGCTGGTTTTATCGGTGGCTGGGTCGTCAAGGGGCTGTTGGATCGGGGGTATCGGGTCAGGGCCTGTGTACGCGACGTTAACGATGCCAGCAGAACCGACTTCTTACGGCAAATGCCCGGGTACGCCTCCGGCCGGCTTACCCTGCACTCGGCTAATTTGGATGAGGCCGGTTGTTTTGACGAAGTATTCAAAGGGTGTCATGGGGTATGTCATGTCTCCCATATCAGCGACTACGATGACCAGGAT
>JAYNPH010000183.1:0-2805 GCA_038113685.1 Gammaproteobacteria bacterium
GGTATGAACACCGGCATGCAGGATGTGTTTAACCTGTGCTGGAAAATCGCTCGAATTGTTAACGACGACAGCGCATTAGCGTTGTTGGACAGCTACGAAATCGAGCGCCGCCCCTCGGTTGAGAAAAACTGCGAGCAAAGCAGGGTAAATTTCGAAAAGATGAGCCAGGTCGAGGAAGCCATCGGCATTAGCAGTAATGTCGAAAAAACCCGTGAAAACCTAAACCTGCTAGACATCGACGACACCAATTCGCAACAGCGGCGCGATAGGATTCAACAATCTATTAATGCGCAAAGAGACCACTTCTTTATGCTCGGCATGGACCTGGGCGTTTGCTACGACGGCGCCCTAATACAAACATGTCCGGAAGATGCCCCCAAGAACAACTGGCAAGCCAGCGAATACAACCCCAGCACAGCTGCTGGAAATAGGTTACCCCACTGCTGGCTCCAGGACGGCGACACGCGGTTGTCCACCCACGATATCGTGGCCAGCGTCAAGCTCACGCTGCTGACCACCAGCGACGGATATCAGCAGTGGGCGCAGGCTTTAGCCGACACGGGCACTGATGATATCGAGATACAAGCGATTGGCAACGCAGGCCTTGCTCCTGCTGATGATGGATGGGATACGTTGATCGGAATGAAACAGCATGGCGCACTGCTGATAAGACCGGACCGGCACATTGCTTTCGGCACGGATCATTTTAGTGAAAACACCTGTAAGGATATTTTTCGTTTGCTGCAAAACTATCGGGGAGAAAACCATGAATAGCGCCGGAATTGGGTTAGTCGCAGATGCAGAACTTAAACCTAGAGAAACAACAATGACGTCCTACTTTACCGAATACGCGGCGAGGGAAATCATCAAAGCTATTGCCAACCGGTTAAGAGACGAGACCTCATGAGCGAAGTCATTCCAGCCCCCGCCAAGTTTGCCCATCTTGTGCTAAAAACCAGTCGTTTCAAGGAGCAGCGGGAGTTTTACCAGGAACTTTTAGGCGCGCGCATTGTGCACGAGGCACCCGGCATCGTTTTCTTGAGCTACGACGACGAGCATCACCGCCTGGCTATCATGCAGCGCCCCGGGCTCTTGCCAAAGCTGAAGAACATGGCCGGTGTCGATCATCATGCATACACCTACGATACTCTCGAAAACCTGCTCATCACCTGGCGGCGCATGAAGTCCAATGGACACGAGCCGGTATGGTCCACTCACCACGGCGGTACCATCTCGATCTATTACCAGGACCGAGACAAAAACCTCATTGAGACGCAGGTTGATGTTTTCGACTCTATCGAGGAAACCAACAAGTTTCTTCTTGGCGACGATTTTCAATCGAACCCAATTGGGGTTGACTTTGACCCCGAAGATCTCTGGCAGCGTCTTAAGGATGGTGAGGCGTGGGAGAAGCTCAAGCTGCGCAACCCCAGCGGACCTCGCGACCCAGCCACTATTCCACGCGCATACCTCGGTGGGTTTGCGTGGATCATGCTGCAATTAAGGAGCCGTCTTAGGGGCTAGAACTGGAAACGGTGACCATATGCTCGACTAGCCCGCGCAGAGATGCCGTGATCCAACAAGACCGGACACCAACTAGGCAGCAAAATCGGTATTTAAGGCTAGACGCCAATGGCGAGTGCGGTCGCTGAGGTTGTAGTGGGAACTTCGGCGTCGAGAGAAAAGGATCGATGCGTGGCGGCTTTGTACGTAGCCGAAACCGCAAAAAACTGTAATTGCTGTTATATGTTCTCTGACCGGCGCCGGGGGTCTACCCATTCCGCCAGACCCGATAATAAATCAGGTCCAGGCCGCCACTTTTGCCGCCCATCGTAGTCATTTTTGCCGTTGCGCGCTGTATAACGATAGGTGGTAGATCGCCCGCTAAGTAGTTCTGAACCGTTGTCGCAGCATTATCGATAACCTGCTATGTTCCAACTACAAACTGTTTGGCAAGACACTAAATCACTTCTGAGATTCCGAGATTACAAAATGTTCGAGTGGTAATAACTGGTTTTCAGCAAGACCTCTTCCAACAGGAGCAAAGTACCGAGAGTTGAGATCCTTCAAAGTTACGTTTTCTTTTACCGAATAACCGTTTTGCGAAAGTACGCTTTCTATTTCTTCAGCACTGTAGAGCGATATCCAAGGTTCACCTGCTTTTGCTGATCCATAGGTTATTAATTTGGCTCGTTTTTCTGCGTTTGGATAACCCTTCCCAAAGCAAGCCTCGGGATCATTATCTAGAAGTTCGCTCACATACGAAATAAAAAAAATTGAACTGGCTTTTTGAGTAAGCGTAGCCACTTCTTTGATCGTTGAACGGAAAGCTTCTTTGGTGATGTACTGCGATACGCCCTCAAGCGTAAAGACGGTGGATTTGCTTTGATCGAAACCCGAACCCATGAGTTGTTCAGTTAACGATTGATGAGTGAAATCAACAGCCACATAAGTGATATTTTCCGAATTGGTTAGTTCTTTGGGAAGTTTAGAGCGCTTTCTAGACTGAACCTCAGGCTCGATGAGCTCGGGAATCATATCCCGCTCCCAAAATGACATATTGCTCAACTCCACCGGCAGCACTGGCTTTAACTAGATCATCGATGAAGCGCGTACGCGAAATCAGATGTTCGTGGAAACCGGGTACAACTTTTTGACCCAACCAGACGTTGAGCTTGTGCCCCATAAATTTGATAAAGCTAGCACCTAGTACAAACCTATCCGCATAAGGATCATTAATGATACGTTCTTCGGGCTCGGCTAAAGATTCTATCAACCGCTGCTTTGCTACTCCCTGGGCTGTAC
>JAYNPH010000184.1:0-1393 GCA_038113685.1 Gammaproteobacteria bacterium
CAAGTAGAGCTCTGTCCCGTGATGCAGGGGTACGGCAGCAAGTTGACGGATATTGGCTATCGTCATGTCTTTGACCACCGGCGAGATGCTAAGCAACCGGGCATGGTCTCGATACACCGCACACGTTAGTGCAAAAGCCAAGGTTTCGGGCATGGATTCGTGCACGACCACAGCACTCCAAATGCCCAGAGCCTGCCGGGACTGACTGACTCCCGCATACGTATCTGCTGGAATTTCATAGGCGGAATAGGCCGGAAACTGCGCTGTCAGGCTAGCCATTTCGGCGTCACTGAGCGCGATAATTTCGATATCACGAGTCACGGACAGTTCCGTGACTGCAGCGATACCCAATCCTCCCACAACAAAGCCCGCATCCAGCGTGCCGTCTTTGAGACCCGAGGTCGTTTCACCGAAACTCAAATAGCGGGGGGCAATATCGTCCACGCTCAACCCCAAACCGTTCAACATGTTGAGCGCGGCGACCGAGGTACCTGAGCCCTGTGCGCCCAAGGCCACCCGCTTACCGGCCAAATCGGCAATCGAGCGGATGCCGCTGCCTTGGAGACTGAGCAGATGCACAATGTTCGGATAGGCCGTAAATAAAACACGAAGGGGAAGCGGCTCCGGAAACCGCCCAGTACCGGCGTAGGCACTGCTCACCACATCGGCCATGGCAATGCCCAAATCACTCTCCTGCCGAGCCACCTGAATCACATTGGTCACCGAACCCCCAGTAACCTCTGCCTTGGCGTTCACATTCGGCAGGACCTCCGACCACAGTGATGCCATGGCACCACCAAAGGGATAGTAGAGTCCTGCCGGGCCGCCGGTCGCCAGCGCGAGGGTTCGATCGCTTTGACCGCAACCCGCCAAGAGGCAGGCAGTGACAAAGACAAAGGCTTTGATTGAAAAAATCTTGCAGGCATTTGCCTAGCGTAACAGCAGCAGCCGTTAGGCCCAAAGAATCAGGTTAACCAAAGCCAGAGGCGCTCATGGGTGTAGTAGATGCCGATCTTGAGGAAGAACTCGATCCCACCGATCCACAAGGCGGTATCTATTTCTCCTGTGATGGCATAGGCGATTAACGCCGTTGTCAGCGTCGCTACGATACGCCAGGAAAACGCCTTGGCTAAACTCAGCAGGTCAGAGGTACTTGGCGGCTTTTGCACCGACGACCTCACAGCAGCTCCATTAGTCGATCTACGCAAGCATCAATACTCGACTCGCTGGTATCCAGTCGAAGGTCCGCGCTTTCTGGCGCCTCGTATGGGGAATCGATGCCGGTGAAGTTTGGCAGTTCGCCACGCCGCGCCTTTTTGTATAGTCCTTTGGGGTCTCGGCTTTCTGCAACTTCCAGTGACACATCAAGGAATACTTCCGCGAACCCCTGACC
>JAYNPH010000184.1:1403-2793 GCA_038113685.1 Gammaproteobacteria bacterium
CTCTGGCCATACTGCGTTCGGAGCGAAAAGGCGAAATTAGGGCGACAATGACCACTAAGCCTGCGCTGGCCATCAGCTTCGCAACCTCTGCCGTACGACGAATGTTTTCCACGCGGTCACCTTCAGTGAATCCCAGGTCACGATTCAGACCAGTCCGCATATTGTCGCCATCGAGGATGAAGCTGTGGACGCCTTGATCGAACAGGCGCCGCTCGAAAGCGTCCGCGACCGTCGACTTACCAGATCCACTGAGTCCCGTTAGCCATATTACTTTACCCACATGACCCAAGAGCTGACTGCGGCTCTTCGGATCAATGGTGGGACTGCGAGGATGGATATTTTGTGCCCGGCGCAGACCGTAGTTGACCATTCCAGCACCAACCGTCGTCTTACTGAAACGGTCCACCAGAATAAAGGAACCCAAGTCCCGACAATCCGAATAAGGGGTGAACGGAATCGGCTCATCCAAACTCAGCGTGACTCGGCCAATATCGTTTAGCGCGAGATCACGTGTCGGGGACTGCTCCAACGTGTTTACGTCTACTTTGTGCTTGATATCAGTGAGCGTGGCGTTAATACGCCTTGAACCCAACATGAGGTCGTAGCCGCGACCCACATAGCCAGGCTCCTGATCCATCCAAACCAGTGAGGCATCGAATTGACCCGATACTTCACAAGGTTGCTCCGCAGAGACAATCACGTCACCACGAGACACATCGACTTCTCGGTCCAAAGTCAGAGTCACACTCTGCTTGGGCAAGGCTTTGGGTAGGCTTTTATCAAAAAGGACAACTTCATGGATGATGGCACCCTTACCGCTGGGCAAAATCTGCACAGCATCCCCCGGCGCAATACTTCCCGCAGCAACCGTGCCGGCGAACCCACGGAAATCCGCATGGGGTCGATTCACCCACTGAACGGGAAAACGAAAGCTAGCCGCGTTATTGTCTGCAGCAATTTCCACGGTTTCCAAAAAGCCCAACAATGTAGGCCCCGAATACCAAGTGGTTCGGCTCGAGCGCTCGATCACATTATCGCCCTGTAGAGCGGACAGGGGAATCGCAGTGATGCTTTTGAAGGTTAGGGCTTCCGCGAAGGCGCGATAATCCGCCTCAATTTGATCAAAGACCGCTTCGTCAAAACCCACCAAATCCATTTTGTTGATGGCCAGCACGACGTGGGGAATACCCAGCAGCGAGGTCAAAAAGGAGTGGCGTCGAGTCTGAGTGAGCACGCCCTGAGACGCGTCTACCAATATCACAGCCACATCCGCAGTAGACGCTCCGGTCACCATGTTGCGCGTGTACTGTTCGTGCCCAGGGGTATCCGCCACAATAAACTTGCGGTGATCCGTACCGAAGAAACGGTACGCCACGTCAATGGTAATACC
>JAYNPH010000185.1:0-1939 GCA_038113685.1 Gammaproteobacteria bacterium
CGAAGCGCCAACAGGTGCTTGAGGGGCTGGTCGAATCGAAAAAAGCACTGTCAGCATACGAGCTGACGGACTTCTGTCGCGACAAGCTCGGCTATGATCTTTTGCCGATGTCCGTGTATCGAATTTTGGAGTTTCTCGAAGCGAACAGTCTGGCTCATCGCCTCAACACGACCAATAAATACATTGCCTGCTCACACATTACCTGCGAGCACTCCCATCAAGCGCCACAGTTTTTGATCTGCAAATCCTGCTTCAAAGTCGAAGAAGTGAGCATCCCAAAACCTGTCGTTTCCAAGGTGGCGAAGATCACCGAGGATGCTGGATTTCGTCTGGCCAGCAACCAGTTGGAGATAGAATGTTACTGCACAGACTGTCCCGAGGCTGAACAGGCGTCACCGTGAACATCATTGCCACTATGGACAGATCTGCCGTGAGTTTGTCGGTGCTGTGCATCGCCCACTGTATTGCCGTGCCTTTCGTCGTCACCATGATGCCCTCATTGGCGGCGTATTGGTTTGCCGGAGAAAATCTGCATTTGCTTCTTCTCTACTTGGTGCTCCCGACGATGATTCTGGGAATTGGATTGGGTTGCCGGCACCATCGCAGTTACGGCATTTTGTTCTGGGCGGTAAGCGGACCGCTGCTCCTAGTGTTCGCTTTCTTGTTTGGACACGACCTGTTTGGAGAGTTCGCGGAGCGCCTTCTGACGGTGTTGGGGGCCGGCTGCGTCATGATCGCGCACATTCTTAATTTTCGTTTGTGCCGTGCCTGCGATTGCGATCACTGATACGGCCTGTCGAGATTGGTAGTTCGCTCACGCCCGGTGTGCGCCCTTGGTACTGGTCACCCTCACAAGTGCTTTAAATCCGAGTGAAACCATGCAATCTACATCGGACAAACGTATTCCTATTACCATCCTTACCGGTTTTCTAGGCAGCGGCAAAACGACCGTGTTGCGACACCTTGGGCGGATCGGTGCGCTGGAAAGAACGTTAATCCTTGTCAATGAGTTTGGTGAGGTGGGCTTAGATCATGAATTGCTTGCGCCAATCGACGATGACATGTTGGTAGCCGTTAGCAGCGGGTGTATTTGTTGTTCCATTCGTTCGGATCTGGTCAAAACCTTAAAAGAAGCGCCTTGGCGATTTGCTCGGGACGGAGTTCGTTGGTTTGATCGCGTGGTTATTGAAACAACGGGTATTGCTGATCCTGCTCCGATTCTGCAAACCATTATTGGCGAGGAGGCCGTGGCCTCACGGTACGAATTGTCCTCGGTGTTGACGGCTGTGGATTCGGTTAACGGCCTGAATGCTCTTAGGTCCCATTTTGAGGCAGTAAAACAGGTAGCCGTAGCCGACCGAATTTTACTTACGAAGACCGATCTTTCCGGGTTTGGCCATGAGGCGTTGACACAACAACTGCAAAATTTGGCGCCCGGTGTGCCAATAAGCACGGTGGTAGACGGTGGAGCGGACCCGGCTTGGTTCCTAGATGCTTCAAATAAAAGTGCGGCAGATTTGCAAATACGCCTTGAAAACGAATTGGCGGCAAATTCAATGATCGCGGCGAACCCTTCGGCGTCAGCAAAACGCAATGAAAGCCGTCATGGTCCCGTCATCGCAAGCGTTCTGATTTTTGAAGAAGCGGTGGATCCTGCCTTGTTTGAACTTTGTCTGGAAACGCTTATGCAGTTTCGTGGCCCCGACTTGCTGCGGGTGAAAGGCATCATAAATGTTGAGGGGATGGATCGCCCAATGACGATTCACGGCGTGCAACATGTATTTCATCCCCCTGAAGTGCTTGAACGATGGCCTTCCGAAGATCGCAGAACGAAAGTGGTTTTTATCGCTAGAGATTTAGATCACGCTGAGCTGCGGTCCTGCTTCTCAGCTCTAGGGCTAGAGGCTGTTTAGAAGAGACTAAGGCGGGAGTCAGCTTG
>JAYNPH010000185.1:1949-2765 GCA_038113685.1 Gammaproteobacteria bacterium
TCAGCTTGCACAAACTCGGTGGCCTTAGTTATTGATGTTTATTTGATGGCCGTCATTCCAGTCGAACTCTAAGTTGGGGTTGGGCATTGCCCTCTTAAAAAGTTATGTTGTAACATATCTGGCCGCTAGATATGACGACGACGTTAGAATGGTCAACCGCGCGAAATTAAGTTTTTTAAAAGCGCTCACGCTGTCATTGGCATGCGTTGCTTTGATTGCCCACGAACAAATCGAGCTGTTGACGGATCACGACGATTGCGAAGAGACCGTATGCATGGTTTGTGGCGGGCATGGTGGAGATGCTGCTGCGCTCCTGCCTCAACTGATGCAGGTTGCCTTTGTCATTGTTGCTGCATCGCGCCGGTTTGTACCGTTCTCTGGACCTGTTTCTGGTCGCCATCTTTTTCAGCCCAGCCGGGCTCCACCGGCGAACTGGTAGAAATTTATCGATCAGTGGATTGGTTTCGATCCTCAACATTTATTTTTACTGGAAATGACACATGGAATTCAAAAACCGTGGGGCCGTTCTTGGCTCCTCTTATTTTATTGGGGGTGTGATAACCCTGGCTGCAGGCTTGAGTCCGTCGGCCGCTGCCGATGACGGTGCCCTTCGTGGCTCCGTGGTAATTGACGAGGTCGTCGTTACGGCTGCTCTGCTGAATGAACTGGATGGCAGCGTATCCGGAAACGCTCGGGTGCTTCTGGGTTCAGAGGTCGCCAATGCGGCCACTGAGGGCTTGGGAGGGGTACTGGACGATCTGTTGGGCGTTTCGGTCACCGATTTTGGGGGCGCGGTTAGTCGCCCCACCTTAAGGG
>JAYNPH010000186.1:0-2731 GCA_038113685.1 Gammaproteobacteria bacterium
GTGCTCAGTTGCATCGTACTCATTAGAAATAGCCCTCTTGCTTTTTCTTCTCCATGGACGCGGAAGAATCCGAATCAATCGCCCTACCTTGGCGCTCACTGGTACGACTGTTGAGCAGTTCCAGGACAATAGAAGACAGATCGTCCGCACTGGATTCCACGGCACCTGTCAACGGATAACAGCCCAACGTCCGAAAGCGTACCCGCTTGATCTCGACGGTCTCCTTGCTGCTGATCGGCAATCGATCGTCGTCGACCATTACCCACATGCCGTCTTTTAAAACCACCGGTCGCTCGGCAGCAAAGTACAAGGGCACGATGGGGATCTGTTCACGGTAGATGTATTGCCAGATATCCAGTTCCGTCCAATTGGACAGCGGGAATACTCGAATGCTTTCGCCGGGATTTTTCTGACCGTTGTAGAGGTTCCATAGCTCCGGTCGCTGATTCTTGGGATCCCAGCGGTGAGCCGGATTACGAAATGAAAAAATACGTTCCTTGGCCCGACTCTTTTCTTCATCACGGCGGGCGCCACCAAAAGCCACGTCGAAACCGTGGGCATCGAGCGCCTGCTTGAGACCCTGTGTCTTCATGATATCCGTATGAATCGCGCTACCGTGATCAAACGGATTGATGTTTTTTGCCACACCGTCTGGATTGATATGAACCAACAAATCCATGCCGCTTTCCTTGGCCATGTAATCGCGAAAATCGTACATGGCCTGAAACTTCCAGCGTGTATCCACATGCATGAGCGGGAACGGAGGAGGACTAGGATAAAAGGCCTTGCGAGCCAAATGCAGCATCACCGAGCTGTCCTTACCAACGCTGTAGAGCATGACCGGGTTCTCAGCCTGCGCCACGACTTCACGCATAATATGAATGCTTTCTGCTTCTAGCCTATCTAAGTGAGACAAGCTGTCCGCTGCCACGCCAGACTCGTCGGCGGAGGAAGCAGTATCGTCATGGCGAACAACTCGACTACTCAAGACCCCTGCGCCCGCGGTGGCTTTGGGTGCTTGATAGGCCATGAGCCCAAAGTTTGCTTGCAGCCCTGATGGCAACATCACATCGTGGGTTCCTTCTCGGGCGATCCAGTATCGGCATTGAGCGAGTACGGCCCCCTGAGGCCACAAAAGCGCCGCCTTGTCGCGCACCAGTTGATCGAGAGCCCCCGCTAAGGCAGCGATCTGCGCATCCAAATCGTCGTCCAAAGGTGCCAAAAAGACCCATTGGCGGGCAAGACGCCCGTCATTAACGCATACCACCAGCTCGCCGTTCGAATCGTCAATCTGCAGGACCAAACTGTGATGACGCTTGCGCTTGGCCTCCTCCTGCAGAGCATTTACCACCGCACCCCTAAGCGGTCGCTGGTCTTCATCGCAGAGCTCCTCAACCTTCAACGCAGTGGGGATCACTAATAGTCCCTCAAGCATTCGTTCAGTGGAGCGCAAGGACTGATGTATCTCCGCATCCTCAAGCAGCTGATGGACTCGTTTGTTGTCCCAAACGCCACCAAGCGCTTTCATTTGTTCTAAAAGCTGTGCTGATTCCAAAATGCCAACCTCACCATTTGTCGTGAAGCGTATTATTTGGTAATTTTGGCTGAGCGTAAACCTATAAAATTTGTTTTTCCGAAATTTTTTATTCAATATGCGTTTTTCGACATCTCAAGACTCTAAAGCCCCCCACATAACCCTCTTTTCGATGATCCGAGGCACCCACATATCCAGAAGACAAAGCCTGAATCAGCTGCGCTCCGCCAAATACACTTTCTTGGCCCTCATATCGGACGTTGTGTCAAAGAGACTTTGAGGCATACCCTTTTCAAGGCCAACGGTTAGATCCGGATAAACATGCCAGCGAGGCGCGTCGCTGGCTTCTTGGGGGTTTTGGCCATAGTCGAAAAGACGGCTGACCATTTGCACGTGGCCTTGATGCTGCATATGCCCACCCATCACGCCAAAGCTCAATACCGGCTCGCCCCCTTGGGTGACGAATCCAGGAATGATGGTGTGAAACGGTCGCTTACCCGGTGCCACACAGTTCGGGTGCTCAGGATCCAACGAAAACCCCGAGCCTCGATTTTGCATCGCGATCCCCGTGCCAGGAATCACGATACCTGAACCAAATGCCCGGAAGTTCGACTGTATAAACGACACCATCATGCCCTGCGCATCTGCCGTCGTCAGATAGACGGTATCGTGACCTACCGGCAGCGATACCGGCGGCAGCATCGGCTACGTCAACCGGTACCCGATCTTGCTGAAGTATATGGAGGTCGCTGCGCCAATCGTGAAGCCAGACATTGCCCCGACCCGTGAAATCGTCGGGGAGACCGGCAAGGATCCGCTGAATCGGAGCGCCGAAGAACGGCCACCTAATGTGGTGTTGATTCTGGCCGACGATCTGGGCTGGAACGACATCACGCTCAACGGCGGTGTAGCGAACGGTACGGTGCCGACGCCCCATATCGATTCCATTGCACAACAGGGCGTCAACTTTCTTAACGGCTACGCGGCCAATGCCACTTGTGCACCGTCACGCGCCGCGATGTTGTCCGGCCGCTACCCGACCCGTTTCGGCTTTGAGTTTAATCCGGTACCCCCCGGCATGATGCAAATGGCCAGCCTCGGCGCCCAAAAAATACATCCCAACCGGCCGCGCTTGACGTCCGCCTCCCAACGATGCTTGAGGTACTCCTCAGCCGCTTGCTGCACCGTTGGGCTGAA
>JAYNPH010000187.1:0-2722 GCA_038113685.1 Gammaproteobacteria bacterium
ATTTTGATAACTATAAAAAACACAATCCCGCCCTGGAATTTGTGTAGTTGAAATCCTTCGGCAACGTGGGCCCATGGGCTGACTTTCTGGCGCCGGACCTTGTTGCCGGGGCCTTGGGCGGCGCAGCCGCCACAACCGGCGACGTAGACACCGCACCGCTCAAAAACTTTGGCGAGCTGAATTTTATGATTTCCGGAGCTTACGCCGCGATCGCGGCTTTGAGCGCCCTCTATGGCCAGCAACGCACCGGCCAAGGACAGACCGCCCACCTCTCGGTACACGAATGTATTGCCTCCTGCCTTGAGCACGTATTCATGTTTTATTTTTACCATCAGACGTTGAACCGACCCGAAGGTCGGGTCTTACCGCGGCGGGGTGCCCTGCATTGGTCCGATGCCTACGGCGTCATGCAGGGCAAAAACGGTTGCATCATGGCCACCCCTGCGCCGGATTTTGACAATCAGCTGATGTGGCTAATTGAAGAAGATGTGCACGATGACCTCATCGACCCCAAGTACATGGAGCCACAGAACCTACGTCTGCGAACTCACCGAGTCATGGAAATTATGGGGCGCTGGATCGCGGATAAAGACGTCGAGGCGCTATTTCACGAAGCACAGTCACGGCATGCGCCCTATGGCTGGGTACTGCCCATCGAGAAGGTTGCGGAAAATCCCCAGCTGCAAGCGCGGGACTGGTATGTGCCCTATCAAATAGGCCAATCCACTGTCTGGTCGCCGGGGGCGCCCTACCACTTCAGCAAAACACCGTGGAAACTCAGTCCCTATCGCGCCGAGGCAGTACCCGTCGGCGAGATGGCTGCCCAGCTCGACTGGCATCCGAGAAAAACCGCTGCAACCGGTAACGACACGAAAAAGCCGCTGGCAGGGCTGAAAGTATTGGACTTTACCCACGTGCTCGCCGGCCCCTTTGCCACACGAATGCTGGCAGATATGGGCGCAGACGTGATCAAGATCAACTCCGCCGAACGGGCCGTCACTACTCAAGACCCCCACCACCCGTATTACCTGATGTGGAACCGCAACAAACGCGCCTTGGCTCTAAAAATGTCGGATCCCGCTGCAAAAGAGCTCGCCCGCCGGTTGGCGGATGAAGCCGATATCGTCATCGACAATTTTTCGGTTGGCGTGCTGGATCGCTGGGGCATCGGCTACGACGATGTGAGTCAAACCAATCCCGGCGTTATTTATGCGCAAATGTCCGGCATGGGCGATGGTGGCCCATGGTCAAAATATGTGACCTACGCGCCGACCGTTCACGCGTTGTGCGGCCTGACAGCGACCACGGGCGTTTCCGGCCGGGAAGATATTGGCATCGGCTTTTCCTACAACGACCACCAGGCCGGCTTGCATGGCGCGGTGGCCGTCCTGGCTGCCCTGCAAGCACGTCGTCGCTCGGGTCTCGGCCAGCGGGTCGATATTTCACAATTTGAGGTGGGCATAAACTTTATTGGCCCCTCGTTGCTGGATTACGCCGCCAACGGCACCAAGGCAAGGCCAACGGGCAATCACCTGCCCTACGATGCACTGGCACCCCACGGCTGCTATCGCTGCGCAGATGCTCCCAAGGACACCGATGCGAATTCGGACACCCAGTCCATGGTCGCGCAACGCTGGATCGCCATCGCCTGCACCAGCGACGCGCAATGGTCAGCGCTCAAAACCTTGATGGGATCGCCAGACTGGGGGCAGGATCAGGTCTTTGCAACCAGCAAGGCGCGTTTCGAGCACCGAACCACCCTTGACGAACACATAGCTGCATGGACGAAAGATCAGGAAGCCTATGCCCTGATGATGCAGTGCCAAGCTGCCGGGGTTCCGGCAGGCGTTGTTCAGGACGGTGCGGATCTGGCGGAACACGACCCACAACTTCAGCTAAGAGGTTTTTTGCAGCCCCTGGACGATGTTCATCCCACTCTTGGTCCTACGTGGATAGACCGACTGGTAATTCAATTTGAGGCCACCCCATGTGACGACTACCGCCGGGTCCGAGCCGTCGGTGAAGACAGTGAGGCGATCTTAAAAGACTGGTTAAACCTCGACGACGACAAGCTCAGCGAACTGACCGAAGCTGGCGTGCTGAGCTAGCCGTCAAGCCCGAACTTCCTTGAACGCAAGGTTCCGGGCACCTAGCCCTTACCCAGCTTTGGCTCGCGCTTGTTGGTCTGCGCAGTTCGCACTCTGGCTAAATATCCGGCCGACGCACAGTGCCGGTTGCCTATTTTGCTCAGGACGGCGATAAACTTACCCTCTTCCTCAGCCTAGTTGGTACGCTCGGGCTGGGTATCGCTCATGGCACAAATTGGAGCCTCAGATGCTGCAACTGCTTTGGCAGGGTGAGTACGCTGTTTTCACCTTACTCATCGTAGCCTTAATTTTATCGCTGACAGTACACGAACTGGGGCACGCGCTGGTGGCCAAGTGGTTTGGCGACGACACGGCCGAGCGCGCCGGACGCCTAACCCTCAATCCCGTGGCGCACATTGATCCCATGGGCTTGCTGATGGTGGTTTTGGTGGGCTTCGGTTTTGCTAAACCGGTACCCACCAATCCAGCCAACTTCATCAGCCCTCGGGCCGACCTGTGGGTCGCCGCCGCGGGGCCGTTCATGAACCTACTGCTGGCGCTGGTGTGTTGGAACGGATTTTTACTGGCACTACAGGCGGACTGGCAGAATCAGGGCGCTCAGCTGTTCTTCACCC
>JAYNPH010000188.1:0-2659 GCA_038113685.1 Gammaproteobacteria bacterium
CTTTGGGTCCTGCGATGGAATAACAAGGCTGAAATGGAGGCGGGTTGGGCGTCGTATGTGTCGACCGGTGCCGGCGAAGCCTTTGATGCCAAATACGATCCGGTTTTGCTGTGCGGTGACGAGGCGGGTGTAAACCGTTTTGGTTTTGACGCCTATGTGCCGCGTGATATGCCAGAAACTTTTACCGGCGAACCCAGTCCTTACTTCCTGACTAACGCCTTCTGCAGTTTCAATGAAGGCATGGGGCCGGACGATTTGCGTGAAGTTGTTGGCGGCACCTATATTCCAGCAGTAGACGCAGCCGTTGCACAAAACCCCAGCTCGAGCTACTGGTTCCTGATTGGCGCGCCGGATTTTGAGGTGCCCGCAGACAACGTCTTCGACTTCAACTTTGTAAACTATTGGCAAACTGCTGAAGAGGGCCAAGCGTCTTCTGCGGGATTCGCCGAATCCGAGCGCGGTCAGGCAACCATGGCAGCTATGAATGCCGTAGCGACCTGCCAAGAGCCGCAACCTTGGGACGGCTACGTGATTCGCCAAGGTAACGCTTCCTAGCCAGCGTTTGGCTTGAAGCACCGGGAGGGGTGGCCTTGGCTGCCCCTTGCCTAGGCTGCTTTACCTCAGGCGGTCAGGCACGAGTCGGTATTAGGTGTGTTGTTGTGAATCCGCGTGATGTGCCCAAATTCGGGCGCTCGGCTTGGGGCTTTAGTCAGCGTCAGGGAGCGACTCCAATTGATCCGGGATCCGAGCCCAGGTTGGAGCAGCGTTTTCGCAGTGCACCATGGTCGGTTGAAAGCGTTCGGGATCGTCCAAGGCGCCACCGGACACACTGGCGAATCCCATTTCCAGATCCGCCCAAAGCCGGCTGCCGCAAGTGCCGCAGAAGTTGCGGCGATTAGTCCGCCCGGATTTGGCTTGCACCGAGAACCCGGTTGGCGAGCCTGTTTCTAAGGTCAAGGTATCGCGCGGTACTACAAAGGCCGCATAGGCGTCAGAACCGCTGACTTTGCGACAGTCGGCACAGTAGCAAAGCAGTTGGAAAACCGCTTCACCGTCGATACGGAACCGTACTTCGCCACAAAGGCAGCCCCCTGAAATAGAGCTTTCGTGTTCAATAGACATGATTGACCTCTCTTGTTGATATCATTGCGCGAGATGGCAGACGGCTTCAATACTTTTTATTAGCAGGGAAAAGCCTCTGCACAGGAAAGTCAGCACGGACGCAGTCATTCTGACCGGGATCGTGGTTATTGCGGTCATTGATGTTGAGACGGTTTGGCAATGGGTTTCGGTCGTCCCGGAAAAAATCGATTCGTGCGCTGCTGGTACGCTTGGTAGCCTGGCCGTTTTTGCGCCGAATAGTATTCAGCGGGTATGGCCCCTGTTGTGTACACCAGCGTTCGGTACATAAAGAACGAGGCCATCAGGGTGGCCAGTCCCAACAATGCCCACACCAGTTGGGGCAATGACGAACTAAGAGCGAGCCACGAAGGGATTGCCGCAATGACCAGACCATTCCAGACCATCCATTCGCAAAAGTAATTCGGATGTCGTGAATACCGCCACAGCCCGACATCGCATACCGCCCCGGAGTTGCCCTGTTTCTTCATGGACCTGAGAAAATGCAGCTTTTGCATATCTGCCGTGTTCTCAGCCACTAAGAAAACTGCCCAGATAACCAGACCAAGCAACTCCAGCAAGAAGAGCTGCGCAGTTGCATTAGTGCCAATGATAAAAATGGGCATGGCTAGAAATGACGCATTGGCCAGCCCTTGAATAATGGCTTCAATCTGAGCTGCCAAGGCCACATTGTCTTTGCCCTCCTGCTGCCAGCGCACGCGCTGGTACTGGTACCGGGGCAACTCCTTTTGCAGACGTCCCCCTTTCCACATCCTCAGTGCGCCTATTCCCATTCTCAAACCGATGGTGGCGACGGCTAAGGTGACCAGTAACGACCGCGCCCAGTGACCATTGCTAAAGAGAAAGCCGACAATGGCCAGAACCACCAACCCCTATGGCCAGCCAATATCCACATAGCTGATGCGACCGGTTCGCCAGAGCGGGAGACAAACGACCAAGGCGAATAGCAGGCCTTGGAGTAGGGCGTTTACTGCACCGACTACGGTAAAAATTTGGCTACTGAGAATTAGAATAAGCCCCAAGCTAAAGGGTAAGAGCGGACGAAAGTACTTAAAGCCCATGGCGATGACCTTCTTCAATATGACGAGTTGGTGTCGCAGCTAGGCACTTGTGGCGAAGACTCGACGGATTTATCTGCAGTAAAAGAAAGGGATATTTAGAATTCGACGCCCATTCTGAACTCGGGGGGGACGCCCGCTGCATGTGGTTTGGGTGCGCGGGATTCCACTAAAAGCTCAAGGCCCATCGATTGGTAGAAATTGACGGCGGGATTGTCCGAGAGCACATCCAGCTGAAGGCCCCGGAAACCAGCGTCTCTTGCGCGATCCATGGCCTCGGTCAGTAGTTTCATACCGATTTTCTTGCCCCGGCTCTCGGGTTTAACCGACAGCGCATGCACGTAGTAGACGTCCTCGGGTACCAAAGGGTTCAGCCAGCTCGCGTGGGCTGAATGTTCAAGAACTACGGTCATTTCATCCATTGACACCTCCTGGGCAGCAAGCATTTCTTGCCACAGTGG
>JAYNPH010000189.1:0-1067 GCA_038113685.1 Gammaproteobacteria bacterium
CCTCAGCTCAAGCCACTTTATCCATGTATGAAATAAAAAAACCGGCCACATGACCGGTTTTTGTAAAGGTGGCGCTCGAATTAACGAACCATACGAATATTATCCACTTGCAACACAACACCATTCTGGTTGTCAAACTCAGGCGAAACTACTAGTGGTGTATTCACATTTTTCAGATCTAACGAAGAGCCCGCGTTACCGACCAACGCAGAGAGCGGTATCCGATAGCTTTTCCAATCCTTGGTTGGCGCGTCCTTTAGCTTGTACTCGCCACTACTGCACGGGTAGCCACAGTCAACTTTTATTATGATGTGGCCGCTTGCCCGAGGATCCGCCAGCTTACGTAGGTCGAACTCAACGAACTGGAACGGCGTGAAGTCATGCCCTTTTAGGCTCTGCCAATACGCTACACCTTGATCAGTTTTAAAGTTCAGTTGGGTGACTTTGCCACGATCACCAGCGTCAACTAATAAAGTCTCGATACTACCTCCTGCAGCATAAGTACCCAAAGCATAAGGAGGGATTGCCTCGTCCGTGAAGACATCTACTACGTCAGCATTTATGAAGTTAGGATCATATTTAATAATCTGAGGCGGCTGCGTACCAAAGTTACGCTCAGCACGACGGTTTTTAGTCGCACATTTCCGCAGTGATGCTTCCGCACCCGGACAGGAGTAGACTCGCACGAAGTCAACCTCCATTTCTGCTGGAAATTTTGTAGAAGCATCCGGTTCGCCCGGCCAGGTACCACCCACAGCCAAGTTAATCAGAAGATGGAAACGCTCATTAAATGGCGCATTGCCCTCAACATTGTACAGATCACCATTTTCATCTGGTACCTGCGTCCACCAACCTGAGGCGTATTGTGTGACCCAGTGATGGTCGTTTATGTACCAACGCATTTCACCGTCGGCCCACTCTAAAGAGTAGGTATGAAACTCTTTGGTCGGATCAGTCTCTTTAAATTCATAAGTTGAACCTGAATAAACATTATTTGGCCAAGTACGGCCGTAATGCAGGGTTGCGTGAACCTCTTTATTCGGATCTTCGGGCGCCTGGCTAACCAT
>JAYNPH010000189.1:1077-2599 GCA_038113685.1 Gammaproteobacteria bacterium
GCCGCCCAAATACCGTATTTACTGTCTGTTGGCAGCATCCATATGGCTGGCCAAAGTCCCTGACCCGCAGGTAACTTAGCTCTGACGTCGATGCGGCCAAAGGTCCAGTCACCTTTATTTTTGGTCCGCATCCTTGCGGAGGTATAAGGCAAAGTCCTCTTCTCTTTACGCCCAGACTCCTCAACATCAGCCAAACCGCGGAAAGTCTCTTTGTAAGCCCGAATAACCAGCTTACCGTCCCTTAGGAAAGAATTCTTGTGGCGATCGGTATAGCACTGCAGTTCATTGTTACCCCCACCCCAGCAGTTCTGTTCCCAATCCCACTTAGACTCATCAACATCTTTGCCGTTGAATTCGTCACTCCACTCGAGCTTCCACCCCTTTTGCACGGCATAGTCAACCTTATTGAAGTCGCCGTCAGTAGCCCATACTTGACTGGACGCCGCAATCATCAATACGGCAGATATAAAGTTCAATTTCTTCATATTTATGAAACTTCTTCTTTAAAAACTGTAGGTGAGGTAAGCGCGAACTTCAGACTCATCATCAGCACCGTCATTTGTGCGCTTGGTTCCTTTGACACCAACACGGCTATCTCCATCTCCAAGATCTAAAATGCGCTCGTAGCCAAGAACCATCTGAAGTGGATATGCAATACCCTGATCCTCTTGGAAATCATATTCACCATATGCATCCCGAGCTAGTTTGAACTGGTAGAGGTTTTTCGAAGCGTGAACGACAGTGCCATCGACTGAAACGAAGTCGCTGACGGCCACATCCGAGAAGATTGGCTGCTTTTCACCAGCAGCGAAATTCATATTTAACCGAATAGTTTCTGATGGATTGAGTACCAAACGTCCTTCAACCTTGGTTACTTTCTCAGCACCACGTCCAGCATCTGGAAATGCCCCGGTGTCAAAATCCATGATGTTAGAGTCAGTTTTACCTCTGAAGTTAATGTGCGTCAGTCCGATGTTGAATGCGACTGGCGCATCTTCTTTCAGATAATTGTCCCACTCGTAGAAGTAGGTGTTTGGTGTTGTGTCGTAAGTTGCAAATATCTCTATCGCTTCTGCTTCCCTGTTACTCGTGACCGAGAATGGCGAAACCAGGATTGTTTCGGGCGTTGTAATTGAGCGGGTGACCTTCTTACCCAGAGCTGCCTGCGCCGCGGGCGACAATGCATCCACCAAATTACGCCTCGTGAAAGCGCGAGGTTTGAACATCCAACTTCCTCGGACTATCTCGCTACCAATCTCAAGCGTACGCTTATTGCCCAGCTCAGAATGAGGTAGCCCTGTTGTCCATATTTCTTGATGTTCGCCCGCATCTGCAACCAAACCCGCGTGATTGAACTCAGCGTAGGCACTTACACCACCTGAGAACTTTTCTGTGATGCGGGCTTTAAATGCATATGCATCTAGAGATTCAATCCGGTCTTCGTAAACATTATTACCGTCGTCGTAGCGGAAGGTCTGTCCCACTTTTTCTGCACCAGATCTCAAAATGCCAAGATCTAGGG
>JAYNPH010000190.1:0-2572 GCA_038113685.1 Gammaproteobacteria bacterium
GCCGTATGACGGCCGAACAAGTTGACCAGCGTATGTCACTCATCACTGGCACCACAGATTATGCTGACATCAGCGGTGCTGACGTGATTATCGAAGCCATCTACGAAAATATCGATGTAAAGGTAGAGACCTTTAAAAAGATGGACGCTGTGGCAAAAGCCGGTGCCATCTTAGCGAGCAACACTTCGGGCTTAGACATCGACAAGATGGCCGCGGCTACCAGCCGCCCAGAAGCCGTCATTGGCCTGCACTTCTTTAGCCCAGCAAACGTGATGCGGTTGCTGGAAGTCGTGCGCGGAGAGCAGACCAGCAAGGAAGTCATTGCGACCTCTATGAAGCTGGGCAAGACCCTGAACAAAATCGCTGTATTGTCCGGCAACGCACCCGGTTTTATTGGCAATCGCATGTTGGCGGGCTATACGCGACAGGCCGGTGAAATCATTCTGCAGGGCGCGACCCCTTATCAGGTAGACAATGCCATTCTCGGCTTTGGCATGCCCATGGGTCCGTTCCAGATGAACGACCTTGTAGGGCTGGACCTAGGCTGGCGCGCGCGCAAGCTAAACGGCATTGCGCCCGAAGATGTCCCCATTACCGCTCGGGTCGCAGATAAGCTCTGCGAAATGGACCGCTACGGTCAAAAAACCAGCCGTGGCTACTACATTTATCCCGAAGGCAGCCGCGCTGGACAGGCGGACCCTGAAGTGGTGCAAATTGTCGAGGAAACGTCAGCGGAACTCGGTATCCAAAGACGCTCTATCGACGATGACGAGGTACTTAAGCGTTGCTTGTACCCGCTCATAAATGAGGGTGCGCGCATTCTAGAAGGCGGGATTGCGATTCGACCCTGCGATATCGATATCGTTTACATTAACGGCTACGGGTTTCCGGAAGTCACCGGCGGACCAATGTTTTGGGCGGACCAAATCGGGTTGGACAACGTTTTGGCCGACATTAAGAAGTTTGAAGCCGAGTACGGTGGCGACATCTGGAAGCCCGCGCCCCTGCTTGAAAAACTGGTGGCCGAAGGTAAGAACTTCGCAAGCCTGCAAGGCTAGCGAGCGGGCAACAACGGCCCTTTGGCAAATGGGACGGACTGCTGCTGCGGTCCGCCCCAAACACGCCCTGAGGGGCCCGCTATTCGAACTTCGTGACGACAGACCGCCTAGCGAGGCAACCATGGCAGCTAGATCACCGATTAAAATTCAAGGTATTCACCACGTCTCTATAAACGTCAACGACATCGAGGCGGCGCTGGAGTTTTATGTAAACACCCTAGGGCTTGAGCAGCTACCCCGGCCAGATCTTCGCTTCCCCGGCGCGTGGCTTAAAGCCGGTGCTCAAGAAATTCACCTGCTTAGCATCAGCAGCGCAGACCCACTAAAAGAGCAGCACTTTGCGCTTGCGGTATCTGATGCTGATTCGATCCATGCAGCCCTATCCGGCGCAGGCTTTACCCCCTCGCCTATTCGTGAAATCCCAAACATTTGCCGACAATTTTTTAGCCACGACCCCAGCGGCAACATGATCGAGTTCAATCAACGACTGTAGCCCTACCCTTTCGATGAGAAGCCGCATGCTGCTTCAAACCTGAACGACCGCTAAAACCGCTCTCGCATGCGCCCAAGATGCACTTTGGGATGCCCGCCGGTTTGTTGACATAAAGCACACATGCGGCGTTTTGTATTGATCGGAGCACCGCTAACAAGATACTTTTCGACCTCCGGCCAGAGCCTTTAAGGTTGTTTCGGCAGGTTGTGAAAGGAGGAACCATGGGTGAGACGTTAAATAACCAAACACATGATGCGGTGGACGAGGACGCCCTGCTGACGGCTGCCGCGGCGCTAGCGGATCGATTTGCGCCCCTCGCCGATGACTTTGATCGCAACCGGAAACTCGACCAGGAAGCCAGCGACGCCATGGCCGCGGCGGGGTTTTATCGACTCTTTGTGCCAACGCACCTAGGTGGACTTGAGGCCTCACCGGTTATCAGCGCGCAAATATTTGAACGGCTGGCTCAGGGCAATGCCGCCTGTGGATGGGTAGCGTTTATCGCCGCAACCAGCGGATCAACACTGGCCAGCATCCCAGAGGAAACTGCCCGGCAAATTTTCGCCCATCCGAACGTCATGATCGCTGGCGTGTTCGCGCCATCCGGCAAGGCAGAAGTTGATCACGACGGGGTAACGGTTAATGGCCGGTGGCAGTGGGGTTCAGGTACTCAGAACGCGGATTGGGTTCTCGGCGGCTGCATGGTGGACGATGGCGCAGAGCAACCTGCTCAGCACATGGTGCTGATGCCAGCCAGTGCTATCAGCTTCTTAGACACGTGGCATGTTTCCGGGCTTCAGGGTACGGGCAGCACCGACTACCAAGTGTCGGACCTAAAGGGATCAGTTAGCCACATCGTGGGCTACAACAAGCACCGTCCGCCAAAGCGCCCACTCTACCAGTTTCCTCAATTCACCCTACTCGCCATCGGCATTGGGGCGGTGTCTTTGGGCATTGGCAGGGCTGCCATTGACGAACTGGTCAATCTGGCTCAAAGCAAAAAACGTATTAACAGCAAGGC
>JAYNPH010000191.1:0-841 GCA_038113685.1 Gammaproteobacteria bacterium
GGACATAGGAGGAGTCGTCCGCCCCGCATCTTATTAAACGCGAACAAAAAATTTTTCCTCAACGTGGGATGAAGAAAGACTGGGTCGATTTTGGGTTTTTACGCATTTCGATAGTTGTTGGTATTACATAAGCGTCGATTTCGCCTTGCCGGTCTATCCGGCTTTGGGGCGGAAGGGGTAGGTCTCCACCTGGCGTTTGGGTCTGTACCTCACTAACTTTTTATAGCCGCAGATATCATCTGGTAAAGATTTTGTGTATCGCGCTGCTGGTATTGTAAGCACTTAGTTTTTCACCGTGTTGGGTTCCGGCAGGCTGGCCAGCAGAATAGCGGCAATGGAATACGGTTTGGAAGCCATCACAGTTCATCTAGGGTGCCGGTTATACTAGCTTGCACCAATGACTGATATTCCGAGTCTGTCAGGCCGAGTTCTTCGATGAGTATTTCGCGGCTGTGTTGACCGACGCAGGGCGCTGGTTGCACCGGTGCAGCAGCAGCTGCGGAAAAACGCCAGGGCCTTCCTGGGAGCCATGTCGGTCCGGTTTCTGGATGGTCTACTTCAGTGATGAAGCCGGAGGTTTTGAAATCCGGATCAGGCTGGCTGTAGATATCGTAGAGTGGTCGAGCACGCGCGACCGTGACTCCGAGTGCGGCCAAGGCCAGCTCCGCAGTTGATGCTTTTTGCCCCATGACCCACGCACTGATTAATTTATCTAATTCAACTTCATATGTCTTTCGACCCTTCATTGTGCTGAATCGTTCGTCTGCCAGTTTTGGGTCACCAATGTGTTCTCTTAGTCGGTGCCAGGCTTCTTCGGTCTCTGCCGCCAGTGCCAACCAGG
>JAYNPH010000191.1:851-1851 GCA_038113685.1 Gammaproteobacteria bacterium
CGCTTGACCTGTAGCGCTGTATTCGAGCAATGCATCGCCGCAAACCACATTGACCGCTTCCATCATGGAAAGGTCAACACGTTGAGCCTCCCCGGTTCGATCGCGGTGAGCCAGAGCGGACATCACCACGGCAGCGAGGAAATATCCGGATACGGGATCGGCATAAATTCCGCCAGTGTTCATGCCTGGATCGCCGGCGTAGCCATTGATCGAAGACAGGCCCGACATGGGTTCGACGGTCACACCGTTTCCTGGAAAGCTGGCATATGGACCTGTTTCACCGAATCCGGATATCGATGCCCAGATCATACCGGGTCTCATTTCATGGAGTTTCTCAAGGGTGATGCCCCATGAAGGAATGACCGAAGGGCGGAAGTTGTCGACTAGGATGTCGAATCGGGGCAGCAGTTGCCACAACAGTTCTTTGCCTTTGTCCTGACTGATGTCGAGAGTGACGTTGCGTTTGTTGAGGTTGACTGAATTATAGTGTCCCTGGGTATTCTGTGGGTGCTGTTTGCGATTGGGATCGGCTACTCCTGGTGGGACATTACCGGAGAAACGGCGAAAGCTGTCGGTTAGATGCGGGGGTGATACTTGGACGACATCGGCGCCAAGTAATGCCAGCAGCTCGGTGGCGAAAGGCCCGGCCCAGGTTTGACAGAAAGACAGCACTCGAATCCCGGCGAGAGGGCCTTTGGCTAAGTCAGATGACTTGATGTTGCCAGCTGGAACGCCGCGGCTTTGATTGCGCGCGCCCACCTGTTCATTGTGCTCGCCAAGGCTGGGCGCTGGGCGTGTCAATAACCATGGGGAGGGACTGAGTTTTGCGGGTGCACCTGCTGATTTGATTGTATGTTTCTTCAAAGGTACGTCGACCAGAAAGTCGCGGCTCTGTATCTGCTTATCAGTACAAATGTCTGCCATGTTTTGCATAACGCCTGCCACGCAGCGCAAGCTTACGAGCTAGTTAAAGAGAGGCCAACGCTCAAGGGTTGGTAGA
>JAYNPH010000191.1:1861-2495 GCA_038113685.1 Gammaproteobacteria bacterium
GATTAGATCCTCGCGTTTACCAAACTCTGGTATTCCGAGTGTTTCCATAGCTTCTGGCCAATTGTGGAATTCTCGAAGGCCAATACTCATCCTGCCATCTTTCACATCCCATAGGGGCCCTTGGCTACCTCGAGGTTTACGGCCACCGGAGCCGGTACTCTCCCCCAATTCATTGTAGACAGCGGCAATAGCCCAGGGGTGTAGCGTTAAAGCGAGAGCCTCCAACTCGCTGACGTCGACCAGTTCGGGCTTGTCGTCATTGCTTCGGCGTCGAAGCGCCGCCGCCGCCGCGATAAAACCTGCCACACCACCGATATAGCCGGACTGTTGTCTTGGCAGTTGCAAAGGAGGCTCGTCGCAGTGTCCATTAACCAAGGACCAGCCGCTTCTGGCGCTGGCGGTTAGGTTATTACCTGTTTTTCCGCTTAAGGGGTCGTTTAATCCATGAGCGGTTACCGAGAGATGTACGGCGTCTGCGGGCAGATGGTTTAGCGCGTTACTGCAGGTCGTAGCGCTTATTGGATCTGCAGTGGTGATAAGTACATCAGCATCGGCTAAAAGCTCGGCAATTTCACCCTCGACGTCATTGGCAGTGATAGATCGCTTGTTCCAATTGACATACGCGTGGAGGGCG
>JAYNPH010000192.1:0-2422 GCA_038113685.1 Gammaproteobacteria bacterium
GAACTGGAGGCCCACGTTCTCAAAGCAATGGTCCAGCACCGTTTTTCACAGACGATGAAAGGCAACCTAAGCGTCTTTTACGGCGATTACGACAAGATGTATCAAAACTTCTATGCGGCGAAATACAATCAAGCCGCAACGCCGAATGAAGTAACGCTGGATGGATACATAGACACCACTCAACGCGAAAACCTGCAGTTGTCCGGCAACATGGTTGGTGAGTTATCGTTGGGCAATACCGTTCACACGCTGCTGGCCGGTTTTGAACTCATGGATACCTCATCAAACCAAGATCGCTTTAATGCGTTTTTCGACACATCGTTGAGCGACAAAGAGTCTTTTTCTCTTACGGCAGGGACACCCTTGGCGCTGGCCGGCGGCGTGGGCGTTAACGCAGCGGGTCGACCAACGAAAAATGACTTTACCGCGAAGCTGAACGACGATACCCACGTTGAGATCGATGTGGTCTCGCTTTTTGTGCAGGATGAAATCCAGCTAACTGAGAGCTTTATCGCCGTCATCGGTGCCCGGTACGACGAATTTGATATTACCGTCAATAACATTAAGGCGACCGAGGTCAGGAGTCGAAAGGACGACGAAATCTCGCCTCGCGCAGGGTTGATCTACAAACCTGTGGACAATATTTCGATTTACACCAGTTACAGCGAGTCCTTCCTCCCAAGAAGTGGCGAGCAGTTTGCCAACATAAATGGCGACAACAACAAGTTAGACCCGAACACCTTTGAAAGCCTAGAGTTTGGATTCAAATGGAATTTGAATGATCGGCTGTCGCTTTCAGGAGCAGTGTTTGAGACCGACAAGAGTTCTCCGGAAGTTGACGATACCGATGCTTCGAAGCTGGTTGTCGTCGACTCCAGCATTGAGGGTTTCGAAGTTCAACTGCAGGGCCAACTTAACGATAACTGGAGCATTGCAGCATCCTACGGGTACTTAGACGGTGAGCAAGTTGACCAAGCGGGCCCAACCGGATTACGTCCCAGAGAATTACCTGAAAACACCTTTTCCTTATGGAGTACCTATCAGGTCACGCCCCAGCTTGGAATTGGTTTAGGTGCCTCGTATCAGGATGACAGTTTCGTCAACAACTCGAACTCTGCAACGCTGCCAAGCTATACACGAGTCGACGCGGCGGTGTACTACAATGTGTCGGATGACCTCGTTGTCCAGCTCAACATCGACAATGTCGCCGACGAGGTCTACTACCCGAATGCGCACAGTACGCATCAGGTTACCGTAGGCGAAGAAAGCAATGCTCGATTAAGCATCCAGTGGAGACGTTGATCCATTGAGTTGGCATTGGCTAACGCGTGTCCCCGTAGCAGCGGCGAGCTGCGCTGCTGCGGGAAGCGAGTTGCAGAGTCTTGGCTGATGCGGCAGCGCCCCATTCCAATTTTTGCGTGGCCTCGGCATAGTAATCCCATAGTGGAGGAACCTTATGTCGACCAAGCACCTATTAGATCCATCTTTGCTTCCGTTACTTGAACTGGCGCCTCCATTCGAATTTAGCTTAGACAATCTCCAACGCTTTCGTGACCGAGGCCTCGCCGCTGCGGTGCTCGGTGACGCAGCGGCGCACGGCGTCAAGAGGGAAGCGGTTACGATCCCTGGCGCGGATTTCGATGTGCCATGTCTGCTGTATCGGCCCGTTGAGGCTCAGGCTGGGTCTGGCTATTTGCATATTCATGGGGGCGGTTACGTTGCCGGCAGCGTCGAAGGTTCCGACGCCATGAACACGCGGATCGCTGCTCAGTTGGGTGTGGTTGTTCTAACGGTAGGGTATCGGTTAGCACCAGAGCACCCAGTACCGGCACCGTTAGACGACTGCTATGCGGCGCTGGGTTGGTTGCACGAGCAGGCAGATGCCCTTGGCATCGATAGGCAGCGCATAGCCATTGGCGGTGAAAGCGCTGGTGGTGGTCTCGCCGCGGCTCTCGCCATTCATGCGCGAGATCTTGGGGAATTTGCAATTTGTCATCAGCACCTTACCTATCCCATGCTTGATGACAGAACGGGTACTGAGGCAGCCCCCGGAGACCCTCTGGTCGGTGAGTTTGTCTGGAACCGGCGCTGCAATGAGTTTGGCTGGCAGTGCTACTTAGGCAAGCTCCCAGCCCAAGCGCCTTTTGTGCCTGCCAGAGTGGCAAGTGTGGAGGGACTGCCGCCTACTTGGATGTTTACGGTTGGTTTGGATCTGTTTCGGGACGAAAATATAGACTACGCGCAGCGATTGATGGCCGCCGGCATCGCGACCGAGTTGGTGGTGCTGCCAGGGGCCTGTCACGCATTTCAGTGGGTGCCAGACAGCCCGCTGACCCTGCGCTACATCGACAGCCACTTGCAGGCCCTAGGCGAAGCCGTAAACCCCGAGTGAGGCGAAGCCGTAAACTCCGAGTAGGGCTGG
>JAYNPH010000193.1:0-2355 GCA_038113685.1 Gammaproteobacteria bacterium
CTTTCATCAACGGGAACAAGGATTTTGTCGGCAAGCAAGCGACCCTCGCAGCCCGTGAGGCCGGCCCGCAACAAAAACTGGTGACGATGATCATCGATGTCGATGGCATCGACGTGTCTCACGACGAAGCAATATTGGTGGATAATAAAGCCGTCGGTTATATATCTTCCGGCGGCTATGCGCATCACGTAGAGCGGTCAATGGCCATGGGGTACGTTACCACCGAGTTCTCTGAGCCAGGAACGAAACTTCAAGTCGAAATCTTGGGCAAGCTATATGACGCGGAGATTCTAGGCGAAGCACTTTACGATGCAAACGGTGAAAAAATGCGAGCATAGAAATTGGGACCCATGCGGGTAAGTCAATACTGTGCCGCCTTGGAGTCACATTGCCTGAGTATCTGCCCTTCGATCAGGAGGCAAACATGACGTTTATGCAACGAGACGCAAATTTCGAAAAGCGTTAATGAAGAGATGACTACACTTGTTTAGCGATAAAATTTACGAGAGGTACTACCATGAGCGCAGATCCCTATGTTGTTGGCTCTAATCGAAAGATCGACCCTAATCGGCGGCGTATTAGTAACAGTGACCTGTTGCCGGACGGCACACCTAACAATTCCGACCGGGTCGAAATTGGGCCGACGGATCTGGCATTCGAGGAATGGCAAAAGTTAGGGCTAACGGTTCCCGACATTCCTCTTTTGAGAAATTATCGACTGTCGCGATTGGTCGGGGAAATTCAACAGCGAGACCTGGGTGGTTTGCTGATGTTCGATCCCCTGAATATCCGTTATGCCACCGACAGTACCAACATGCAGCTTTGGGTGACGCATAATCCGTGTCGCGCTTGCCTGGTGACGGCCGATGGTTACATGGTGCTGTGGGATTTTCATGCTGGTGAACACCTTTCCGCCCATTTACCATTGGTCCGTGAAGTTCGTCATGGGGCCAGCTTCTTCTATTTTGAAACCGGTGATAGAAGTTCGGAAATTGCTGAATCCTTCGCCAGCCAGGTTGATGAGTTGATGCGTGAACGCAGCGGTAATAACCGTCGTCTGGCTGTCGACAAAATCGAAATTGATGGTCTGCGTTCATTAGAGAAATTAGGATTCGAGATATCCCCTGGCCAGGAAGTTACGGAACACGCCCGAAAGATAAAGAACGCCAACGAACTAAGTGCCATGCGTTGTGCCATCGCATCTTGCGAGGCCGCCATGGCTGACATGCGCCGGGCCGCCGTTCCGGGAAAGACAGAGGTCGACGCATGGGCTGAACTGCAGAAGGGTAATTTTATTCGTGGCGGCGAATGGATCGAAACGCGCATACTGTCATCCGGACCACGTACCAACCCCTGGTTCCAGGAGTGCGGTCCCCGCGTCATGAAGGACGGCGACATTTTGGCTTTCGATACGGATCTGATCGGTCCTTACGGCTACTGTGCCGATCTGTCCCGCACATGGAAGATTGGCGACAAACCACCAACCCCATACGAAAAGGATCTCTACAGGGCGGCTTATGATCATATTAATCACAATATGTCCTTGCTTAAGCCCGGCATCAGTTTTCGGGATCTCAAGGATCGAGGACAAAAACTGCCGGAGAAATATCAGGCGCAACGTTATGGCGTGATGTACCACGGCGTCGGCCTTTGCGATGAATACCCTTCCCTTCGCTATCCGGAGGATTGGGATGACTGCGGTTATCACGGCGTGCTGGAGCCTGGCATGTGCCTTTGTGTCGAGGTGTATTTTGGTGAGGTCGGCGGCCTTTGCGGCGTCAAGCTGGAAGATCAGGTTGTCATTACTGAAACTGGCTACGAAAACCTGACGTCCTATCCATTCGAAATAGATTTCCTGTCATAAGATCTGTTGGTGTCAGGCTAATTCGAAGAATTTTAATTGCGGCGCCCCGCGACACTGCAGCGCTCCATTCAGTTATAAATTTAATGCAGGATCAACTTTAGTTTGGATTGAACAGTTCCTCTCTGCCATGGGGTCCTTCAGATGCTGGAGCGAGCCGGGAGCGGGCTTCCACATGTGAGGTTTGCCGGTCACCACCACGCACACCAAAATAGCGCCACCCCTTACGCACGGAAAGAAGAACCCCGCTAGTTAGCGGGGTGTTGCGATTATTCCTCTTTAGGTTTCACCAAAATGAACGAGCCGTCCCAGTCCGTTGGTACGACTTCCAGTTTCACGACCAGTCCCTCCCCTTCCTTGAAGTTCCAGGCTGCGCCAATGGTTTGCATGTAGTCACTATCCTCGCTGCGTTTTGAGCGCGCGATGAATTGTGGCTTGTTGCCTTTGGTACTCATATGTCCTCCGTCGGGTTGCATGAGTTCTAATCTATATTA
>JAYNPH010000194.1:0-1998 GCA_038113685.1 Gammaproteobacteria bacterium
GGGCTGACTTATCGGGGGTACGACATCACCGACCTCGCCGACAATGCGACATTTGAAGAAGTTGCCTATCTGATTTTCTACGGCGAACTGCCAAATGCCAGCCAGCTAGCGGACTATCATCAGGTGCTCAAGGCCAACCGTAAACTGCCGGCAACGTTGCTAGAAGTGCTCGAGCGTATTCCTGCATCGGCTCACCCCATGGATGTTATGCGAACCGGTTGTTCCATGTTGGGCAACCTTGAGCCAGAGGGCGATTTTGACAATCAACAGAATGTCGCCAACCGTCTGCTTGGTGCCTTGCCCGGCATCATCAACTACTGGTATCGCTTCAGCCACGACGGGGTACGAATCGATACTGACACCGATGCGGATTCGCTGGCAGGACACTTTTTGCAGACTTTGACCGGCAAAAAGCCTAGCGATCTGCATCAGCGAGTTATGGATGTGTCATTGATTCTTTACGCCGAGCATGAGTTCAATGCATCTACCTTCACAGCGCGGGTTTGTGCTTCCACCCTGTCGGATATGCACTCTTGCGTTACCGGAGCCATTGGCTCTCTGCGTGGACCGCTGCATGGCGGCGCCAATGAGGCGGCAATGGAACTTATCGAGAAGTTCACGACCGCTGATGAGGCCGCCAGCGGTCTGTTAGGGATGCTGGAGCGCAAAGAAAAAATCATGGGCTTCGGGCACGCCATTTACAGCACGTCGGACCCTCGTAACGTAATCATCAAGCAATGGGCTGAAAAGCTTGCCAATGAGGTAGGCGACTCGGTGTTGTATCCGGTGTCTTGCGCGATTGAGAAGGTTATGTGGGATGAAAAAGAACTGTTCGCCAACGCGGACTTCTTCCACGCATCGGCCTACAACTTCATGGGCATACCAACCAAGTTGTTTACCCCGATCTTTGTTTGCTCACGAGTTTCAGGCTGGAGTGCCCACGTTATGGAGCAACGGGAAAACAACCGTATCATTCGCCCCAGTGCCGATTATGTTGGTCCTGAGCCTCGAGTGCTTAAGCCTATAGCGGAGCGCTAGAGCAAGCCGCAGCACAAGTTGTCTGCTATCCATGCCCGGAAAATCCGGGCCTGAGGCCTGACATATCTTATCGCATCGATAGAGGCCGGTTCGCAGACTGCTGCGGACAAAGGCTAGGAACAGCAAATAGATCGTTCCCATGGACGCAGTTCGGCAAGCTGCAGACAATTGCCTTGGGGTGAGCAGTGCCGGGTGACTAGAAATGCTCAGCAGGGATGCGAACCCAACCTTCCATCAGGATTCTCGCGCTTCGGCTCATACTAGCGGATGTGACTCGCCACTCGTCATTATCAAACACTGCTTGGGCACCTACTTTCAAAGTGCCTGACGGATGACCAAAGGTAACATCATCGCGTTGACCACCACCGGCGGCCAAATTCACTAGCGTGCCAGGGATGGCGGCGGCAGTGCCTATGGCGACAGCGGCTGTACCCATCATGGCGTGGTGTAATTTTCCCATGGAGAGTGCGCGCACGACCAAATCGATGTCCGATGCCATAACACTTTTTCCGCTGGATGCTTCATAAGTAGCGGCAGGGCCGACGAAGGCTACCTTGGGTGTGTGCTGTCGCGCCTGAGCTTCTTCTGCGCGCTCGATCAAACCCATCTTAATAGCGCCATGGGCCCGAATCGTTTCAAACAGCGCCAGAGCCTCGGCAGAGCCATTGATATCATCTTGAAGCTCACAGCCGGTGTAACCCAACTCGGATCCGTTTAAAAAAATCGTCGGGATGCCCGCGTTGATCAGCGTTGCCTTCAACGTCCCAATACCGGGCACTTCCAGATCATCCACTAGGTTGCCGGTAGGAAACATGGTGCCTTCATCCGAATCAGCCGGATCTAAAAACTCTACGGCAATCTCTGCCGCTGGGAAGGTCACTCCATCCAACTCGAAGTCGCCGGTTTCTTGCACCTGCCCATTTGCTATCGGCACGCGGTTGATGATGGTCTTACCAATAT
>JAYNPH010000194.1:2008-2241 GCA_038113685.1 Gammaproteobacteria bacterium
TCTGGATATTGACCTGCCAGATGCGCACAATCGCAATGCCGTTATCCGGGATACGGTCAGCAGACACCAGGCCGTTATTGATGGCAAAGGCTCCGACGGCAGCGGAAAGGTTGCCACAGTTGCCGCTCCAGTCTACGAAGGGTTGATCAATGGAAACCTGACCGAACAGATAGTCCACATCGTGCCCGGCTTGCTGGCTGGGGCTCACAATGACCGTTTTGCTGGTGCTGGAG
>JAYNPH010000195.1:0-2227 GCA_038113685.1 Gammaproteobacteria bacterium
GCAGCCGCAGCAAGCTGATTCATATCTCCACCGCCGCGGCATTCGTGGCCGCGAGTGCTGGTGCAAAGGTGGCAAAACACGGCAATCGTAAAATGACCAGCTTTAGTGGCAGCGCCGATGTTTTGGAGGCTGCAGGTGTCTCACTTGCGCTGTCCCCGGAACAAATCGGGGCCTGTATCGACGACATAGGCGTCGGCTTCATGTTCGCACAGGCCCACCACAGTGCTATGCGTTTTGCCGGCCCCGTGCGCCAACAAATTGGCATTCGCACCCTTATGAACGTGCTGGGACCTATGACAAATCCCGCCGGGGCAAAGCGTCAGGTTATTGGCGTTTTCTCGGAGCAGTGGCAGCTACCCGTCGCTCAAGTACTGCAGCTATTAGGCTCGGAACACGCCATGGTGGTTCATAGCCAAGGCCTAGATGAAATTCGCCTAGACGCCCCCACCCATGTCGTGGAGCTAAAGCACGATGACATCTTTGAGTACGACATATCCCCTGCAGATTTCGGCTTTACCCCGAGGACGGCTGATGAGTACGCGGGGTTGGTCGCTGATTCTGCTGAAACCAGCCTTGCGCTAGTGAGACAGTCCCTCAGCGATGACGCAAGCGCCGCTGCGGATATTGTGGCGCTAAATGCCGGAGCGGCTATCTATGTAAGCGGCGTTGCCAATACCTTGGCCAATGGTGTTGCCATGGCGCAGGATGCAATTTCCAGTGGCATGGCCAAAGAACGCTTGGCCGAGTTGGTACGAATATCCAGTCTGATGGCGGAGTCGGCGACAGAGGATTCCCAAGCCTAATGAGCACCATTCTCGATCAAATAATCGCGACGAAAACCGAAGAACTTGCAACAAGAAAGGCCGTTAAGAGTTTTGCAGAGCTTGAGCGTTTGGTCGCCAACTCAGACCTAGCAACGCCCCTTGGCTTTGTAGAAGCCCTCAGGACCAAAGCCGCCGCCCGAAAACCGGGATTCATCGCCGAGATAAAAAAAGCCTCGCCGAGCAAAGGCGTTATCAGAAAAGATTTCGATCCAGTAGCAATCGCCCGAGACTATGCCGCTAACGGCGCTGTCTGCCTTTCCGTTCTTACCGATGAGCAATACTTCCAAGGGTCAGATGCCTATCTGAGAGCCGTTCGGCAAGCAGTACAACTGCCGATCATTCGCAAAGATTTCACCATCGACCCCTATCAAATTGTCGAAGCAAGACTAATGGGGGCGGACTGTATTTTGCTGATTGTTAGCGCGTTATCGGCGCAGCAGCTCAACGACCTACATGGAACCGCCCATGACCTTGGCTTGGATGTGTTAATTGAAGTGCACGATCAGCAGGAATTGGAAACCGCGTTGGGCCTAGAACCAACCCTCGTCGGTATCAACAACAGGAACCTGAAAACCTTCGACACGTCCTTGGATACGACGTTGAATCTGCTACCGCTCATCCCCGACGATGTTACCGTGGTAACAGAAAGCGGTATTCGCGGAAAAGAGGACGTGCAGCACATGGTTGCTGCCGAGGTTTTTTGCTTTTTGGTTGGTGAGGCGCTGATGCGTCAATCCAGCCCCGGGGCTGGGTTAGCGCAGTTGCTAGACATCTAGCAAACTGCGCGCTGAGTTCCAACAGACAGTTCTAAGATCCGGTACTGAGGTTTAGTTCTACGGTTTAGTGCTATGGTCTAGTTCTACGGACTAGTGCTACGGTCTTTGGCGCGATTCAGCGTGTACCGCGAACAACGATGTTCTTGCCGGTCACTTCGATATCGCCTTGATCCGCAAGCATTTTGATTGCCCGCCCGACCATTTCTCGAGAGCAGCCAACGATCGAGCCAATTTCCTGGCGCGTCATACGGATCTGCATACCGTCCGGATGGGTGATGGCGCAAGGACCCTTCGCCAATTCCTGCAGGGCATTAGCGACCCGACCGCTGACATCGAGAAAGGCTAAGTCCCGCGCTTTATGATCCGCGGCCCGTAACCTGCCAATCAGTTGATCTGTTAACACGCGAAGCAAACCGGGGTGTGACATTCCTACGTCGATGAAGTGTCCCCGGGATATTGAAGCAATAGTGCAACCGCCCTTTGAGTTCGCCCAAAAATCTGGGGCGTCCGGGTTGGTTAGTGCAACCTCCCCAAAAAAGTATCCGCGCCCGAGATAACTGTTGATGATCTGACGCACATTTTCAGTATAAGTCTGAAAAGAAACCACGCCATCGAGAACTACTGTGA
>JAYNPH010000196.1:0-2216 GCA_038113685.1 Gammaproteobacteria bacterium
ATGGTACCTTCGTTTTCGTCGCGGAACCCGGTGGCGATTTGGCTATCCAGCCCGATGGCAGTGCGAGCGGGGCCACCCGCTTTCAAGGAACTGTCACGTTCGAGGCCCACGGGGGCATGCTCAAATCTACGCTGGCCCAGCTAGGTGTGGAGGCTGGCGAGGATGGCTTGGTACTCACCGTTCTGGATGCACCGATGAACAAAAGCCGTTGCGCGATAGCTGAGCTGCTGCCCGTTGAAGTTATCGGTGATGTTGCGACGCTGGGAACGAAAATAACCGTAGACGGTCTGTATCAGATCGCAGATAACTATCCGCCCGGCACAGAGCTGGATCCGATCATCCTCGCCTAGCTGCTGATTGCACCGTAACAAGTCTGCGCCGCTGCCTAGTAGTAGACACTGTTTCCCAGTCCACCGCCGGCCATAATGACCTCTCCGGTAACAGCCCAAGATTTGTCAGAGGCCAAGTATGCGGTCAAGAAACCGATTTCGGATGCATCAATCATTCGATTGATATGATTACCGCGGGGAGAACCGTCGGCGAAGTCTCGCGCCTCAGCTTCTTCGGCAGATACGCCCAGTGCCTTACCACGAGCCTCCATTAGGGCCTCAGTACGCTCGGTTCGGGTGATACCGGGGTGAACGCAGTTTACCGTAATCCCGAACTCGCCCATCTGCATGGCTAGGGTCTTAGTTAAATGAACCAACGAAACGTTCCTTGCACCGCCGCTAAGGTTACCGGCGATTCTGGCGTTGCCGCCGCTGATATTTATGATGCGACTCCAAGGTTGCTCCTTTAGGTACGGAATGGCCGCTCGGGCACAGCGCAAGGCGCCCACATATTTGGTATCGAAATCGCGAAGCAGATCATTCTCATCGAGCCCATGAATCGGGCCAACCGCGGAGCGAGAACCGCCAGGTAAGGATGCACTGTTGACCAGAATATCGAGTCCGCCCAATTGACTTACCGCGTTGGCCATGACGTTGTCGACTTCCTCTCGGGAGGTTACATCTAGGACCATGGGGATTATTCGGCGGCCCGTAATATCTTGGATCTCTTTTGCCGTCCCCTCTAATGCTGACTCGGTCCTTGCTGCGATGACCACATCGCAACCCTCCTTGGCCAGTTCGATGGCGATGGCTTTTCCGATGCCGCGGCTGCCTCCGCCCACAAATGCGCGCTTATCCGTTAATCCAAAGTCCATCTGACGATTCCTTTTGTTTGGTCGAGCATTATCAAGGGCAGGTACTGCTAAATTTTGATAGCCGCACTTTTGCAAAGTAACTGGTTCTTCGTCGCAGTGGGTCAACATTCCGCAAAGCCGGACGCGACGTCGTGGATGATGTTTATACAGGGGCTGGTTGGAAGTTGCGAACCACGAAGGCGGTTTTTTGAGAAACCTTTAAGATTTCGCATTAAGAACGTAGTTAAGCGTTTTCAGTCAAACCAAAAATATAAAGGAGATTTTGCCTGAGGTGACTAAACCAGTGGTAAAAGCTCGTGTTTACGATTATTTTTCAAACAAACACACTGGAGATCACAATTGAAAACGTTACTACAAACGGCAGCCGTTCTACTGGCTCTACCGATGATTGTGCTTGCGGATGACTGCAGTACGTATCCGCATCAACCGGGGAGAGATGCAGAAATCGTCGAAGGGTTTGCGATTCCAAGAATCATAGCCACAGGTGAGGCCATCCCATTCTCCGAAGATGTACGAGATGTAGCTGATGCCATGGAAGAGGCGGAAGACGCTGCATTCGCGGAAATAACAGAATACATGTCCGTGTTGCTGAGTTCTTCACGCGAACAGGAGAGGTTGACTGAAAAGATAGCTCAGCAGTCAGGTCAAAATAGAGAAACCTCCAAGACAACTGTAGAAACTATCGTTACAACTTTCAGCAGAAGTTCTGCAGCGGTTTTGCGGGGTACCGTGTTGTTGGGTAGATGCTACACGCCGCCTAATAAAGTTTTAGTGACGGTAGGAATCAAACCTGAAACGGTGATGGCGGCAGAGGGCTTGGCGGCAGGCATGGCTGATTCACTCACTAGCACACCTACATTACAGTCGATGCCAAATCGCAGTGGTGTTAGTCAAAGTGCGGCTGGGCTGAATGGATCCAAGCAAACTGAGGACACTGCGGAGGAAGATAACCTGCGCAGGGTTGAGGGTTTTAGTGAGACAGGGCGACTTAAAGATTTTTAACGTGTAGCAC
>JAYNPH010000197.1:0-2153 GCA_038113685.1 Gammaproteobacteria bacterium
GTATAGAGCTCAGCGAGCCCGACTACGCTGCGTTGGCTGCACTCGAGTCTGCACAAGTTTCCGTTAATGGAGCCACTGGCTTTGCTGCGGAGCGGAATCTTGAGGACCGTTCCCTGGCGTTGCTCATGGCCCCGATGGTGGCAGATATATCAGCCGAGCCTTCGTCTCAATCAAGCAGAGCAGCCTCTCCATCGGTAAAGAAAAAATCCAAACCTAACCCAGAAAAGGACGCTTCCGATGATGATTGGTGATCCGAAGTTGGGCGCGGGCGATTGCTTGAATAATACCGACAGCTGCGGTTTCTGGCGACGGCGTGTCGCTGCGGTGCTTTTTGGTGTGCTGGCGAGTGCGGGGCTGACGGCTGCTGAGCCCACGGATGAAATTAAAGCGGGCAAAGAAATTACTGCGATTTATCTTGGCGCGGCCCCGCTTCTAAAGGATGAATCGGCGCAACGCTATGTAAATCTTGTGGGTAGACACCTGGCCGATAAATCCTCGCGACCCGCATTGCCCTGGACCTTCGGTATTCTAGCTACCGAATCTGTCAATGCATTCTCCGCTCCGGGTGGGTTTGTCTTGTTGACACAGGGATTGATGGATTTGCTGGAAACCGAGGACGAGCTAGCCGCTATTCTTGCTCATGAGATTGCGCATGTTGTCCGAGAGCACCACTGGGCCATCATTAAAAAGCAGCAACAGGCGGCCGCACTAATTGCACGTATGCAGGGCAATATGAACAGCCAAAATGCGCTCTTCAGTGAGATGAACTCGTTGTTCTCGGACATGATGACGCGAGGGCTCGACAAAGAAGCGGAGTTTGAAGCCGATCGAGACGCAGTGATCATTGCCGCCAATGGGGGCTACGACAGCTCTGCCATGTTATCTGTTCTGGAAAAGCTGGATTCACTCAAAGTAGGTGGTGCAGAAACTCAGCTGCTGTTCCAAACGCACCCTTCGCCGATGCAACGGATGGACCGCCTAACTTTATCCATCACACCTGAAGTGGAGGAGGCTGCTGCAGCGACCGGCAGTGCTATCTATCGAGGTGGACGTTAGTTAAATGGAGCGGGATATTAGCGCATGAATGGCCGTCTGCTTACAATCATTACGAGCCTCATGTACTCGTTTGGATTCTTGAGCAGGGAGTTTCGCGGGCGTTTTTATGCAGGACTCGCCACGGTATTTACAATCTATACAGTAGTCCATTTTCTGCCGCAAATACTCGAGGGATACAAAGCTGACCGTTTAGATTACGACGGTGGCACCCTAGATCTTGCCATTGACTGGCGTTTATCGTCGCCGCCTGCCAGTGACAATATCGTTATTGTCGACATCGACGAGAAATCTCTGGCGTTGATGGCCAATGACTACGGACGTTGGCCTTGGCCTCGCTCAGTCATGGGTGATTTTCTGGCCCTGGTAAGCGAGCGTGAGCCAGCTGCAATAGGTGTCAACGTCATGTACAGCGATGTCGATCTCAATGATCCGGACGGCGATGCACTACTGGGTGAGATCATTGGTTATCTGCCCAACGTAACGTTTCCTATGACGCGCCTATCGCCGGAGAACGACAATCTGAGCGAAGTAGCGATTGGCCAGATCCCCGGTGCGGTGTTAGCGGAAGACGAGGATCCACAACGCACGCTGGCGCTGCTTTACACCTTGTTCCCCGAAGCGCACGCCAACATGGGTACCAATAATCTGGTTTTGGATGACGATGGTGTAGTGCGACGTCAGCAACCGCAATGGTTAGACGAGGGTTTTACGCTGCCATCCATGGCCTATCAAATGGCAAAGTTAGGTGGTGGTGCAGCAGCAGACGCTATGCCTTCAAACCCTGAGTATTTGATTAACTGGCGTAACAAAAAAAATGGCTACACGCGAGCATCCTTTGTCGATGTATACAACGCCTTACTTGATGGGCAGGAAAGCGCTGCCACCAATTTTGCAGGTAAGTACATAGTTGTGGGTCTCACGGCACCGGGCCTTGCGGTTCTAAAGGGCTCCGCGTTAGGGCCGGCAACCGATGACAACTTAATTATTGCTACGGCGTTAGACGATTTGCTAACAGATACCGGTTTACTCACCCTGCCATGGTGGTCCACCATGGCGCTCGCTATTGCATCCTTTTGGGGTTTGGCTTGGTGCTACCT
>JAYNPH010000198.1:0-2042 GCA_038113685.1 Gammaproteobacteria bacterium
CATGCATGTAGACCCATTGGTCGTCGATGTCGTAGGCGATAAAAAGCCCGGTTCGCTCGGGCCCGTAGGTCCAGTAAAGTAAACCCGGATGCGCTTTGACGAGGTGCCGAAAATCAGCCTGCAATACCACGGTAGCCCAGTGCTGCAAGTTTCTCGGTCCGTGCATCTCAATACCACATTGGTGGCGGACAGCACTTCCTGCACCATCGCAGGCACTGAGAAAGTCAGCGTTTATCTCGTAGCTCGTGTCGTCTTCATGATTGCGAATGCTGGCGATCACCCCTTTGCCATTTTGCACATGGCTTTGCAGCTGGTGCCCAAAGCGGATGTCGCCAAGGGGCGCTGCCTGCGCATGTTGGTGCAGTATCTTCTCCAGCTTATTCTGTGGAATATTGGCGTTTGGTGTGGGCGTCGTGACCATTACCTGACCGAGGTAATCCGCATTCTCGGGGCTAAGCAGTGCGAAGCCGCCCCAAGGTTCCTTAGCTAGTGTGTGCGCCCAGCAGCCTAGATAGCTCATGTCGGCCAGGGGGGTTGCGTTTTCCCTCATTGCAGGCTCGCTGATTCCCGCTGCTCTTAGTATTTCCATGGTACGCGCGCTGACAACGTGAGCCTGGGGCCATTGGTGTAAGCCTAGGTTTTGTTCCAGCAAGATATGTTTTATTCCGGCCTGCGACAGTAGGCAAGAAGCAGTAAGACCGATTGGCCCGGCGCCGACAATGACAACGCTAGCATGCTCCAGCTGCACGCTCATCTTAGGCGACCTCTCAACTGCAGCGTGATCCACGCAAATCCACCGAGGTATGTACGTGGAATGGTGGCCGGGTCGTAGCGGTTTTCAGTGTCGGGTGGTGCCATGTTCGTGCTTCCTATGCTAAGGCGTAATGATTCTGGTAACTCATTCACAATTGTTCTTGTCCTTCGAGAGACGCTGTAAACGCGGGATTATTTCGCTTGTGGGATTTGAGCCGCTGTATGGCGGCATCCATCACTGTTGACTGAAATTCCAGGATGCCAATCTTGTACCCCGTGGTTTGCTGAAGATGTTGCCAGTAACGTTGGACGTAAGGACGTTGGTCGCCGCGCAGAAAAAACTCCATCCAATCGGCTTCCACCAATCTTTCCAAGATGACCAGCCAACTGATATCGGCGAGCGTGAGTTGGTTGCCGATAATATGGGGCCCACATCCCTTGAGATGGGCATCCAGCGCGTCCAAATGCAATTCCATATTATTGCGTGCCTCTCCGAGTACTTTCATGAGTGGCTTTATCTTGGTGAAGCCACTCAAACCTCCAAGTTTCATTGCCATGAAAATAGCCGCACGAGATCGAATCCTATGGAACAGCAGTCCTTCAAAAATGAGTCGTAGCGGGATGTCTTGCAGAGCGGAGACCATCAACGGTGTCGTTAACAAACCGGCGCAGTTGGCTGCACTGCGTTTGACGTTAGTGGTTGGGTCATCGCCGGTTAGGGAGGCCTTATCTATCCAGATTTGCATTACTGCTCTGTCTGCTTCATCGGCTGGAACCAGGGTATTGTCGCCAGCTCCTTCTTTTTGCTTGGCTAAATAGGCGATGATCGCATGTGATTCGTAGACGGGGTGACCATTGTGAACAAGTGTGGGCACCAGCCCACCCGGGTTGATTGCTCAATAGGATGGGACTTATAGTCAATGTCTAGTTCTGCCAGACAGGCACGCACTTTCTTGGAGCACAGTGAAAGGTTGTTGTGGTAGAGCTCATATTCCTGCGTAAAAGGCAGAGAAATATCCTCATGAATACCGGCGGGCATATCACGCGTTTTTCGGTTGCTCTTTTCCCAGAGAAACCAACTCACGAGTCCGACCAGTAGGGTTGATGCAAAAATCATTGTAATCATCTCAGGTCTCGGCATCCTTCATATTGGTTCAAAGCCAGCAACGTCAGACAGGGTCTCTTTTTTCAAGCGCTGCTTCAGTTGCAGCGCTGCGGTTATTAGCTTTAGTGGCGGCGGTGATAGCACTTCGTTGGCGAACTCCGGTTTAGCCAGTAAACCCTGATAC
>JAYNPH010000199.1:0-1628 GCA_038113685.1 Gammaproteobacteria bacterium
TGTTGTTTTGCCGTCGCCGGACGGTGGGGTAAGGGCGTCCCACGGCAGCGTCATGAGCTGCTCCCAACCGGCAAGCTGCTTTGCAATGTAGGCTTGGTGTTGATCGCAGGTTCGCTGCTGATTCTCATTGGCTGGAAAGGCGTCGGCAGCCTGCAGCCAAGAGCTGCGAATTTGCTGCAGGTTTGAGCGCGCGTCGGCGATTGCAGACTCTTCCAGCAACTCGGTGGTTGTCAGCGTGTCACGGAGGTTGCTCAGTTGCTCGAGAAATTTTGGAAAAGGATTATCTTGGGCATCGGGCACACTGAGATCTAGGCCCTCAAAGGGCTGGGAACTGGCCTGAAACGGAGTGACGGTCTCGCCGGCTTCGGCAAGGGTGCTCTCGACGGCTTGAATGTCCTCGAGCAGTTGCTGGTAGCGCTGCTTGAGCTGACCCAGTTTTTTGCGCTGTACGATCAGGGCATCTAAATCCTTGGGGGCAGTTTTAAGTTCCCGGTGGATGCTCTCCTCAATGTCAGTTAATCCGTCGATGTGTGCGCCCAGCGTGCGCCGGCTATCGCGAATAGACTCCAAGGCCTCCCTAGCCAGACGGTTGCAGGTTTTATCCCGACCACGGGAGAGTTTCTCTAGCACGGTAAGTCCGCGCTCGCCCTGTAGCAACGGAAGTTTCAGCAAGGTGGCCCTCGTCTCTGCCGAGGCCCGAATCACCAGCAAGGCTGCTTCTTCGGCCTTGCTGGCTTTGTTCGCCAGCAATTGGATATCTGCGTCTGACGCGGTTTCCAAGCGCGCCTGAAACACGCGGTCGTGAGCGTTAGCCCGGTGGGTTGCGTTCATTGGCAAAAGCTTACTCAGACGTCTGGCCGCGCCAGCGCCAAGACAGCCGTGATCGAGCAGCGGTGCCAGCGTATCGGGTTCCTGAGTGAGCGACATGGCGCGGGTCGCGACATCCAATTGGGCGCTGCTCAGCTCACTGTTTTGGGACGCAAGATGATCCAGCAGCCGACCTACCGCGGGGCCAATTCCGATCGTGTCCTGAAAATCGCTGTCTTTACTTAAGGCAAGGCAACGATCCAGCAGGGCTACCTGTTTTGCGGCGTCTAACGACGACAATTGCTCCAATTCCTTTGAATTGACGGCTTCACTGTTTCGGAACATTTTCGCAAACATAATCAATCAGCTTCTATCAAATGCGGGCTAGCGCTGAGATCCGGACTAGCGCTTGGCAAAGTTTACAGGCCGTTATGGGCACCGTCGCACAAGGGCGCGCCGGCCGTGTGCTTGCACCCACAAAAGTACAGGGTTCGGCTGGCTTCTGCGGTATAGGTTTGAGGCAAAAAGTCGGTGCCTTCGTGCGATCCGTCGCAGAAGGGTTGGCGACTGCTTTTACCGCAAGAACACCAAAAGTATTTCTTACCTTCAACAACTTCCACGGGATACGGGCTTTTTTGGGCGATAACGGGTTCGGACATAGGATTCTCCAGAGACTGAGGTTACTTGAATTCCGGTTCGTCCCACCAAGGATAAAACTCCGGCAGGTCGGCAGAAACGGTATTTGGGAACTGGGCGTCACGTTTTTGCAAAAACGCCGTAACACCCTCTTTGGAATCCGCGGATCTGCCGCGATAGTGAAT
>JAYNPH010000199.1:1638-2040 GCA_038113685.1 Gammaproteobacteria bacterium
CCAGCATTTTCCACATCATGTGGCGAGTCAGGGCTACGGAAACCGGAGCGGTGTTGTCGCGAATGTCCTCTGCGATGGCCCGAGCCGCCGGTAGCAAATCTTCCGGTTCGTGCAGGCTGCGCAGCAAGCCGCCATCGAGAGCCTCTTGGGCGGGGAAAACCCTGCCGGAATAGCACCATTCGAGGGCTTTGCTGATGCCGACCACTCTGGGTAAAAAGTAGCTTGAGCAGGCTTCAGGCACGATACCCCGGCGTGCAAACACAAAGCCGAATTTTGCTGCAGTAGAGGCAATCCTAATATCCATATCCAGCGTCATAGTTACGCACAAGCCGTCGGCAGGTCCGTTAACGTCAGAAATTATGGGTTTGTTCAACTCGTACAGTCTTAGGGTCAGGCTTCCGC
>JAYNPH010000200.1:0-2030 GCA_038113685.1 Gammaproteobacteria bacterium
CACGAAGTTGCCTTCGAGGGATTTTAAGTCCCTTGTGTCTACCAATTTCACCACCCGGGCATTCGAGTGCGGGCGCAGTATACCGATGAAAAACTACAATAACCGCAAGAAATGTCCGTTTGCGGAGATATTTATGATGTTCGGACGAACTAGTGGGGCGGTCTGTACTGAGCGAACTCTGGGTTGCATGTTGTTTGGACGACGGCATGTGGAACGCCACGTCGTTGGGTTTTTAAGAGCGTTGATAGCCCACTGAGGAGCATTCTCCGACAAAGACGGTGTTTTCGTCTGCCTCGGAAGAACCGCGGCGGTCTGCTGTTAGGTTGAACTCCAAATTGAGTCCGCGTTGTCGCAATAACAGCCTACCCAATTCTCGATCTCGCTGCGCTGCGCTCACAATCGTTGCGCTTAGAAATCGGTCGCTGTGCCGGATAGCTGAAATTGGAATAACCCGTAGGGTGCTGCCGTAAATGTGTATCGCAGGATCCGATCCTGACGGATGAAGCCCGACTCGTAGTGATGGGTTGATAAGCGTCTGCGACTGAGAGTCTTTCGCATAGGCCGCCACATAGCATTCGAAGGATCGATTGGTGAATGCCGCAGTTGCTGCGTTTCCGATCATGGACGTTGACAACATAACAGTGGTCAACAAACACAGCCCCGCGGCGCGTACCGGATTCATCCCTGCCGGCTACCCAGCAGTCGGCCAGAACGTGAACTGTCCAGGCAGTACGTAAACCAGCGCGGCCACGAGTAGCGCGGTGACGATCATACCAAGGCTGACCAAGCTGACGTTTAGTCGGTGCAATCGATTAAAGCCAAGGTAGTCCCCAGTGTCTTTGGCATTGTTAATCGGGCTGATAAGGGACATGGCCAAGTAGAAGCAGATGGTCATCAGGCCCGCTAGACAAACCAGCAGAAAGGCATAGCGCACGGGAAGCGCTGAAGCCGTGGAGCCAAGCCCTGCAATAACCGTGAAAAAGAGGCCGCCTAGCACGGCAAAACGGTGGTATGCCACCCAGTAGCGACGCAAAAAAGCTGCAGCGGCGGGTTCGTCTAAGGCGGTTGTGGCCACTGGTGCCACAACGGCGGTGCCGAAGACTAAGGCGCCGAGGTAGATAGCCAGTAAGCAGATGTAGGAAGCCATTAGATAGGCTTCGGTCAGATGATACATATGGACCTCCGGTTCGTTGCTACGAACGTAGAACACAGCGCATCAATCGGATGTCGTAAATCCGCGCTCGGGTGCTTTAACAACTAGCCAGCACTGAGACCTCTTAGGACGTAACTAAGACCAAGACGATTTAGAACTGATCCGCCGCCGTATCTACCTTGGCGAATACCTCGTGATCGCCGCCTTTTTTTAGTAACAACACTTGATAAGGCATGAATTTGTCACCGACTTCCATGCCGGGGCTTCCCAGCGGCATGCCGGGCACGCTCAGCCCGATGGCGTTTTGGGGCGCTTTGGCGAGAAATTGCCTGACGAATTTCGCAGGCACGTGACCTTCGAAAACGTATCCTTGCTGAGAAACGGCGGTGTGACAGGACTGATAGCGCAGTTCAACACCCTTGTTGAGTTTGAGTTGCGCTAACGCTTCAGGGTGATTTGGCGTGGTGGAAAAGCCACTGTTGTGCATGTGCTCCATCCAACCCAGGCAGCAGCCACAGGTTGGTGATTTGTGAACAACCAAGTGAAGAGGGTCGTCTGCTGTCGACACTGCAGTCTGTTGGTTCGCTGGTTCGGCGTAAGCGTTTAGGCCGGTGAAAAATACAGTTGCCAATGCCAATACTGTTAGGAAGCGATTTTTCACTGCGAGTCTCCGTTGCGGTTGCTTCTTAGGCTACATGATTTCTGCATTTTTTTGCGGCCCTAGTTCGTACTCTGTATCCTCTACTTTTTATAGACGTTGCTTTACGGCAATTTCAAACAACGGTTTTATCTTCTCGGCACACAAGCTCTCTAAGGAGTGATCAATGGTTCAAATGGTCTCCAAAGCAGTCATTCCAGTCGCAGGACTGGGTACGCG
>JAYNPH010000201.1:0-1734 GCA_038113685.1 Gammaproteobacteria bacterium
CTTCCATTCGTTCGGAATTGGTGGCCTGTTTACGATCATGATGTCCATGACCGCAGACATCTGCGATCTCGATGAGTTGCAGACGGGGCAGCGCCGCGAAGGTTTATTTGGTGCAATCTACTGGTGGATGGTGAAGTTCGGGCTTGCCTTCGCAGGCTTGCTCAGTGGCTTCATTCTGGGTTTCATCGGCTTTGATCAGAATATCGCTATCCAAACCGACGAGACGTTGGCGCAACTGCGTATCGCGTTCATTGGCGTACCCGTCACCGGAACCTTAATCGCCCTGTGGGCTATGAAGGATTACGCGCTGGACGAGGCGGCAGTTGAGAAAATTAAGACACAGCTCTCTGGACAACGGACCGAAGCCCAAACAGACCACGAGACGCAAGGTACACCAGCGCCCGAACTCGCATTACAGAGCTAACCGTTAGCGCGCGTGCCATTTGCTCGCGGTAGCAGCGCTAGGGCAAAGCGAAACCGCCTATATGGTTACTGCTGGGATCGCGCCATGCGGTCGGCCACGACTTTTCTACGTGGTCACAGGTAGCACGACCTGCAGAGCGGCGATTTCGCCTCGCTTCATGAAAATGCTTTCCGACAATGACTTTGGCAAGTAATCCGACAACAGGGTCTCCTCGCGGCCGTCGCTGAATCGGACGGTAATACAGGGACCATCGCCCTGCTGCAGCACTACAGGGACCTGGCAGTACGTATAAGCTAGTTGACCTGCATCAACTGAAACGGTGCACGGCTGACCCGATGGATCGAAGTAGTGCAGCAATGTTCTCGCTTCCACAAACTCTTCAGTGCGCAACAAAACCGGATCAAAAACGATATTTCCCGCCTCTACGCGCAACCCGATTTCGGCAAGCCGCGTCAGCACCTCCTCCTTCACCTGCCCCGTCATGCCGGGCTGACGGGCACCGCCCGAGGCCGGCGTATGTGAGTAAGGATCAGTTGGGAACGCACCATAGACCTCTGGCGTCTTGTTAAATCCAATCCCTTTGCGAATGTCCTCATACATTGCCCTGAGTCTCACGACGGTTTTCTCGGGCGCTCCCGCCTTGTCAGCAGCTACCACCACTTCACTGACTGCCAGCAGAAGCTTTGACACCATGTGCCAGTAAATGGAGCCGATCCCTTCATAGGCGTACATACCGCCCGACCGACCGGTAAAGAGGTCGTGCCGGAACGTGTCGATAAATAATTGCTGCAAATGCTGTCGATCCGACTGCGTAATCGGCAGGCCCCCAGCAATAAGCTGATCGAGCACGTCATCAACATCCGCCGACTTAGTAAGGTGGCCGCTGAAATAAACGCGGCCGTGTTCATCCTGATCGAATATCGCGTCGGGTCCTGCTTGAGTTAACTGCGCCAACAACGGGGCTGGTATCTGTGCGATGTCGAGCTGGTTTTTTTCGGTAAAGCGCAACAGCGTTTTTAGAGGATAGAGCAAGTACGAATGTTGTTGCTCGGTGTACAGCTCCGATCGCCGCAGCGCCTCGAGAACGTGTAAAGATTCAGCGGCAGACAACGCTCCCGAACTCAACACAGCCACCTGCCCTTCTAGCATCTCATCGAGTCGAATGAGCCCTAGACGGCCCTCTTCAATGCGGAGCCGATTGTATGCGTGAAATAACCCGTCCTCACGCTGGTTGTCTAGAATGCTTCGCGCCACAGCGGGTAGGCACTCCTGTATGAGTGCACGAATCCGCGCAGCACTCAGCGTAACGC
>JAYNPH010000201.1:1744-1959 GCA_038113685.1 Gammaproteobacteria bacterium
GGCCTGTTGCACAAAGACATCATTAAGGCTTTCGAACAGCGCGGCCACTTCCTCAGAAATCAAAAACGAGTCCTCAGCCTGCCGTGCCAGTAGCCCATCCAACACAAGCAAAAAACGATGCACGTAGCACAAGGTCACCATCGAGATACCTGTGCCAACCAGAGCATTGTTGGCGTCGTTCCACTCGGGACGCTGCGTGTTCATCCAGATACCAC
>JAYNPH010000202.1:0-1956 GCA_038113685.1 Gammaproteobacteria bacterium
CCCTTGCACCCATTGACGCGAGCCATAGTGCAAGCCACCCGCCGTTGAATCCAGTATGACCTGTCAGAAAGACCGAGCGTCCCTTCCAGAATGATTTATTCAGTCCCAAGTCTTCCACGGAGCTTCCCCTTTAAGCCACATACGATTGAGCATGTTCTTGTCGCGCAGGGTATCCATCGGATGCCAGAAACCTGAGTGGTTGTAGGCTCGAATCTGCCGCATCGAAGCAAGCCTAGCGAGAGGCCCGTTCTCGAACGACGTTGTGTCGTCCGCAAGCAAATTCAGAACTTCAGGTTTCAGCACAAAGAAACCACCATTGATCAAACCCCCGTCTCCCTTCGGCTTCTCGATAAAGCTTGTCACCATGCTACCGTCGCAATCGAGGGCACCATATCTGCCAGGCGGTCGAACGGCGGTTACTGTTGCAAGGCATCCGTGATCGGTGTGGAACCTTGTGAGTTCGGTGATGTTTACATCGGACAAACCGTCGCCATAGGTGAAGCAAAAAGCGTCTTCTGACTCAATATGTTCAGCCACCCGCTTCAGGCGGCCACCGGTATGGGTGTCCTGTCCTGTATCAACAAGAGTGACTTTCCAGGGTTCTGCCTGCTGATTGTGGACATGCATTTGATTGTTGCTAATGTCAAATGTCACATCCGACATGTGAAGGAAGTAGTTTGAGAAGAATTCTTTGATTACGTAGCCCTTGTAGCCGCAGCAGATTATAAACTCATTAATCCCGTGGGCAGAATATATCTTCATGACATGCCATAGGATTGGCATGCCCCCAATCTCGATCATTGGCTTAGGCTTTAAATGTGTTTCCTCAGAAATTCGGGTGCCGAGACCGCCCGCTAATATCACTGCTTTTTTTACCACTGCCATCTCCCGGTACAATCGCTTGGCTCGTAAAACGTAGATGGAGGACCGCAAATAATGTGCCAATTTAGGTAGTGCATAGTTGAGGTCAATATCTTTGACTCATCTAATCTACCGGATTATCAAGCCAACTGGTACTATGCCGGTGGGGAGTTGCTCTTTTCCCGATTTTTGTTTAGACCATTTAAAGATATTCTCTTTTAGACTGGTGTCTAAACAGGTTCTCCGTAGCGCCTGGCTAAGAGGCCATAGATGATCGCCTTCCACGAAGTCAGTATTGTCACAACCTTTTTTTGCCTGGTAACGCGTCCAGGGTATCCTTAATCGCTGTGTCACGAAATGATCAGACGGGGTGGCACCAATGCCGCTAAAGACAGAGCGGGATACCCACAGCCAGTTAAAAGCTAGAAAATGTGTCCCTTTTCAATGCTGCTTTGAATGACTAAAGAAGGACATTAAACCAAGGCACTTATCTAAACATCCGATGGGAAAGTGAGTTTTCTTCGGGTAACGATAAATATAGATACCGTTTAATTCTGCCAGCAAAATTGTCTGCTAGATCTCCGTCGACTGAAATGATACGCCTACCGTTGGTCACCTCAGCCTTGAAATTACATTTTTGTCCAAAACCGATCATGCGATTTATGCTTGACTGGCGCCTCAAAAAGCTGATGCTCAGACTGCCGTAATCAGAATTGGTAAAACCTGTGGCACTAATTCCGTAAAACCTGTGGCACTAATTCCAGGGTCAAGCACTTAATTTCTTATTAATTATTGCATTCTCGAACATAGCTAATTCATTTTGTTTGATCCAACTGTATTCGGCGTACATTTTTGGTAAAAGCTCAGAAATGCGCTCAATGCTATTATAACCGAGACTTAGAGCATCGACAGTTAAATAGTGTTTACTGCCTTTGCCAGTTGGCCCAAGGGGTGTGTCAAATCTTTGATATGTTCTCGACAGCAAATGCTCCTGGTTTAAGCCTAATTTCTTTGCATAGGTTGACAAACGAACTTTCTCTGACTCAAAAATGGCCTGATTCCGAATGCCACAAAGATCGTACATACAACTTTCAA
>JAYNPH010000203.1:0-1948 GCA_038113685.1 Gammaproteobacteria bacterium
CCCAGCAAAATAGTGCAGAGCAGCTACTGGTATTTCTTCCAGCGGTTTTCGCCTGTGGTTTCTATGCCAGCGAGGCCTTGGCGGCCTCTTTGGGGTTGGTGTTCGTGCTGGGGCGCATGCTCTACTTTCGCGGTTATACAGACCCTGACAAGAACCGCATCCCGGGATTCGCGCTTGGGCTAACGGCCAACATTGGCATGATCTTAGCTACCCTCTACAGCTTAGGTGTGTCGCTGGCATCCTAGGGCCTTGGGTCGGGTTTAGGATGTTTCTGCTGAAGGCTCTTTGCAAAGACCTGTCCACAAAAACCTGCCCGCAATGACCTCGCTGCAAAGGCCTTCTGCTCAGGACCTTAGGCTGCCGGATAGTACCGATTTAACCAATCCAGCATGGCGGCATTGGTCTGGGCAGGCATTTCTTGCTGGATCCAATGTCCGCAGGGCAGGTCTACAACTTCAAGCGTGCTAACGCGGTTGGCTAGGTTGTTAGATTTGGGCACCATGTCGTAGTCGCCAAAAATCGCCAGAGTGGGTTGGTAAATGTGCTGTTCATAGGCGCCCACGATTTCCCAGTTACGGGTTAGGTTGCGATACCAATTGATGCCGCCGGTGAACCCGGAGTGAGCGAAAGCATCGAGAAAAACCTGCATTTCCGCCTCACTCATAATGGGATCGCCGGGCACGCCGCCAGCGAGCGCGGGGTCTTGGGCCATTTGGATCATGTTCATGCCCGGCCCGAGTTCCAGTTTGGGATGCCGCCACTGGTTGGTCCGGTACATGTTGTTGAGAAATTGCGCTGCATTGTTCGCAAAAACCTCGTCAGCCACGCCCGGCTGGCGATTAAAGTGCACCATGTAAAAGTCAGGTCCCAGCATCTGTTCCCAAAAACCAATCCATTCGGTTTCGCCGCGTTCCATGAACGGCACGCTGAGGTTAATCACTCGAGACACCCGTTCACGGTGCATCATCGCTAAATTCCAAACGATGATGGCCCCCCAGTCATGCCCTACGAAGCAGGCGTCTTGGTAGCCAAAGTGATCCAGCAAGGCCACGAGGTCGCCGGTCAGACAGGATATATCGTAATCCGTCACCGCCTCTGGTTTGGTCGAGTGCCCATAGCCACGTTGATTTGGAACAATGACGTGATAGCCAGCGTCTACGAGGGGCTGGATTTGGTGCCGCCAGGAAAATGCGTGCTCAGGCCAGCCATGGCATAACAGAATGGGTTTGCCGCTTCCGGCGCTGAATACTTCCAGTTCAACATCGTTGACCGAAATCATTTGCGGCTGCGGGAAATCTATCATGGTCCTTCCTGTTAACACGGTTCGAGATAGGTTAGCTTGGCGAAGGATAGGCATTCAAGGCAGGGGAGGGATTGATGCGCGCTATCGATGAAAAGAAGCTGGGCGATTTTTTGAAGCAAACCGGCAGCATGGTGACGGCGGGGTTCAACTGCGCCATCACGGTGCTGGGTGATCGTTTGGATTTGTATCAGGGATTGGCCGATTTGGGGCCCTGCACCAGTGAGGCTCTGGCTGGGCATCTAGGCCTCCACGAGCGCTGGGTGCGAGAATGGCTGCAGCAGCAAGCCTGTGTCGGCCAAGTCGAGTATTCGACAGCTGACGGACTGTTTTCGTTATCGCCGGAGGCCTATGCAGTACTCGTCGATGAGGACCATCCGGCCTATTTGATGGGTGGATTCGACTCTGCCTTGGCAGTGTTTCCGGCGGTAACCAAGCTTGAGAAAGCCTTTCGCACCGGGTTAGGCATGAGCTATGACGACCATGGACCGGATTGCGCCTGCGGAATAGAGCGCATGGGAGCTTTCAGTAAAAAGCATCGGTTGGTTACTGAGATGGTGCCGCTGATTCCCGGGATGCATCAACGGCTGCTTTCCGGGGCCTCTGTGGCCGACGTGGGCTGCGGCGGGGGGCTGGCCGTTATTGCTC
>JAYNPH010000204.1:0-1891 GCA_038113685.1 Gammaproteobacteria bacterium
TAACAATCCCTCGTTTGGCTACGGCGGTTACTGTCTGCCTAAAGACACCAAACAGTTGTTGGCTAATTACAATCAAGTGCCTCAAAATTTAATTCAAGCGATCGTCTTGTCTAACAGCACCCGAAAGGATGTCATTGCCGAAAATATCGTTCAGCGTAATCCCCAGGTCGTAGGCATTTATCGTTTGGTGATGAAACAGGATTCAGACAATTTCAGGGAAAGCGCGATTCAAGGCATCATGAAGCGCATCAAGGCCAAAGGCATCGAGGTGGTGATTTATGAGCCTACCTACACCGAGTCCCATTTCTTCAACTCAAAAGTAATACGCTCGCTAACTGAATTTAAAGCTGCGTCGGATGTCATCATCACCAATCGTATCAGCGAGGAATTGCAGGACGTTTCGGAAAAAGTATTCACTCGTGATTTGTTTGGTCGAGACTAACAGGAAGCTCAGAACCCCGGCTCTCTTCCCACTGATGTCTTGCTTAAACAGCCAAATCGGTCAATTGAGCATTGTCGCTGCTCAAGACGCAGCATCAATAGATCAACTGGAGCGGAGTATTTGACAGCGTGGCGCTTGCTGGTGATTCTATGCGCGTTGCCCGTTACGCAGTGACGTTGGTGAATAACTCGAAGCTAAGGATCGAATAAATGATAGTTCCCGTCATCATGGCCGGCGGTTCGGGCACTCGGCTGTGGCCGCTATCGCGAGCAGGTTATCCGAAGCAATTTTTGCCGCTGACTGGCAATCAGACGATGCTGCAAGAAACCATTACGCGGCTACACCAGTTATCCCTGTCGGAATCGATCACGATTTGTAATGAAGCGCATCGGTTTTTTGTCGCCGAGCAACTGCGCGAAGTTGACTCGCTAGGAAAGATTATTTTAGAGCCGGACGGGCGCAATACGGCGCCAGCCATTGCCCTAGCAGCGCTGTCAGTGGATCAGGATCCGCTGTTATTGGTTCTGGCGGCAGATCACGTGATCGAAAACGTCGACGCGTTTACTGCCGCAGTACAACAAGCCATACCGCTGGCGAAAGACGACCAGCTTGTGACTTTTGGGGTTGTACCGGCGCAGCCTCATGTGGGTTATGGGTACATCGAGGCTGGGGACAAAGTAGGCGGCGGTTACAAAGTTATCTCCTTTAAAGAAAAACCCAGCCTTCAGACTGCGACAGACTATTTAAAAGCCGGTGGCTTCTATTGGAACAGCGGCATGTTCCTCTTTAAAGCTAGCCGTTATCTCGAGGAGCTTAAAACGTTCCGGCCAGACATTTATCAGGCTTGTTTGAATTCTGTTGCAAATACTTCTACAGATCTCGACTTTATTCGCATAGACCATGAGGCATTTAAAGGTTGTCCCAGTGAATCTATTGACTACGCGGTGATGGAAAACACGTCCGACGCCGTGGTCGTGCCGCTGGATGCGGGGTGGAATGATATTGGTTCGTGGTCGTCTCTTTGGGAAGTCTGTGACAAAGACGATTTGGGCAACGTAGTGGTTGGAGATGCCATGCTCCACGATACGAAAGGTTCCTACATTCGGTCCGACAACCAACTAACCGTAGCGATAGGTGTCGAAGACTTAATAGTTGTCTGCACCAAAGACGCCATCATGGTTGCGCACAAGGATCGGGTTCAGGACGCTAATCTAATGGCTCAACAACTTAAGTCGAACGGTCGAAGCGAATGGGAGTTTCATCGCGAAGTGTATCGGCCTTGGGGTAAATACGACTCAATTGACAGCGGTGATGGATATAAAGTTAAGCGAATCACCGTGTCGCCCGGCGCAAAATTAAGCGTACAGAAACATCAGCATCGTGCTGAGCATTGGGTCGTGGTGTCTGGTACGGCTGAAGTGACTAATGGTGATGAGACATTTTTGTTAA
>JAYNPH010000205.1:0-816 GCA_038113685.1 Gammaproteobacteria bacterium
CGTCAATAAAGGCCATTCCTTTATTCTTTAGAGCCGCCTTAATCAAAGGCACCAACTGACGCTTGTCGCCGGAAAAACTGCGACCGACAAAACTGGCCCCCAGCTGTAGCGCAATGCTCACCAAATCAATGGGCTCGTAAAGATTGGGGATACCTTTTTTGCTGGTAGAGCCCTTATCGTTGGTCGCGGAAAACTGCCCCTTGGTTAAACCGTAGGTGCCGTTATTGTCCACCAAATAAAGCATGTTGGTGCGGCGCCGAACCACATGGGCAAACTGCCCAAGGCCGATGGAGGCGCTGTCGCCATCGCCAGAGACCCCGATGCACATCAGTTCCCGGTTAGCGAGATTTGCACCGGTCATGACGCTGGGCATCCGGCCGTGCACCGAATTGAAACCGTGACTGCGGTTGAGGAAATAGCTGGGTGTTTTCGAGGAGCAACCAATCCCTGAAACCTTGGCAAAGCGGTGCGGGGGCAACGCCAACTCCGCACAAGCCTGAACGATGGCGGCACTGACCGAATCGTGGCCGCAGCCGGCACACAGGGTAGAAACTGAACCTTCGTAGTCCCGACGAGTCAGACCCAATTCGTTGACCGGCAGGTTCGGATGATGGATACGTGGCTTGGCTACAAATGTCATGAGGTCACCTCGGTCAAACGGGCCAATTTATGTTCTTCGTAATAGGCGCTGATTTGTTCATCAATGTAGTCGGCGGAAATTGAAAGCCCCGCAAAATACAAAATGGGGATAAGTTTGGCGGGGTTTGTTTCCAGTTCGTTGATGAGCAATGTCCGCATCTGGGCGTCACGATTTTG
>JAYNPH010000205.1:826-1849 GCA_038113685.1 Gammaproteobacteria bacterium
CAAAGACCAATTCGTGGTCTGCGATAAAGTCTGCAACTTCGTCGCCAAAAGGAAATGCCCGCACGCGACAGGTATCCAGACGCACGCCACTGTTGGCGAGCTTATCCAGAGCTTCGGGCACCGGCAGCGAGGTCGTGCCGTAGTAGAGAACCCCGACCCGATTGCCGCTGCTTTGAATCTCGGCTTTTGGCACCAAGCTTCTGGCGGTCTGCCATTTAACCTGCAGGCGCTCCATATTGCGCTGATACACCTCCGGCGACTCTGTGTAGGCTGCATACTCATCACGAGACGTACCCCGGGTAAAAAATGCCCCCTTGTCCGGGTGGGTGCCGGGCAGGGTTCGGTACCCCACCCCGTCGCCGTCAACATCCAAGTAACGGCCAAAGGTTTCGATTTCGTCCAGATCTTGGGCCGACAACACTTTGCCGCGATCGTATTGGCGCGCGTCGTCCCACTCTAGGGGGTCGCTAAGATTCTCGTTCATGCCTAGCTCAAGATCGCTTAGAACCAATATCGGCGTTTGCAGTCGGTCAGCCAAGTCCAAGGCGTCGGCAGCAAACTCAAAACACTCTTTTGGCGTCGCTGGAAACAACAACGGATGCTTGGTATCACCGTGAGAGGCGTAGGCCGCGCCTATCAGATCCCCTTGCTGGGTTCGCGTTGGCATGCCTGTCGATGGTCCAGAGCGCTGGATATCCCAAATCACGGCAGGTAGCTCGGCAAAATAAGCCAAGCCAATAAACTCCGACATCAGGGAAATGCCCGGGCCGCTGGTGGCGGTAAATGATCTTGCGCCGTTCCAAGCAGCACCGATGACAATACCAATGGCCGACAGCTCGTCTTCGGCTTGCATAAAGGCGTAGTTCTTATGACCGGTTTCAGCATCAATGCGCAACTTTTTGCAGTGATTCTCGAAACTCTCGGCCACAGAGGTGGACGGGGTAATCGGGTACCAAGCGCAGACTGTAGCGCCGCCATAGACACTGCCAAGACCCGCGGCGTCATTGCCGTCCATCATAATGC
>JAYNPH010000206.1:0-1828 GCA_038113685.1 Gammaproteobacteria bacterium
CGAGGCCAAGGTGCCCATTGAGTATTGTGAGGCCAGTGCCGAAGACATTCCGTTGGATACCGACTCCGTCGACACGGTGGTGATTACGTATACGCTTTGTACTGTCCCGAATCCCGCGCAAGCGTTAGTTGAAGTGGCGAGGGTATTACGCCCGGGAGGCTTGGTTTTGGTGGCGGAACACGCGCTGGCTCCGGATGCGTCGGTGGCGAAATGGCAGCATCGATTGGACGGGCTCTGGGGTAAAATCGCTGGAGGCTGCCATATCAATAGGGATATTAGAGGTCTGTTGGACGGCAGCCCCTTGGCGGTAGAGGATTGGCAGGCTATGTATCTGCCACGAACGCCGCGGGTTGCCGGTTACAACGTGTGGGGCAAAGCAACACTGATATGACACAGGAAGAATGCAACGTATGGCAGTGAAGTTGGTGGAACAAAAAGTGGCTCGAGGAGATGCGACGCGACAGGCATTGATGAAGGCTGCCGAACAATTGTTTGCGGAAAAAGGCCCCTCGAACGTGACCATTCGCGAGATTGTTGAGAAAGCCGGTCAAAAAAATGAATCCGCGTTGCAGTATCACTTCAAGAATATGGAAGGGCTGATTAACGCCACGCATCGGTTCAGAGACCAGCAAATCGTACAGGCTAGAGTGGTCGCCTTAGAAGAACTGGAGAAAAAAGCCGCTATCCCGTCGCTGCGAGATATTGTGCAGGTCATGGTTAAGCCAACATTTATGCTAGCCCGGGAAAGCTCGGAGTTCCGGCGATATATTCGCGCCTTCAGTTTGATGCTGGCAGGAGGCAATGTTTCTACCTTGGTCGCCGTCAGGCGGGGGTCGGGTGAATCGGATGATCGCATCGCCGCGCTGCTGCGTCAGGCGCTGCCCCAGCTTGATTCAGAGGGCTTTGAAAGACGTCTGGATTCGGCTATTCGCTTCATCAGTGTTTCGATGTATGCCCATTCACACCGCAAAAACGCATTTCGGGGCAAGCCCAGTGATCTGTTTTTCAGTCATTTGATGGATACCTTGGTTGGGCTTTTATCTGCCGATGAGTCGAAGGAGACCTTGGAATTGTCCCGTGAGGTGGCGATCTTCGAAGGGCGTAGCAATGAATAACAGCCGCAATGGCGAAGTTAGTATGGAGAGAAAGACGTATGAAGAAACCTGAAAAAAATGTGGGGCTGCATCAGCGAAATGCGGTCCTAAGCAAGCGTGTTGGTCAAATGCTGGCGGGATCGCTACTGGCGTTTGTGTCGTTTGGTGCCTCAGCATCAGAAAGTGACGATCGCAAGGCGTTGATCGAGACCCTGCGTCAGGTGCACGCAAACTATCAGGCAGCCGATGAAGACGGTGACGGCAACCTGACCATGCTGCAATTTCGGGCATTCATAGATGCCAATGCGGAAATTGATTTTGCCAGAGCGCGTCAGGTGAAGCGCATGCGCGCCTATCGACCAGCATTTTGGGCGGTGGCCCGCGATAAAGCCGGCAGCCTGTCATGGCAGGAATATGTCACTGTGCTGCGCAGCGGCGCTAACGCCGCCCGCTAGACGGATCAATTGTTCTGTAGGTGGCGCATAACCACTGAAAAGTCCTTGTGCGCCCAACCTTGTTCGTCCAGTTGGGCGTAGACGCGTTCGGCCTGCTCGCCAAAGGGGATGGCCGCCTTGGCCCCCGTCGCAGCGTCTTGTGCCAGACGCAGATCCTTAAGCATCATCGCGACGGCAAAGCCGGGTTCGTAGTCGTTGTTCGCTGGTGAAGCGGGCACTGGGCCGGGAGCCGGGCAATACGAGGTCATAGACCAGCACTGGCCGGATGCCTTGGACGAG
>JAYNPH010000207.1:0-980 GCA_038113685.1 Gammaproteobacteria bacterium
GCCATCGATGCTTCATATCGCCGATACGAGAATCATCCTCAGATGGACCCATGAGCGACTTCACTAGGTCGAATCCCCGGTTACTTCCAACTTGACTACTGATCAGACTTTCCTTCCGCTCCCGCATGAAACTAATAACGTCCTGCTGTTCGCTTTGGCTTATTTGGCTATCTCCGTTTCTATCTAACCGGGCGAAAATTTTATTCATCCTATTGGAATCAATGCCCCTTAGTTCAGCGAAGTCACCAAACTCTTTTCTAGATATATGCTCATCACTATCTGTATCGGCAGCTTTGAACCTCTCACCGGCTTTCTGTGCCGTTTGTTGTAGGTTAAATCCTAAATTTACACTGCTACTTATTCCCATCATCTTTTCTACCTCCGTATAGGGCGGACGCCATCTTCTAAACAAGGGCCATTTGCGCCTTTTTTCAAACGCGTTCTCAGATTATGAATCGGCTTTTTTCCGTTTTCTGTCACTTACCCGACAACTGAAATTCTGATTTATCAGGGTTACTTCACTGCAATCGAAAGTAGGTATGCAAGCAACGCTTGTCACAGATTAGCAGCGGTTCTGAAAGGCCGCTGAACCGCCTCGTCGTTAGCCTCAGGAAGCGGCATCTTCGCGGAGTAATGATTCAAGTGATGGTTGGTATCGCCAAACAACGAGTCCATTAAAGTTAAGCGAATAAAGTAATGGCCCACGCGCAGCTCTTCAGTCTGACCCATGCCACCGTGTAATTGAACGGCGTTTTGTCCCACAAAACGTCCGTTTTTACCAACAAGGAACTTTAATGCGTGAACATCAATTTCGGCATCCTCGTGCCCATCCACAACCTCCATCGTGGCGCGATAAAGCATCGAGCGAGTTATTTCGGTCTCGGTAAACATCTCTACCATTCGATGCTTGACTGTCTGGAACTCAGCCAGAGGATGATCGAATTGGATGCGTTGAGAAGTGTAGTCAATGGTATCTTTGT
>JAYNPH010000207.1:990-1810 GCA_038113685.1 Gammaproteobacteria bacterium
CTTCCATAGCACCAACTGCCTCCGCACTAAGCGCTAGTATGGCGTTAGTGGCCACCTTTTTTAGAATTTCCAAACCACCGTTTAAGTCTCCGATTAAGTCGTCTTTACTAACTTCTAAGTTATCAAACGTCAGCTCAGAAGCGCGTAAACCATCTACTGTCTTCATGTGAGTGCCATTAACGCCTTCAGCATCGGCACTCACCAGAAAAAGACTGATGCCTTTGTCGTCGGTACGGTCGCCAGCAGTGCGTGCACTAATGATGTAGTAGTTTGCCGTTTCCCCATTTGCAACCATGGACTTGGCGCCATTGATTATGTACGAGTCACCATTTTCGCGAGCGCTTGTAGCAACATCTGCCAAGTTATAGCGGCTTTGCTCTTCAGCGTAGCCAACAGTCGCCTTTATCTCGCCTGCAACAATACCTGGAATCAAACGTTCTTTTTGCGCGGAACTCGCGCCTGCATTGATGGCCGTACCTGCCAGCACAACGGTGGGATAGAAGGGCTCTAGAACCAGACCTTTTCCAAATTCCTCCATTATCACCATTAGGTCGACAGCGTCACCACCCATCCCGCCATACTCCTCTGCGAAAGGAAGGCCTAACCAACCCAGCTGAGCGAACGTTTTCCAGTGATCTTCACTGTAGCCAATGCCCTTTTTCTGCTGCTCTATCCGGCTTGGCAGCTCATAGTTGTCGCTTACAAATTTCTGAACGCTGTTACGCAACATTTCCTGTACTTCGCTCAGTTGAAAATCCATGTTTGACTCCGTTAATTCCTACTTGAGGTAATCTCGTCTCAATAATCACACTCTACTAGC
>JAYNPH010000208.1:0-1325 GCA_038113685.1 Gammaproteobacteria bacterium
GTGGTAGACAATTCAAAGACGCCTACTTCAGCGGCACTGTGAATGCTGGAGGAAGAACATCACTTTCAGGTGGGGCAATTTATGACAATGCCGCTAACGGTAACAACGTGGGAATCCGTTTTGGGAGTTCTCATTCAATAATTGGAACAGACGGTAATGGTGATGCAGTAGACGGCGATGTTAGTTTAGGCGCTACCTCCTTCAGATTCAAAGACGCCCACTTCAGCGGCACCATCTACGGCAAGGTCGATGACGTAGCAGATCATATCAAGGCCATCACCCCAACCCAGATAGCAAACTGGGACGCGGGTACAGGCGGCGGAGGTGGTGGTGCCACCACTGACGGGCGAATCTCTGACACTCAAATCTTACACTGGGATAAAGCCTACGGGTGGGGGAATCATGCTGATGCTGGCTATCAGCCTGCGGGTGACTACCTAACCTCTATTGCGTCTGGCAACGGCACGAAGGTAACCGGCAACAAGGTTGAGATGTCCGGCTCATACACCGGAGATTTTAGTGCAAGCGGCACTGTGACAGCCAACAAAGTCGATGCGGCAATGGCTATTCGCTCATCGACTTTAACAGGGGGTGTCGTTGGTGGTTTCTATGCTGATACACAGAACCCGTCAACAGGCCAAAATAATGCCAACTTAAAATCTTGGGCTAAGCTAGGTACAGGACTGTCAGAGGGTTTTTGGGAGGTAGTTGAAAACTTCTTTGCTGGAAATGCTTTTTGCGTTGCTAGTTCTGCTGGCTCTGTAACTAAAGGTTCGGCAAACCCAGAGGCAGGAAGTAAAATTTTTGAAAGCAGGAAGCTACAGCAGTGGTCTCAAAGTTTTGCGGCGGCCAACGGCATTACCTCATTGATGTGCATGATCGATCACGGCTTCGATACGCTCCAGAAAATGACTTCAAAGCAGAAAGAAATCTTTAAGCGGAACGAAGAGATACGCCAGCGGTTGCTTGACAACCCGAGGGAGCGTGTTGATGCCGACTGCCAAGACTGCTGGGTGTATGAGACAGCAGAGGGCAAGGTTGCGCTTTTGGTTCCGGTTGTTGCTGACTACGACTTTGCTTGCAGCTCTCATAAAGAATTTAACCTTATAAAGAAAACCAGAAATGAGCTACCCGATCTCAACGAACTGTTTGATTTGTGGCGGCTTGACGGCAAGAACATTGCTGTTGATTTAAACCAAGCCAGAGAGTACGCCAAAGGTGTTCTAAAGCACGAGGCGCGGTTTAGGTTCTGTCACGCAGAGGCCGATGACTTCCTGTTTGGTGTAAGTCGAAAGGGTGAGATGCGCGACATGGTGCAGGGGCTT
>JAYNPH010000208.1:1335-1770 GCA_038113685.1 Gammaproteobacteria bacterium
GCTGAGATTGACAAGGCTGATCTGGCCGCTCTCGACCATCTGGTTGGCTGTTTAAGAAATGACGGTTCTGACGCTTATGCGTTCAAGGGTTTTTTATAAAGTTTTATTTTGGAGTATTCAGTATGAGACTACTGGCAATAGCAGTGGCTTTAACGATGGTCGGTTGTACGACCATGGGCCGCACCACGACGCATGAGGACAGCCTGCTGTGCGTAGGCTTCTGTATGGAAACCGAGTTCGATTCACAAGTGGAGATAGTAAAGGAATGACACGTTTAACTGCATTTTCAATAGCTTTAATCTTGGTTCTCGGAGTGGTCAGCACCGCCGCGGCGACGACCATCTATTTTGACGATGGCACCTTCTACGATCTGAAAGAGAACGAGGCGGTGTACGTGTCCTCTGGGCGTGTCTGGGAGTTCACCCGGTTCAACCC
>JAYNPH010000209.1:0-1764 GCA_038113685.1 Gammaproteobacteria bacterium
CTGGCGCTGCACACGAACCGCCAACACATCGGCGGTGGATTGAGGTTGCGTCTTGTTTAGACCGCTGGGCAAACCCGCCTGAGCGACCAGCGTATTGGCTCTGGCCTGAGTAATGGCTGCCGACCGATCCTGCTGCCGGGCCGCATAAGACTCTCGCAAGCCCTGACCGGTCTGTCCTTGCTGAACCCTCTGCTGGGTACCGGCCAAGCCTTCGTAGGTTCCCCGCCTACGCACTGTCTTTGGCGCCCCCAAGCCACCACGGCGCAACCCCGCCTCAGGGTCGGTAAAAGTATTGGTGGAGAGAGCCGGCAGAGCCATAACGCAGTTCAACAGCTAAAGAGGTGCAAATCCTAGCCGATAATGCCTATACGGGTCTATGCCTGCGGCAAGCTGTTGCCGCTATCGATAGACCTTAAACAGTGCCCTGAGTCTTGGCTTGCAAGATCTGTCACCAACCAGAGCTGCCGGGTTCACCTTTGTAGGGGCCAACAATTTCGTCGGTTACCCAGCCACCGTAAAAACCACCAGCCTGAGCACGCACCGTCTCGCCTGCGACAAGGCAGTGGCACAGGGCCGGATAAAAGGCGTACCAACCGGCAATTGCTGCAAAGCGCGTTGATGGTCTGGGGTACCGCCAAGCCAAGGATTGGCCGCCATAGCCGAAATACTCGGCTTGGCCTTTCCATTCGCAGAAGGATGAACCTGACGCGGTATCAAGGACGACAACTAAGGCCGCCGGCGGCAGATAAAACGTGGGGGGACTGGCGGTTTCCAGTACACGTTTCGTCTCGCGGCTGCTGGCCAACAACGTACCGTCAGCGGCGTAAACTTCAACCAACCGGGCGTCATCCACGATGACCGGCGGTCTGGGATAATCCCAGACGGACTCTTGGCCCGGTTTAGGAATCAAGGCGAACTCGGGCCGTCCGCTGCCGGTAAAGGTCCAACCAAAGGTGTCCGGATCGTGCTTGGTCATCAGACCTCCTAGGATAACTGCGGCGCCTTACTGGACGTGCTCGAAGCCCTCTCGAAGCACCGGTCGCACCTTGGCAACGGACAACAGCGACTCAACGCAGTCTCGAATTGACTCATCCAAAGGCCGAAAGGTCATACCGGTGACTTCGCGGATACGGTCGTTCCTAAGCTCGCATTGGGCCCAAATACCTCGCATCTCTGCTTCACGAGCCTGTATGCGCTCTGGGAAATTATCGGTAACCGGCGGAGCATCATGTCCTAATTCCGGTAACAAGCGGTCGATGGACGCACACACATCTTCCACGTTGCGGGTGTCCGTAGACCAAGCGATGTAGCGTTCGCCATTTTGGACATTCACATTTTCCAGCAGTTGAATGTGGCACTGAGCGTCATCCCGCACATCCACTGTCATCCATGGACGGTAGGCCCCATTTTGGTAGTACTTGCCAAGCAGCATCATTTCGATGTTGTGCTGCCAAGGCCCCATATCTTTCTGATGGGCCGACAATATCGGACCCACATTATCCGCAGGACAGACTCGAATGCAGTCCCAGCCGCCATGCGCTGCTGCGGCGTCGGTAAACATCCGCTCCAACTCCACCTTACCCATGGAATAGCCCTGCCCGCGCTGAGGCGTACGTTTTGGATTCTCCTCATCGGGGTAACGATCCTCGTAAAAAACCGGCCGGCGCACGAGCTCCTGTAAGTCCGCCTCGGAAATGATGGCCGCGATACTTGACGTGACGATCACCCGGTTGACGCTACCGGACTCAGTGACGCTGTTAATCA
>JAYNPH010000210.1:0-347 GCA_038113685.1 Gammaproteobacteria bacterium
CTCTGGAAGAGCATCATTGGGGGGTGCCGACCATGGTGTTCCAGGGCGAACCCTTTTTCGGTCAAGACAAGATAGAGCTCTTACTGTGGCGCATGGAACAAAAAGGCCTTGAGAGATTAGGAAGAACTTGTTTCTAGGAGCGCGTGCATCTCTTCTTCTACCAAAGATCAAAAAACCTTGGATCCCGGCGCGCTTGCGGTATTTTCTGAGCAGCAGTTTCGGTGGTTATTGCTGAGCACTACCTGCTTCTTTTTTGCCATGCAGGGTCAGATGCTAACGCGCTCTATCCTTGCCTGGCGGTTGACGGAGCAAGCTACCGCACTAGCTACTATCAATCTGGTGGTAGC
>JAYNPH010000210.1:357-1719 GCA_038113685.1 Gammaproteobacteria bacterium
TGTCTATGCTGGGCGGCACCATTACAGACCGCGTAGAGCGCAGGCAACTAGTTGTTTTCGGACAGTGTTTCCTTCTAGGAAATGAAGCACTCATCCTTACGCTATTACTAACTGAACAACTACAGTTCTGGCACATAATGTGTGCTGGCTTAATAACCGGGTGCGTACTCCCCTTCATTATGCCCGCTAGGACGGCGATCACTGCCGACGTTGTTGGGCCCGAGGAATTACAAAGCGCTATTGCGTATACCAGTAGCCTTATAAATTTGAGCAGGATTTCCGGGCCGGCTCTCATGGGACTCGTGATTTCCGGATTCGAAATTATTGGCGCCTATACCCTGTCTATTATGCTCTACTCGGTCGCCGTTGCTTGCATGTTAGGCGTAGATCGAAATCGTCCTCACCATTCCAAAAAAAGCGAGCAAACTCTCATGAGCGATATGGTTTCGGGTTTCCGATATCTGGGAAAAAATCGGCCAGTATTGATATGCCTCTTATTCGGGTTGCTGCCCATGTTGCTGGCCATGCCGTTCAAGAACCTTCTAGTCATGCTAGCTGAACAGGTCTGGGCCTTGGGGGAACCAGGTGTTGGAACCTTGATGGCTGTTAGTGGGGTTGGTGGCGTGCTGGGGTCCATATGGATCATACGCCGAGGGAATTCTCCTAACCGGTTAACGTTGATGTTTTACAGCACATTGGCTTTTGGCATATGCCTCGCCGTTTTTTCCCGCACTGAAAGTTTTTACCTTGCTCTGCCGCCGTTACTCGCAGCGACCACTTTCGCCAGCGCAGCACAAACTATCAATAACGCCTCTATTCAGTTGTTGGTCGATGATGAATTCAGAGGCCGAATGAGTAGCTTAATGATGATGTCGTTTGGATTGACGCCAATTGGCGTCTTCCCGATGGCCCTGGTGGCAGACCAAATCGGTTCTGCTAACGCCATCTTTGGTGCCTGCATTATCTTGGTTATCGCGACTGTTGGGTTCTATCTCTTGAGTCCAACCTTGCGTCGTCTTGATCAGTCTATAGAGATGAGGCTGGCGAAGGCTTCGAAATAGATACTGAAATTTTTGCTCTGTTCATTGGAAGTACATATTTCAAGATTTCAGGCCAGCCAATGTACGTCGACCGGGCTTGGTAGAGTGCCCATGGCGTTGCTGTATCAAAAGGAGTTGGCAGAAGACTTGGATGTCGATCTTACTGGGGCATTAAACATGAAGGTGAAAAATTTATTTTGGCCCTTTTCAATCATCATTAAGAAGAGTAACCAGTGTGTGCCCGGTTAACCTGAATCAACATCGATGCTTGTCTCAGGATTAGGGTCATCTCCCGGGTCGTGGAAAAGTCCTGGTGCGGCGG
>JAYNPH010000211.1:0-1637 GCA_038113685.1 Gammaproteobacteria bacterium
CTCCCCTGCCCTACATCAACCACTCGGATACAAAATTCGCCCTCAGGCACGCGGGCATTTGTCTGCAAACCCAAAACCAGCAACCCAACGCCGGCTCCCAGACGCACGTAGGCAGAAACAGGGAGCAGCAGTATTAGGCCGCTAACCAGACCAACCGAGACGGTTTCGATGCTGACAAAGCCGATACTGACACTCCTTTTCGGCACAATTTCCAGCAAAGCCGTTAACAAGGTTTCAATTAACAGAACGCTGAAATCCGCCACGTGCAAAATCGGGTTCGCGATCGAGGCCAGCACGAAACTCAACGCACTGGGCCATACGTCGCTGATCGCGTGGATACCTAGGCCGAGAAACAAACAAGGCACCGTGACCAAGGTAAGAATGGGGACTGCCAGATAGTTGCCGGGCAACGCAACAAGAGCCGATTGCCCAATCACCAGCACCGCTAGCGGTGAAAGGCCGATAAACAACACCACCTGCGCCAATATGGTTCCTGAAAGCGCAGAAGTTGCCGATCGCCGCGGCAAAAAAAAGAACAATAAAACGGCGACAGCGCCATAGGACAACCAAAAACCAGAACGAAAAACTTGCAGCGGCATAGCAGCGCTGGTTACTAACATCGACGCAGCCAGCACGTACCACATGGCGCTGGGGCGTTGAGTTAGCTTCAACGCAAACACGACCAGGAGCGTAACGGCGACACGCATCACTGGAGAACCTGCACCGGTAAACCAGCCGATCCATAATGCGCCTGCGCAGACCACGGCAGCGGCGGCAAGCGCGGGGATTAGCAGGCCCCCAAGGCGCCTTAAGTTTGACCGTTGCGACAAAGGATTGACCGGCCGTTGGCGGGAGCTTGCTGGTCCAACCCAGCAACACCTGCTTACCGACTAAACTCGCGCAATCGGCCCGCGCCTTTGACCCCTCGTTCACCTCTGCCTTGAACGGATCCGCACCCTCTTCCAATCCAAATGTCTTTCGAGCTTTGGTACGTTTGCGAGCATTCTGTTTTTCGGGCTGATCATGCCACCGTACTTTTGCGGCTATGGCCCACCGGCCGTGTGCGCGGGGCTTTACATCAATAACTGTTGCCGTCACCTTCAGATCTACACCGGTCGCGCATTCCGGTATGATTGCGCCTTTGGCGAGCATCCATGCCCATCCGACATGGATGCCACACAGAAGCACAGTTACCGCGAGTCCATGACGACACAGTTGGTGCCCGGATCTAGCGAACGAGCTAGAAAACGCCTGCTGACCTAAAGCAAGAAGCGTTTTCACAGGACATCGCAGCGCCGGCTAGCGACAGTAAACCGGCTCGAGAATTCTGGTACCAACATGACAATGGCTATGCCAATCCGACATTAGATTCCATGATGAGAGAAAGACTGCGTACATTAGTTCCGAGCCGGGAAAAGTTGCGTGAGATATCTGCCCTTCGGCCTGTCGCTCATCTGCTTCATCGGTCCGAACTATGGCACCTCAATCGCCGCTCGGTATCTGGCGCAGCATTCGTCGGCCTATTCTCTGCGTTCATACCGTTGCCCTCGCAAATGTTATTGGCCGCGCTAATCGCCGTGGTTTTCCGGGTCAACCTGCCCATCATTGCGAATGGAATTCATATTAGCCTGCGGCCT
>JAYNPH010000212.1:0-1621 GCA_038113685.1 Gammaproteobacteria bacterium
GCCTTAGCCTGCGTCACATTGCTCAGTCTCGCCATCTTGGCGATGGGCGGCCAGCTTTGACGGCTTGGGAAATTAAGTTTGCCCACCAACTGAACTCTCTGCAGGAGCATTGTCAGCGGAAGAGGGCAGACGGTAAGCCCATGTATTTCACGGTCACCCTGACCGATGAAGAGACTTGCAATTACGTCAAAAGCAAGCTCGAGGCGGGCCAGGACGCGCATATCAAAGAGTACCGCGGTCACCGCACTCTCGCGCAAAATGCGGGGCTCTGGGCAACGCTCCGCCGCGCAGCAGACGCCATGAACGAGGGCGGCCAGCCTGTACTCACCAACCCGCTCACCGGCATGGAAATGCTCTGGTCTGAAAAGACCGTCCACGAGTTTCTGCTCCTGCCAATTATCCAAGACACCTTTGAGCAGGATTCGACTGCAAACCTCAACAAGAAAGAAATTTCCACGGCCGTAGATGGCTTGCTGATGGGCCTGGCGCAGACATGGGGCTACTCAATCGCCGGCATGGATGGTCGCTGATGCAGTGCAGTTGCGGAAATCAAATGGTCGAGCGCACCGAAATCAAAAACAAAGAGGTGGTGACTCGCTACATGAAGTGCTGGCACCCCCGCCCTGGGGGCGAGTCAGGTGGTTGCGGCCGTGTAGATGTGATTTGGCGAAAGGATGACGATGGAAAAGATTGAACTGAATCCTTACGAGATCGAAGTCGCCTGCCTAGTCGGTGTGCAGCGCCAGATCGAAAACCTGTTCAAGGGCGCAAAGCCTGCTTATGGCGCCGGCACGTTCAACGATTGGCAGATAGCGATTGAGGGATGCTTAGGTGAGATGGCGCTCGCCAAAAAGCTGGGTTGCTACTGGGATGGTAAGGGCGTGAAGCGAGCTCCCGATGTGGGTGAGGTCGATGTGAGGACAACGCCGATAGATCGGGGCCGGTTGATCCTACACCCCGACGATCCCGACGAAAGATTTGTATGCCTGCTAACCGGGGTTAACGGCAGTTATACCTACCGCGGAGGAATTTTCGCACGGGAGGGTAAGCAGGAGTCTTACTGGCAAGACCCCCAAGGCAAAAACCGCTGGGCGTTTTTCGTTCCGCAGGATCAGCTGCGGGCAAGGCCGTGAGCAAACGGAGAACAAAAAACGTGGCGACACTTATTGAAGATAACGCAAAGCTTCTGCAGCGAATCGTTCGCATGAAGGCGGCGGTAGACGCCGGCAGCACGATCATCCAATGCGTGGGATGCGGCAAGTGGCAGGACTATCGGGACATGGATGGCGCCCACTGGATTTCCAGAACCTATACCGCTACGAAACTCACCCGGGAAAACATTCACCCGCAGTGTCACGAGTGTAATCGCCATCGGCCGGAGGAGATAGAGGCCGACTATCGCCAGTTCATGATCCGCACCTATGGCGACAAATTCGTCGCGGAGCTCACTGAGCGCAAATACCAGGTGACGAAATACAGCAGGGCCGAACTTGAGGAAATGCGTGATGAGTTGGAGGCAGAAATTTCCTACCTAGAGGAGGTGATGCCGGTATGAGTGCCACTGCTTTGGACGTTTGCTGCGGAGGCAGAATGATGTGGTTCGACAAAAATGATAGCCGCG
>JAYNPH010000213.1:0-1317 GCA_038113685.1 Gammaproteobacteria bacterium
ATTGCGTTTCGTCCCGGTAACCGACGGACGTGGCCCGGGTCTGGGCGGTTTGGATATAGCGGTAGCGGATCGCGAGCATATCTTGCGAGAGGCCAAGGCGCGCAATGGCTACATCAGCGATGATCAGGTCATGATCTGCGGCACTCGTTGGCACTTGAGCGGCGGCTAACACATCTTATTTAGCGCTATCACCGACCACACCGTCTGCGATGAGCCGCTGAATGTCCACTTCTGCCACGTCAAGCTCGGCGAGAATTTGACGACCGTGCTCACCTAGATGAGGTGCTCTGCGAGGCGCAATCGGTTGCGCCCCGTCGGAGAAAAACCCGGGCTGCAGGTAGCGCAGGCTGCCCAACGCTTCGTCGTCCATGGTCTGCAAGATGCCCGTGGCAGCCAGTTGGGCATCGTCAAATATTCCCTGTACGGAATTCACCACCGCACAGGGCACATCATTGCGCCCCAGCACGTCTAACCATTGCTCATTGGTTCGACTTGGCGCTACCCGGGCAATGAGTTCGTACAGCTCATCAATACGATGGGACCGCGCGGCGCCATCGCGGATCCAATCCGAGGCCGCCAGTTGGTCTTCTCCGACCAAACCCAAGAATCGAACCCACTGCTTCGTGCTGTACGGCATGATCGCCATATAGCCATCAGCGGTTTTAAACGGACGGCGATTGACCGACATCAAACGCTGATAGCCGATCTCTCCTTGGGCCGGCACCATGGTGTGACCGGCGAGATGCTCTGCCATCATGAAGCTGGTCATGGTTTCCAGCATAGGCACTTCGATGCTTTGCCCCTCGCCTGTGCGCAGCCGGTGTACCAAGGCGGCAGCGATCGCCAGCGCCAAATGCAGCCCCACGACCTTATCGCACACAATACTGCGCAAAAACTGAGGGGCATCATTGGCATCCGCGTTAAGCGCAGCAATACCCGAGCGCGCCTGAATAATGTCGTCGTAGGCAGGACTGTTTGCATCCGGCCCATGACTGGCGAAGCCCGGCGACCAACAATGTACGATGTCTGGCTTGATTCGCTTGACCTGCTCATAGGAAATACCCAGAGCCTGTGCGGACAAACCGCGCATATTGTGGACCACAACGTCTGCGTCCTTGACCAATCGAGCCAGCACATCTTGGCCGGCGGATTGCTTCAGATCCAAGGCCATACTGCGCTTGTTGCGATTGAAATTGGCAAAGCCTGCGCCAATGTCTGCACTGGGGCCTGGGCGCACCGCACGAAAACCGTCCCCCTCGAGAGGCTCTACTTTCGTGACTTGGGCGCCAAAGTCGCCAAGAAACTGGGTGGCATACG
>JAYNPH010000213.1:1409-1620 GCA_038113685.1 Gammaproteobacteria bacterium
TTAAGCAAATTCAACACGGTCGAAACGTACTCCTGATCGACACTCTTCGGTCGAGGTTAATCAAACTCTTTTTCGCCGCTGGCAAATAGGAGATAGAAGACCATGCCAAACAGGGTCACACCCGCAGTCACTTGAAAGACCAGATTCCATGATCCTGTGTATTCCAAAATCAAACCCGTAACGGCCACCCCAACAATGCCGGGAATGGTGC
>JAYNPH010000214.1:0-1546 GCA_038113685.1 Gammaproteobacteria bacterium
GCCAACACGAGGGGCGCGGCCAACCGGATCAACTGACTTAATTCACTGCGGATTTCGCCGGGCATGATTGATATCCATCCTGTACCCGGCCAAGTCGGGATTGATTGGCTCGAAATTGTATACGGGATTGCGGCCTAGGGTTTGTGTTTGACCCGTCTTACCGGGAGTTTGCCCTTGGGCCAGGCCTAAATGGGAATTATTATCATTTACAAAAGTGATCGAAACGTGAAAACCAATAGACCCCATCAATGATTACGATCTAAACATTCAAATAGAAAGATTGACCCGAATACTTATACTGCCCTGCATCGGTAAGTCCTATGCTTGATCGACTGTCCAGTCGCCCGGCACCAGGCCTACCTAGCCAAGCAACCTCAACCAAGATGGAGTTCATGCAAAATGGATCTGAAGGACAGCGAAACTTTACAAAATCTGAAGGACGCCTTTGCCGGCGAATCTCAAGCGAACCGCCGTTACCTGTATTTCGCAGCAAAGGCTGACGTAGAAGGTGAAAACGACGTAGCAGCCGTATTCCGTTCCACTGCCGAAGGCGAAACCGGACACGCTCATGGGCACTTGGAGTACATGGAGGCCGTCGGTGATCCGGCGACTGGTTTGCCCATGGGCAACACCGCAGACAACCTGCGCGCCTCGGTAGCTGGTGAGACCCACGAGTACACGGACATGTACCCAGGCATGGCGAAAACCGCCCGGGACGAAGGCTTTGACGAAATTGCGGACTGGTTTGAAACCCTGGCGAAAGCTGAGCGTTCTCACGCCAACCGCTTCCAAAAAGCTTTGGACGCAATGGGTTAAGGCTCACCGGCGTTCATGCAGAGAAGGGGCTTTACGGAGCCCCTTTTTTGTTGGCCACACAAAGATAGTCAACGTAAATCAAAGTGATAGAGGTCTTCTATGAGTGCTAAAGAGGGTAATTTGCAGGCGCCGAAACGCGACGCCTTGGACTGGAAAAATCCAGAATTCTATGACGAAGCATCCTTGCACGCGGAAATGGAGCGCGTTTTTGATGTTTGTCACGGCTGCCGCCGCTGCGTGAGCTTATGCGACTCTTTCCCCACACTTTTCGACTTAATTGACGACAGTGAGACCATGGAAGTAGACGGTGTGGACAAGGCCGACTATGGCAAGGTGGTCGATCAGTGCTTCCTGTGCGATCTATGTGCGGAAACCAAGTGCCCTTATCTGCCCCCACACGAGTGGGCATTAGACTTCCCGCATCTGATGCTCCGAGCGAAGGCGCAGAAATTCAAAAATAACGACACCAAGTGGCGCGATCGAATCATCACATCAACGGATCCGATCTTCGACGCCATCTCGACCCCCGGCATTGCCCAGATGGCGAATGCCGCCGCTAGATCCAAAACACTGAGAAAGGCCGGCGAAGCTATCTTGGGTCTTCACCGGGACGCGCCGCTTCCCCAGTTCAGCTCGAAGGCCCTGACCAAAACACTACCCGGCACGTTGGGCCATCATGCAGCCGTTACCCCAACTGACCGAACCACGGGCAAGGTCGCGATCTACGTGA